>NZ_JBFODO010000026.1:0-3005 GCF_040908365.1 Aeromonas sp. R2-4
GTGTTATTTCGTATTGGGGGGGGGCAATATCTTGCAACCTCCTTTATGGTAGAGAGCGGTAATCGTATATGAAAAAGCCAATTTGTCGGAAGTTAAAGGCGATCACTGAAAAAAATGCAACCTGTAATTATTGCACCTATCGATTCACGATTGGTGCATTTATATCATTGTACATTTTATTGGTGATTGTTTTCATGTTTACTGCTTTTTATATACCAGCATGGATTTTTTATTAAAAGCAGAAAAGCAGAAAAGCAGAAAAGCAGAAAAGCAGAAAAGCAGAAAAGCAGAAAAGCAGAAAAGCAGAAAAGCAGCAAAGCAGCAAAACGAACAAACAAACACAAGAGATGTGATTTTATGTCGAGAGATGAGATTCGTGGCAACAAGTGGTTGTCTTCATTGTTAATATCATTGCAATTATTTCAGGTCGTTGTACCATCTTTCTTGGGGGTTACAAAAGCAATAGCGTCTGATCTGCCTGAGCTTGGCAGTTCGCAAGCAGTTAAAGGTGAACAATCCTTGCTTGCAAAAGATATGGATGATTATTTAGCTACGCAAGCTATTAGACTTGCAGCGCCGTTTAATGAAGGTACAAAAATTGATCTTACAGATGAAGATACTTATGCCTCTAAGTTTCATTCTACATTAAGCAATAGTCAATTTAAGTCCCATGAAGAAAATGCTACCAGAATATCAGTTGATTCTGAGCGTGACTATTGGATTAACCAAGCCAATTCACTTGCATCTTCATATGTCACGACTTACGTAGATTCTGCTCTGTCAAATGACTTTGGTACTGTTAAAAGTGTTGTTGATTTAGACAATGAATTGCAATTGTCAGGTTACTCTTTGGATGCTCTTTATTCTTTGTATGATGATGAGCATAACACTGTTTTTTTTCAATCAGGGATACGAAAAAATAGTGAGTCAAATCGTAATTTCTTCAATTTTGGTGTAGGTCATCGTTACGTTGATAACACTTGGATGATTGGTTATAACTCATTTTTTGATCATGAACTTAAAAGGGGGCATAATCGTCTCGGGTTCGGTTTAGAGGGCGCTGCGGATCATTTTAAAGCAGCACTAAACTACTATCATCCGTTGTCAAGTTGGAAAAGCTCGGTAGATCTTGATGAATATGAAGAGCGGCCTGCGAAAGGGATCGATGCACGGTTAAAAGCTTACTTACCTTCGTATCCTCAACTGGCTGCTACTGCTACTCATGAGCAGTATTTTGGTAATGAAATAGCTATCCAATCTGCTAACAAGCTAGAAAAAAGTCCTTATTCTTCAGCTTTGGGTATCGAGTGGACTCCTTTCCCGTTTGTTACCGCTGGACTTGCGAACAAGTGGACTAAAAATGCAGGTTCTGAACTTGGCATCGAGCTGAGCTTTAACTTTAAACTTGGTTCATCTTTTTCCCAACTATTTAACTCTAGCCAAGTGCTAAAAGACCGGCTGGTCACTGGCATGCGTCACGATTTGGTTGAAAGAAATAATGAAATCGTACTCCAGTACAGGAAAAAGAGTAGCAATGTTGCAGTCTCTCATGCTGCTATTTATGGCCAGTCAGGACAAGTTCTTCAACTGTCGCCCGTGATAACTGGAGGGGCAGAAATCACGTCATGGCACTGGAGAGCAGTCTCCCCATTAGGTATGCCAGACCTGCTTCAAGGCTTCAATGATGTGTCGATCCCATCACCCTTGGTAACACTTCCGTTGCTTCCAGTAGATACACTCATTGCTGAGTATACCCTCTATCTTGATGTGACTCTAAGAAATGGCCAAGTCATTAGCTCTGAACCTATCTCTACTATTGTGCATGCAGATGTTGCTGCCTTTGAAAGGCAAGTAAAAGTAACAAGCCACCCAAATGGGGTGATAAATCTGTCATCTGTTCCCGTCACTGGGGTGGCAAATCGGTCATCCGATCCCATCACAGTTGAATGGGTGTTGGAGCGTAAGCTTGGGGATACTGTCCTGTCTGTAGCTCCCATAGAGAGCGTTATCAAAACAACAGATCCAGCATTGATCGTGGAAGTGCAATCAGGAAGACCATCTGACGATGGTGGTTGGATTAATGCTTTTACGCTGCTTTCAAACGGGGTAAAGCAGACAAGAGAGCAATTGCTTGGTCATGTGAGTATTCAGGCCAAGTCTATCGCCTCATTACCATTAGTAGAAACGGCACTAGATATCGTTGCCGATAGTAATCCCGTGCATTTTCAAGATGCCACACTTTCTATTGTCAGCAATAACGCCGTTGCTGATGGCTCAGCTACCAACAGTGTTAGAGCGATCGTTGTTGATGCTTCAGGAAGTGGACTAAGCGGTCAAAGGGTTAGCTTCAGTGCAGATAGTGGCGCAACAGTGATTAACACGGAAGTAGTGACCGATGAACAGGGGGTCGCCGAGACGACAGTAAGTAGTCTTACGCCTGGTTTAAGCACAGTAACTGCACAGTTGGATAACGGTAAGCGAGCGTTTGCTCTGATTAGTTTTCAGGAGAGTCTTGTACCGGGGGATTTCAAGGATCATGCACTAATCGTAGAGAACGATGGAGTGCTTGCCGATGGTCATATGACAAATGTGGTGAAAGCCACAGTTGTGGATGACAGCGACGCACCTATGGCAGGACTCAACGTTAGCTTCCGAGCCAGCAATGGCGCGATCATGCAGGACGTCGTGGTAACTACTGACACACAAGGTATAGCGCGTGGGCGGTTGACTAGCCTGACTGCGGGGCTGAGCACCGTGACCGCCCAATTGGATAATGGCAAGCAGGCGAATGCGTCAGTCACCTTTAGCAGCGACGTGCAGATCACCGCTGGCAACATGACCGTGGAAACCGACAACGCCCAGGCAGACGGCGCAGCCAAGAACAAGGTGCAGGTCATTGTGACCCGTGCTGATGGCAGCGTGGTGGAAAATGAGCCGGTGACTTTCAGTGCCGACAACGGCGCGAGCCTGGTGGGCAGCAATCCGGTGACCACCGATGCCTCCGG
>NZ_JBFODO010000027.1:0-11084 GCF_040908365.1 Aeromonas sp. R2-4
AGCAACGGGGCGACCCAGAGCAAGGCGGTGACCTTTAGCAGCGACGTGCAGATCACCGCTGGCAACATGACCGTGGAAACCGACAACGCCCAGGCCGACGGCGTGGCCAAGAACAAGGTGCAGGTCAAGGTGACCCGTGCGGATGGCAGTGCGGTGGAAAATGAGCCGGTGACCTTCACTGCCGACAACGGCGCGAGCCTGGTGGGCAGCAACCCGGTGACCACCGATGCGGCCGGTATTGCGGTTATCGAGCTGACCAGCACCGTGATTGGCCAGAGCACCGTGACGGCGACCCTGAGCAACGGGGCGACCCAGAGCAAGGCGGTGACCTTTGTACAGTTAATCCCGGCAGAAGGGCAGTCAACCTTGAGTCTCTCCCCGGCAACCATTATTGCCAATGGCAGAGAGGGGGCACAGCTTGTATTTATGGCGAAAAACCAGAACGGGCAGCCAGTAACCGGCTTGTTAAGCGACACCTATGATGGCAAGCCTCGTCTGGAATTTGTTCAGCAAGGGGTGGTCGCTACACTATCGCTGTTGGCCGAGTCATCAGATGTGGCGGGTGCCTATACGGCGCAAGTGACAGGTCTGCAACCTGGTCAGGTGGAGTTTGTTCCGGTAGTTGATGGCAAGGTGATGGAGAGTAATAAGAGCGCACTGGAGCTCACTGCATGGTTGGTGGATGAAGGGCAATCCTCATATTCATTGGATAAGAGCAGCATTATTGGTGACGGAATTGATGCCGTAACGGCTACCTTTGTAGCCAAAGACAGCGAGGGGCAACTGGTTACAGGTCTGCTTGACTCTCATCGACTCTTCTTCCAATTATTTTTTGATAGAATAGGACCTGAAGGGTGCCACTTCGGTGATTTGGAGAGCCCGATAGAAGTGTCGCCAGGCACATATACAGCCCGACAGGCTACTAACTGTGGTGCTGGACGAGCGGAGTCTTTGCCTGTGGTTGATGATGTAGAATTAACCTCACTGAGCCAGTGGGTTGAGGTGACTGCTGTGATGGTCAGCGAGGCACACTCAGTCATGGAAGTTGCACCGCCAACCATCGTTGCTGATGGGGTTGAAAAAGCACGGGTGACATTTACCGCTCGTGATGCCAATGACAACCCTGTAATTGGATTGGTTGAACAGTCCCGTTTGCGTTTACTGACGAAAAATATCGTGGCGCAAGTAGGAGCAATCACTGAAACAGCAGAAGGGGTATATCAAGCGGATATCAGTGGCACTCAGGCAGGCTTGCTTGGCATTGTGCCGCAAGTGGATGGGGTTGAGTTAAGTAGCAAGAGCGTTGATGTGACTCTTAAACCAGAAATTGTAAGTGTTGTAATTCAAGGTCGTGCCAAGGTCAACCAGACTTTGCAAGCGATACCTACATGTGCCAACCAATGTGTAAATCTAAATTATCAATGGCAAGTTCAAACCGTAGTCGGTGGCGCTGAATATACTGATATTCCTGGTGCAATAACTGAGTCGTTCACAGTAACAACGGATTTACAAAGACGAAAGATAAGAGTGTTGGTCTCTAAACGCTAATTTATAATTGATTTATATAAAAAGGTGCACACTATTGTGTGCACCATTGTAAAAAGAAGAGTCTATCTAAATGAAAATATATTTACATTTAATGCCATTGTTGTTAACTCTGGATGTTTACTCCGCAGAGCCAGTGCCTTCACCAGCAACTCAAACTGTGGTCGGAGAAGCACCAATAATAGCTGTCAACTTAGTCAGTGGTACGATTTCACCAGGTAATAGCGTTACATTTGGCGTTACTTACAATGATGCTGATGGCGACTTGGAAGATGTAACCAAAAGAACTGTAACGTGGTTGTCTTCGGGTCATGGTGTAGGATGTGAAGCTGATAAGTTAACATGCGCAATAAAATCGACGCCAGGTGTGGCTGGAAATAGTCAGACTCTGCAAGTGACAGGCTATTCAATATATCCAGCTGATCCTGACCATAATTATGGCTCGTATTCAATTAAAATCCCAATTAACAATAAGTATGGTTTGAGGCGCACTGGAAGTATACAAAGTTCAGTAGAAGGTTATAAGAGAAGTTGTGATAGGTATGGGATGCAAGCTCTTACACAAGACATTTTTATATCGGCGTTGCCTGATTTGACAATTTATGATACGGCCTTATCTGGAGGTGATGTGAATATTGACGGGGTCGACAGAATCTTTAGTAGCACTACTGGTGGCAAGCCACGTAGAATGATTATGTTAAAAAATAGTACTGAAGATCATCTTGTGCAAATTAATATAAATAGACTATCACAGTCAGTAATAGAGCCATACGATAACACGTGGGATGTATATGACGGATTTATGTGTATGAATAAGTAAAATATTCCTTATTACTGTTTTATTAGAAAGAGTAAGTATTTATTAATACATGTATAGAGTTAATGATGAGTAATGGCACTGAGCCTCGTTATATTCGTGTAGCCTATTGGTTGTACCAACAACAGCGTTTGATAAGTGCCCGGGAGGCAGCAGAAATTTTTGGCGTTTCCCCTTGGGCTCTGGGTGAGGATTTCGCCAAAATAAGGCGCTTGCCTGACATTTTTTTATTGGAGGAGCGTAAGGTGCCGAGTAGTGGCGGACTGCAAAGTTTGATCCGTGTTCGCCATATCTATCCTTATGCATTTGACTCACAGCAACAGCCTTACAGGGTTGCGGGGAATGCGGCTCTCCGTAATACACCATTGACGTGGAAGGATCTGTTACTTCGCCCTTGGCATCAACTGGTTCAAATGAACCAATCTTGTGAGGTCGAGTAATAAAAGTACGGAAATTTTCAGTCTCGATAGCCAGGAGTTATAGAAAACAACTTGGCTGTAACTATGGCGTTAATATTTAATGAAGTGTGGTTGAGTACTTTTTAACTGATGTAGTCCAAGTGAGGTTGCTATGAAAGCTATCAATGTGGTAATTCATCTGTTATTAATAGTCTTTGTCAGTATCGGATCTGCACATGCAAGCGGTCAGCAGCAAGAGAGGGGGGTAAAAGGCGACTTAAGATTTAAAGTGTGTATTGCACCTGTTAACTTGGCATCACCATTACAACATGCTAATGCCAGCATTGACTGGTTCTTGCCAGACGATGGTTCAACTGGAAAATTTGAAATACGCGATATTCAAGGTACCTATGGTACATCTGATTCATGTTCTGCTACGGCACAAGAAGAAATTGTTGGCACGGATACTCTCAGTATGCATGTAGACATATTGTCAATGAGCGGAGACAAGATTTACAGTAGCAAACTAGCCATCGATGTAAATGTATTTGATATCACCAATGATTGGGTGATGAGGCCAGTTGAGTGGCTATGGGTTATGGGGGTAAACCGTGTCGATGCATACACAGAAAGTACAGCATTGTATAATATTGAAGATGAGGACACAGTAATTATTTATTTTAAAGAACGATAATGATTAACAAGGTTTTGTTCTATCTGCCAGCTAACTGTGATACGCCAAGCTATATACTCGTTTAACTATTGTGATGTGATATATGTGGTCAGCATAATTTATGCTATTTTCCCATCACGTTCATAATTGACATTCTTTTAATGCGTTTTTTTCGGATTTTTTTTGATTTGTGGGTTATAAGTCTTCCCTTGATTCACTCAGGTGGCTAAATTACTCCCCGTATGATGCAACGTCATACGTATGTATCTGCACTTTCTTAAGTGATGGATATCTGATGATAAGTGTAATGCAGTATCACATGTGGCACTTCTCACCAGTAGTCTAAACGCAAGGTAAGGGCAAGCATAACCCGTGCGTGTTTGCGTGACTGCTTTGCAGTCACGTTTTTTTTAATTTGCAGTTACCTGGGATTAAGCAACCTTATTAAGTTTCTTGAACGCCAGATGGGTATATGACTGCTCCGCGATAATGTGAAGTGATCTGATATATATGATGAAATTTCGGTTGTTAATTATCCTGCATGTATTTGTTGCCAGTGTGAATGTCAGTGCATCGGAATACTCAGCAAGTTTTAAAAACACAGATATCCAGGAGTTTGTTAATACGATAGGAAAAACACTGAATAAAACAATTATCATTGAGCCATCGGTAAAGGGGAGGGTGAATATCAGAAGTTACGACTTGCTGGATGAGGCCCAATACTATCAATTTTTCTTGAGTGTATTGGATGTATACGGATTCGCAGCAATACCGATGGACAATGGCGTTATTAAAGTAATTCGCGCCAGAGATGCAAAATCATCAGCGATCCCTGTCGTCGATATGGATAACCCTGGTGTAGGGGATGAAATGGTGACTAGAGTAGTTCCTGTTGAGAATGTGCCTGCTCGTGAATTGGCACCTTTACTGCGCCAGTTAAACGACAATGCGGCGGGTGGCAATGTCGTGTCTTATGAGGCATCCAATGTGTTGCTGCTAACCGGCCGTGCTGCTGTCGTTAATCGTCTTGTACAAGTCATTTCTCGTGTGGATAGGGCGCAAAGCCAAGAGGTTGAGATAGTAAAATTAAAACATGCCTCTGCTGAGGAGATGGTAAGGCTAATAAGCAATTTAAATAAAGAGGATAATAGTCAGAACAATACAAGAAGAGTACCAAAAGTCGTTGCAGACCAACGTACAAACTCAGTTATTGTTAGTGGTGACACTAAGGCACGAGCTCGTACCATAGCAATGATCCATCAACTGGATCTGGTGCAAAAAATTGAAGGCAATACCAAAGTGTTTTACTTAAAGTATGGTAATGCAAAAGACATGGTTGATGTTCTTAAAGGTGTCAACTCAAGTATCAGTAAAGGCAGAAAAGACCTATCAACCCCCCCCTCTTCCGGTGGGAATGAGCTGATGATATCAGCTGATGTACTCACGAACTCTCTTGTTATCACTGCCCCGTTAGACACGATGAACCAATTGGCTCGTGTTATTGCACAACTCGATATTAGACGGGCTCAAGTACTGGTAGAGGCAATGATTGTCGAGATGTCTGATACTGATTCCCTTAATCTTGGTGTTCAATGGGCAAATAAAGATAGTGGTGGTCTGCAATTCACTGATTCTGGACTACCAATTACAGCTATCAGTGGGCCAACAGGCATTCATAACGATAGTTTATTAAAATTTAATGGTATGGCTGCGGGGTTCTTCCACGGTGATTGGTCTATGCTGGCTACTGCAATCAGCTCAAACACAAAAAATGACATTCTTTCTACGCCAAGCCTGGTAATCATGGATAATGAGGAGGGGGCATTTAATGTTGGTCAAGAGGTACCTAAAAAAGGAACAGAACAAAGCTCCACAAGTGGCGATAGCATATTTACTTCAGTAGAGTATAAAACGGTTGGTACTAAACTGGTTGTGACCCCAAGAATTAATGAGGGCGATTCAGTTTTACTTAAAATTGAGCAGGAAGTCTCAAGTGTTGCTCAGACTGCTGATAGTGATAATAATAGCTCGCTAGGTCCAACATTTAACTCTAGAACGGTTAAAAATGCCGTATTGGTAAAGAGTGGTGAAACTGTTGTCCTTGGCGGAATGATGGATGAACAAACTAAAGAGAGTATATCTAAAATTCCTCTTTTAGGAGACATTCCATTGTTAGGGTATTTGTTTCGATATTCTGGAACAAGCACCTCAAAACGAAATTTGATGGTATTTATCAGGCCGACTATATTGCGAGATGCTGAAACCTATTCTGGTGTATCTAATAGTAAATATACGTTATTTCGTGCTGAACAAATACATGCATCCAATCAAGAAGGTTACCTTACCTCGCCAAAACGTAACGTTTTACCTCCTGTTGAGGATGCGCTATCACCAGGAATGAAGAAGAATTAACACTTGAAGTGATGGATGCAATCCCTCAAAGATGGCGGAAAAATCTAGCATCAGTAAAAACAGGTGAACTTTGGATTTTGTTTGATAGTTTCAGATTTTAAATGGAAGGGGGTTTTTGTGCTGAATTCTTATGGTAGCTTTATTCCGCTGATCACAAGCTCAGCAAAAAAATCAGAAAATCAATAACTAATTATTCCATAGAGTCGAGGTTTAATGTGCTCAAGAAAAAATTAAAAACAACAAGGGTTCCTCATAGAGCCGCTATATTATTTCTGCTTCCTTCTGTTGCTAGTTTCTCTTGTTTTTCTGCTAGCGTGACAGACAAAATAAGTAATGTTGATTCAGGTGTCTCTTTGTCATGTGGAGCTCCGGGGGCGAGTTCCTGGTTCTGCAATACAGATTTGGATATTTCTTCTCTTAGCATATCAGTGGGAGACAAGCTTAAATTTTATGTCCCCAAAAATGTAAAAATTCAAGAGGCTCAAGGTGCATTTATTATTACCTCGGAAGATTGTGAATTTTCTTCTGATACTGAAGAGGTTGACAAATATTTGTGCCGCGTCAGCAAAACTGGTGGGGTATCAAAAAATGAGCTAATTATTGGTCTGAGTGCTCAAGGCGACTCTAGTCTATTGCATAAAGATATCCGTCTTTTTGATGTACACCCGGTCCCACCTCAACCTCTTGACCCAATGATAGAGGTTACTGGATTTTCATTAAAAGATCGGATGGGAAATGAGGTTAAGAACAACCCAGAGCATTTTGTGCCTACGCTTTCCAAACTAATGGCAGACCTTTCATTTACCACTGAAGCGAATGAGTTTGGCAAGGCAATAAAGTTATTCTATTCTTTGACAGAGCGTACTTCATCAGAATCATGGCGTGAAATCTCTAGTGAGAACCTCTTCTGTCAGGCTCAGAGTGAAAACGGTCTATCATGTCAGGCTAGTTTTGACATGTCAGCATTTGCATCTGAAACTCAGGAGTTTAAACCAGGGAAAGAATATGTCCTGCGTTTTTCATATCTTACAGATAAATATCATCCAATTAACTTTAATGACGAATCAATTTTTGCAACTGTTCAAGGTGCTTATGTTAAACCAATAAATGCTCGAATTTATCCTGCTTACGATGAAAGAAATATTGACCCAAGCAGATGTTTTTTTTCATCACCCAATAATCTATATCAGGAGTGTGAAATACTGGTTGGAAGCAAGTCTGCGACTGTAGATATTAGTTATCTACATGATCCTGATCAACCCGTTTTGCCTACGTTAGATGGTAAAGATTTTTTCCAACTTGATGATAAAGAACAGTATTCTATTGTCAGAAGTAAAATTAATTTGAATGCGTGGAATCAATCGATAACTGACGATCATTCCGCTTTACTTAAATTGTCAAACAAAGCATCGCTGAACGTTCATGAGACCTTTGATATTCGTGACGTAGTTGATGTAGATAGTCGTAATAATATGTCAAATTATTATCTCGGCCTTGTTCAACCAAAAATAGCCAATTCTGATATTGGCATTAAGGCTCGCCTAAGAGGTAGTTCTGGAGACATAAATGCATCTACCTGGCATGTCACTGTTGAAGGAAAATCTCAGTTTGACCAAGCATTTTCTATCGACAGTGATGGTAACGTTAAGTTTGTCGGTGGAGTGAACATTTCTCCTCAAATATTAAATTTGAAGGTGACAGGCACCATTCATAGTGAAAAATATACATCCATATTCCCTGTTTCAGTACAGAGTAGTGAGAATCTAATTTGGGGTATGAATGAGAGTGCTTTATTACCAATGCAACTCTTTCACGAGCGAGCGATTTTGATTCCACCGAAAGATGGCTATAGAAAGTTTGGATCACTTGCAGACATGCCAGCATTGAAATGGACTGTTAGACCATTGGAAAATCGACAAAATGGTCAGATCAAAGCCTTCTTGATGGCCTCGGATAAATGTATGAGTGTTGTGTCATCCTCTAATATCATTTCACCTAAAGAGTGCGACGCATCAAGTAGTCAAATTTTTGATATGTCACTAAATAAACCCGACCTGATCTATTTGTCATCTGACAGAAGCAAGGCTTTGAACTATGCAACGAAGGAAGGAACACTATCATATAAAGTCACATTGAAAGGTGTAAGTGAGACCCCTGAGTATCAACGCTTCAATATTACATATAAGTATCCAGGTGCTGCTTATGCTTTTGATGTGAAAGAGCATAAAATACCGGTGCAAGCAAAAAGTTATGAACAAGCTGTTCATAATGGTATCGTGGTTGATGATGATTATAGGAAGCCAGAATACACATGTGCTATCGGTGGCGTCTCTAGTTGTAACATTACATCATCAGGGCTTTTTACTCTTCCAGAGAATAAAGAGGCCGACTACTCCGTTAATGTGTCAGCTAAGCTTGCTGCTAATGAATATTACTTTGAACATGCAACAAATTATACGCTGTTCGTAAAGCCATCTCTTGTGAAATTTATTAAAACCACAGCTCATGGCTATCCTAGATTTTCCTCAGATGAGGCATATTTGAACTTTGTTGACCTGGATAGAAGAGCGGGATCTGACCCCCGTGGTAATATGTATTTCTCTACAGAAGATGGTAAAAAACTGACAAACGACTTTGCGATTGATAAAGATGATGTAACAAAAGTTAAGATGATTAGCATTCCTACAATATCTGTTGTGGATATTCAGACAAATAAAAAACTAAAAAATCTGTCATGGTACTGTCACCTGTGGGACTCAGATCCAGGTACAGATGACACTCTTTGCAGTGGTTCATCCAAAGCTGACTTTATCCCTGAAGATAAGTGGCTTAATAAAAAGTCTCTTTCCGGGTTGGATTCATATGTTGTTGAGGGATTCACTGGCTGGAATGGCCGAGTTGAAAGCAGAGGTACCTTGCTGTTTGAACCTAAGTAAGTAAAAGATGGCATGAGGTGAAAATCTCATGCCATTTTCATATCTGGATAACTTATTAAACTTCATTGGTTAGTACAAACGAGGTGATTTCAATTTTTATGTTGTCAGCTGATGATGTGTGATAATAATATAGTTTTTATAGATGGTTAGTAGGGGGTAAATAATATTCTATTTATCATTAAAATAAGCAATGAGGTTGAGTATGAATGATTTCTTGAGAGTTATATTGAATATCCGAAGTCTCCGTGCAGCGCTACGAGAATTCACATTTGAGCAGTTAGTCGAGATTAAAGGAAAATTTGACATGGTGTTTACTGAGCGGGAGGCTCAAGAGCGTTGTATAGAAGTACAGTCAGCTGAACGCTTGCAGAAATTGACAGAGTTTTCCGAAATGCTGAAAGTTGCAGGGATTGACCCTAAAGAACTTCTTGGCTCAATGCCGACAATCAAGTCCGATCACTTAGCTAGATCAAAAAGATCCCCTCGTCCTGCAAAGTATCGGTTCTATGAAAATGGTCAGGAGAAAACTTGGACTGGTCAGGGGCGTATGCCTAAGGTGATCGCTGATGCGGTTGCAAATGGCCAAGCATTAGAAGAGTTTCTTATTGAATTAAAATGAACTTATCCCCCGATAGTCTTGTCATTTTAGATAAGAGAACCGTGCTCATTATATTATGCCCTTTAGATTTTTGGTTGAGCACGTTTTCGCATTTTTACAAAGGTTTCATTTTTACATATATTTTAGTGGTGTAATAAGAATTGTATGTAATTAACTATGGATGTTACTTATGTCAACCTTTCCAAGAGAATCTGCTGTTACTCAATGTGATATAACCAAGTCACAAATCAAATTGCACAATTTAACGCTCTCTCGGCGAAACAATATTTCTGTTGTCGTTGATAATACTTTTTGCATCTTTAACGAAAATTCAACGTTGTCACTATATGGAGAATCATTAAATCTGTGGTTGTCAATTGGCGGTTTAATCAGGGGTAATGTGGAAATCCATTTCGAAAGGGGAGCCTCATTCTATCGAGGTACTATTTCACCCAGTGTTTTCTTTGGCTTCATCTATGGAAGAGAAGATATATTTCAAGTGACGAAATATGAATTCGGATACAAAGTTAAAATTACGTGTGACGGAGCTGTAGCCCGCTTTACACTGACTGTACAGATCTAGTTATCACCTGACACCGGCCTCAAACCGGTGTCTTGTTTACGCTACTTTAGAGCGCACTTCCTTCGGTATCAATTTCAGACCCTTCTTGAACATGCTGTAGGGGGTTTGACCCTCCATCATCCTGCCCTGATGTGGCCGCTGGGTGTTGTAGTGCACCAGATAGCTATCCAGGTCTGTCTGCATCTGCTCTACCGACTCATACCAGGTCGTCCTCCCCTTGATGCGGAAGTGTTCATCCAGCAAGGTTCGATGCAGCCGCTCGATAAAGCCGTTGCTCTGCGGCCTGCGCACCTTGGTGGTTCGGTGCTCAATCCCCTCCAGTTGCAGGAACAGCTCGTAGGGATGGTGGTCTGGGCGCCCACAGAACTCGCGCCCGTTGTCCGACAGGATGGTATAGACCCGCGCCTCGTGGGCCTCGAAAAACGGCAGCACCGTTTCATTGAGCACATGAACCGAGGTCACCGGCAGCTTGCTGGTGTAGAGCCGTCCCCAGGCGTGGCGACTGTAGCAGTCCAGCACGGTTTGTAGATACACCTTGCCAACCCCCTTGAGCGCGCCGACGAAGAAGGTGTCGACCGCCACCAGTTCTCCGGTGTAATGAACCTCAATCTGGCGTTCTCGGAACTCGGGACTGAATCGTTCTAACAGGCGAATTTGCTCGTCATTGAGCTCAATGGTCTGCTCACGGTGAGTTTTCTCAAGGCGCAGCAAGCGGTCGTGTTTAGAGAGCAAGTCGTGCCGTTGCCACACGCCACGCACACCGCCCGCACTGACATTGATGCCTTGCAGAGCCAGTTCTTGCGCGACCCGCAGCGGGCCTTGAGTTGGTCTGGTGAGGGAGTAATCGAGGATGGCCTGTTCAATCTCGGGCGCAACCCGATTGGGATGAGCCCCTTTACAGCCCGGCAATTTGTCGAGCAAGCCCTCGGCGCCATAGGTCTGGTAATTACGGCGAATTTCGTAGAACTGCTGGCGGCTGTAGCCAATGAGCTTGCAGGCTTTACTGACGTTATTGAGCTCTTTGGCGAGCTCTAGCAGGCTGAGTTTGCGACGTGCTACTTTCTCGTTGGTGGTCATACGGTGACTCCAGATAACACGGTAGGGGTACCGTTTTGTTATCCG
>NZ_JBFODO010000028.1:0-31603 GCF_040908365.1 Aeromonas sp. R2-4
TAACACGGTAGGGGTACCGTTTTGTTATCCGGTTTGAAGCCGTATGACCACTCCCTTTTGTGGGCAACTGTCAGGTGAATACCATCTCCATACAGTAGGTTTGATTACAGGCTTTGCGGATTGCGCCATGCACCTCACACGCAAGGGGGCGGTGGATTGTTACCGCGGTGCAATGCAATGCGCTGCGCTTGTTGCACCCTACGCCAGTTAACTGGCCTCGGGGCGGCGCGTTGGGTGTGTTGCCCCCTGTTGTTCGCCGAGGTGAGTGCACAAGGTCAGGAGCGCCGTCATGGACGACGGCGCAGACGCAGGCGGTACAGGGATGTACCGTCTGCGTCGTTCCGCCAGACCTTTTGCCTGAACCGAGGGAACCCGACGCAGGAGGGCGAACAAGTGGGGGTGGCCTTTCTTTTGGTGACTTTTCTTTGGCCACGCAAAGAAAAGTCACTCGCCAAGCCGCGTAGCGGCGGCGAAACCCCATCGAGGACGGAGTCCTCGCGTTCTGCATGGCGAAGCCATGCCATTTAGGCTGGCGATATTCCGCTATGCAATGACGTTACCGACCCCCTCACCCTAGCCCTCTCCCGCAAGGGGAGAGGGGACGGTTACCGCGGACGATTACGCTTCGCTAATCGACCCTACTGGCGAAGCCATGGCAATACCCTGTTGCAGGGCAAAGACGTTACCGATCCCTCACCCTAGCCCTCTCCCGCAAGGGGAGAGGGGACGGTTACCGCGGACGATTACGCTTCGCTAATCGACCCTACGCTAAAGTCGCTACCGCCCCTGACTGTCGCTACCAGATTGCGCCGTTGACCATTGATCTCGGAAAAGGGGTCAACAGACGCCCGTCGCCATATTACGGAGCCAGAGTGGTCTTATCTATGGTTTTGATGAGCTAACTATCAGAAAAGAGTGATTTTTTGCGCTGGCACAAACTTTTATTAATTAGTGATTAGTTGTTGGTTGTCGGGGCTTGGCAGTGGCAGGGTGGTGGGGTGACGCCGGGAGGGGCGTGTAAGCGGTAAAAAGAGTGAAGCGCAAACAGTAAAAAGCGAAGGGGCCCGCGGTGGGCCCCTTGTTGTTGGCGCTCGACGCGGCGCCGCTATTTGGCGGCGGGGGTAGGGAAGTATTTGCTGTGCAGCAACGGGTATTCACTGCTCGCCAGCACCTGGGTCAAGCCGGTCTGGAACTCCTTGACCAGCTCGTCGCTCACCGGATGGCTAAAGGCGAAGCAGAACTGCTCCGAGCTCAGTACCCACTGCTCCTTGAAGCGGGCGGGATCGAGTTTTTGTTCGACGATCAGCTGCTCCATGGTGGTCTTGTTGGTGGAGACCAGATCGACCCGGCCTGAGGTGAGCATCTTGAGCGCCTGTGCCAGCCGGTTGGCGGCCATCAGTTTGGTCTCGTCAAAGCCGTTGTTGAGCAGCAGTTGCTCCCCCACATCGGCCCGCACCGCCCCGATATTGAACGCCTTGGCATCGTCGAGCTTGGTGATGGTGATATTGCGATCGGCCAGCCCCACCAGCACGATCTCGGCATATCCGATGGGGCAGGCCCACTTGAACAGGGGGTCCCGTGCCTGGGTGCGGGCGGTGGAGAAGAGCACCGCATTGGGCTTTTGGGTCAGCAGGTAGTAACCGCGCGCCCACGGCATGATGGTGACGGGCTGCGCTGGTGTATTGGTTTTTTTCCATACCAGTTGCAGCAGTTCGACCGCGAGGCCGGTGGGGGCGCCGCTGGCATCGGCGTAGTTGTAGGGTTTGTACTCTTCGGTGATGTAGTGAAGTTTGCCGAGCTCAGGACTCGCCTGTGCGAGGGTGGCCAGCAGCGCCCCGGCCAATCCAATCCATGGTTTCATTTTTGCCATCCTGATCAAGGGAATATCTGCTCAAGTGTGACCAAGCTGGCCGATTTCGCCAAGGCGACGGAGCATGTTTGGCAAAAAAGCGCGGGTGCACAGTCCCATCCCGCGTCCAATGTCGGCGGCGATCGGGGCGTTAGCGCAGCGGCAGGTATTTGGCTTGCAGGGCCGAGAAATCCGCCGAGGCGACGACATGGGTCAGCGCCTGCTGAAAGAGGGCGACCTCGCTGTCGGGCACCTGACGGCTGAAGGCGTAGCAGAGCGGTCTGGCATCCAGCACGAAGGCGACATGAAAGTCATCCGGCTTGAAGCCGATCTGCTGCAGGGTTTGATAGCCAGCCAGCTTGTTGGTCGCAAACAGATCGGCGCGACCTGAGGTGAGCATTTTGGCCGCCTGGGTGAGGCGGTTGGCCAGCATCAGCTGGCGCTCATCGATACCGCGTTCGAGCAGCAGCTGCTTGGAGACGGTGGAGCGTACCACGCCGACCTTGTAGCGGCTGATCTCGGCCTCCGAGCCGAGGGTGATGTTGTCCGCCTTGCGCCCCAGCAGCACGAACTCCGAGTGATCGATGGGGCAGGCCCACTTGAAAAGCGCCTCCCGCTGCGGGGTGCGGGCGGTGGCAAACAGCACCACATTGGGTTTTTGTTGCAGCAGGTTGTAGCCCCGGGCCCAAGGCAGAATGCGGATGGGCTGGGGCGATACGCCGCGGGCTTTCCAGATAAGCTGCATCAGCTCTACCGACAATCCGGTCGGCATCCCTTGCTGGTCGCTGAAATTAAACGGGGGAGAGATTTCGCTCAGATACTCGAGCTTGCCCGGATCGGCCTGCGCGAAGGTGGCCCACAAGAGCAGTAGCAGATGAGGTAGGTGCCATGTCCGCACGGGAAAGATCCTTCGCAATCAACTATGTAGCCCAGTTTGACTGCTTGCGGCGGGAATAGCTAGCCACCTCTATTGCATCTTTCATCAATAAAATGGGCAGCGAACTGCTGCCCATCGGGTGAGTGAGTGCTCAGCGCACCGGCAGGTATTTGGCCTGCAATTTGCGAAACTCTTCCGAGGCGAGGGCGCGGGTCAGGCCCTGCTGAAAGAGGGTGATCTCGCTGTCAGGCACCTGACGACTGAAGGCGTAGCAGAGCTGCTCGGCGCTCAGCACCATGGCCACGTTGAAGTCGTCGCTGCTCAGCTTCAGTTCGCGGATGGCGTCATATCCCGCCAGCTTGCTGGTGGCGAGCAGATCGGCGCGGCCGGAGAGCAACATCTTCAACCCCTGCGACAGGCGGTTGGCCGGGATGATGTTGTTGTCATCCATGCCGTTGTTGAGCAGCAGCTGCTCGGCGGCATCCGAGCGCACCGCGCTGATCTTGTACTGGCTCATCTGATCGAAGGCGGTCAGGGTGATGTTCTGCTCTTTGCGGCCCAGCAGTATGTACTCCGAGTAGCCGATGGGGCATACCCACTTGAAGAGATCCTCCCGCGCCTGGGTGCGGGCGGTGGAAAAAAGCACCACGTTGGGCTTCTGGGTTAGCAAGTAATAACCTCGCGCCCAGGGCAGGATGCGCACCGGCTGGGGCGTTACGCCGCTGTGTTGCCAGATCATCTGCAGCAGCTCGATCGCAAGGCCGGTGGGCTGGCCTTGCGGATCGCTGAAGTTGTAGGGGGGGTACTCTTCGGTGAGGTACTCGAGCTTGCCCAGATCAGCCCGGGCCGTGGAGGCCCAGCAGAGCAGCAACAGATGACAGATCAGCCATATCCTCATTGGGAACATCCTTAGCGATCAACCTTCTCTTGAGTGTGACCATGAACAGAGTAAATAGCCACTCACTGCCGTTACCAGCGGGCGCGGATCTGCCCGATGGGCTGGTAGGCCTCATCCCGCAGCCCTACCAGCAGGGTCTTGCCATCCGCTTGCAGCCGGAACTCGCCGTAGCGGGCCGCTTCGTACTGTACCCCCGTTCCCTCTTCAAAGAAGTAGGCATCGGGGCCGATCTGCCACTGCCGCTCGCTCTGGTGCACTTGCAATAGCCGCTCATCGCTGGCGAGCCGATCCGGTTTGCCATCGGCTACCAGAGTGGCCACCTGATGGGCATCGAGGCGGATCACCAGGGTGTCGCTGCCCTTGTCTTGAGTTGCACGGGCGTTGCGGCTGGTCAGCTCGCGGGCAATTTCATAGTTGAGCCGCATGTAATCCCCCTGCATCAGGGAGCGGGGATCGACCGGGGCGAGTCGCAGCAGCACCACTTCGCCGCTGCTCATGGCGTGCTCATAGCGCCAGACGGTGGCATTGATGCCTGCCAGGATGGCGAGGCCGCTCAGCAACAGGGCGAGTTGTCGGGTGACGGGTTTCATGAGTCGCTCCTTGCCGCGAAGGTGGTGAGCAGCTGGCGGGCACCCAGCAGCAGGATGCCGGAGCCCAGCAGCAGCCAGGATTTGGTCATCAGGGTGAGCCCAAGATCGTAGTAATAGAGGGAGCCATAACCGAGCAGCAGCAGGGCCGAGAGGGTCATCAGCCCCAGACTGCCGGCATAAAACCCGAGGATCAGCACCAGTGCGCCCGCCCCCATGCCGGGAATGATGGCGCTGATCAGCACCAGCGGCAGGCCAAACAGCAGGGGGAGCCTCAGCTTCACCATCACCGCCAGCAGCAGGGCGGCGCAGATCAGGGGATTGAGCCAGAGCGGCAGGCGAGAAAGCCCCAGTTCGTCCAGCACGCTGCTGCCGCCATCCCACAACGGGTGGTGCAGACGGCCCAGCACCAGCAGGGAGAGGGCCAGCCCCAGCGTGATGGAGTGGTAGAGCTGGTGGCGCTCTGGATCCCTATCTGCCCGCAGCCAGCAGAAGGTAATGGCCGCCATCACCAGCGGCAGTGCCAGCAGTTGCAACCCGAGGCAGGCGAGGCCAAGGGTGAGCAGCAGGGCCGCCGCCACGCTGTGAAACAGCCGCACCAGCCAGTGATCGAACAGCACGGCGATGGCAAGGGAGAGCAGGCACAACCCAAACCAGAGCAGGGCGTGATGGAGATCCAGCTGATCGAGCAGGCCATAGAGCAGCCAGGCATCGGCCGCCAGGGTAAGGGCCAGCACGAACTGATCCCATAGATCGCCGCTTTGGCTGCGATTGAGGGCGTAGGCCCCCGCCAGCAGCACGGCCCCCAGCAGCAGGGCGCTGTTGGCCTCGCGGGTCAGCTGCTCGAAGGTGAGAAACAGGAAAAAGAGCAGGAACAGGGCGGCAATCCAGCCCACCAGCCCCAGCAGAAAGCGGCTCGACCAGTGGGGTTGGGTATCACGGGGCTGATCCCCCTCCACCAAATTGGCCTGTTGCAGTGCTTGCCAAAGGGTCAGATCACTCATGAGACCTCCGTTGTTGTTGCAGCCAGCGGGCGGCGGTGACCGAAAGGCCGATGGCGATCAGGCTCAGCAGCAAGAAACCGTTGATATCGGGCTCCATCCACTTGCCCAGCGCCGCGAGGATGACGGCAATCAGACTGAGGCACCCCATGGCGAGTCCGGCGATAAATCTATGGTGCCAAAGGGCATAGGCCACAGCGAGCCAGCCAAGCCAGAGCGGCCACACCAGCGGGGAGGCTGCATCAAACAGCGCCAGCAGGGTGAGCAGGGTGGCCCCCAAACCCGCGGCCAGGCCCGCCAGCCAGCTTGGCATCAGGCGCCAGCGGGTTGGTGCCAGCAGAAGCAGACCCCAGAGGGCGGCGTTGAGCAGGGTAAGGCACCAGCCCAAACCCTCTTCATCGAAGGTAAAGAAGAAGGTGAACAAACCGAGTCGCCAGTAGAGCACCAGCGCCAGCTGGCCGAGCAGCCAGCTCAAGGTCCAGAGCAGGGGACTTTGGCCAAATGTCGCCAGCGGCACCAGCATCAGCGCCCAGGTGGCGAACAGCTGCCAGGGATCGGCGCCGGTCTGGTAGGTTTGACCCACCAGCGCCAGCAGGGCGCCGATATTGAGGGCGATAGCGAGCAGCAGCGCCTGACGGGGGGTATCCCCCAACGGTTTGCGCCACAGCAGAAGCAGCATGGCGAGCAGCGGCGCCTCCAGCAGGGCGAGGCGGGAGACCCGGCCCAGCTCTTGCCAGTTGAAGGCGACGAAGAAAATAAGGCCGGCCCCGATGCAGAGGGCACCGAGCCAGAGCAACAGCCGGTCAAACAGCCACTGCCAGCGCGCCGGATGGGGGGGAAGATCGGCGAGGGTCAGGGCGTCCACCAGCTTCTCTGGCGCCAGCCGTCCCTGTTTGACCCATTCGAGAAGCGTCTCTCTTGATACGTTGTGCATGGGGGGACTCCACGAGGTTTGCCCCATTATGGCATGAGGCACCCGCAACCGTGCACTGCCCCTTGGCTCTGCGGCTGGTGGTTGCGACAGCGGGTTACGCAATAGACACAGCAGTAAACAAAAAGCCCTCCACAGGGGAGGGCTTGGTCATCGGGTACGGGCCATCAGGCAAAGATCAGGGTGCTCACCCCGAGGCCGACGAAGAGGATGGCGCAGGCGATGCGGATCCCCTTGAGCGGCAGCTTGTCTGCCCCCAGCTTGCCGATCAGCACCACAGGTACGTTGGCCAGCATCATGCCGAGGGTGGTCCCGGTAATGACCTGCACCAGCGAGTCATACTTGGCGGCCAGCAATACGGTGGCGATCTGGGTCTTGTCACCGATCTCGGCGATGAAGAAGAGCACGAAGGTGGCCATAAAGGGGCCGTATTTATCCAGCGAGCTCTCCTCGTCATCCATCTTGTCCGGCACCAAAATCCAGATAGCCATGGCGATAAAGGCGATGGCGACCAGCCAGGTCATTATCTTGGGATCGAGCCAGCGGCTGATGAACTCGCCAATCCAGGCGGCGCCCGCATGGTTGAGCAGGGTAGCCGCCAGCATGCCGGCGATGATGGGCCAGGGCTTGCGAAAACGGCAGATGAGCAGCAACGCCAACAGCTGGGTTTTATCGCCGATTTCGGCAATAGCGACGCTGAGGGTTGAGGTTAACAAGGCTTCCATAAAAATGACCGGGGGACGGAATTGTTATAAACCAAAGACAAGCCTGCGCCATCCGTCCCCGGTATTGGCACTGGCCCGTCAAAGGTCTTGTCAAATCCATGGCTGGCATGGATCACCCTGACCATGGTGATTTGGCACCAAGTATGTTGATCAGGGTCGCAAACCGGTATTCATGCAATGGGATGGCACCGGTGTGCGAGACTACTCCCCCTCGATGGGAGCGGGCATTCTAGGGAAAAACCGCATGAGTGACAAGGGGATCAGCCACCCACCAGCTTGACGCTGAAACCGGCTTTCTCCAGCTCGGTTTTGATCAGGTCCCGTTTATCCCCCTGGATCTCGATCACTCCCTCCTTGATACCGCCTCCGGTGCCGCACTTTTTCTTGAGCAGGGTGGCCAGGGGTTTTTGCTGATCGGCGGGTACGCCATGAATGGTGATCACACCGGCACCCTTGCGCCCCTTGGTCTCGCGGCGAATGCGCACTGTACCGTCGGTGGGGAAGGGGGAGGCGGATTGGGGAGCGCTCTGCTCCTTGATCATGCCGCCATCTGTGCTGTAAACGAGGCGGCTGTTGTTGTCGTGACTCATGGCAATACTTTATGGGTTAGCTAAGCGGAGTTTGATTTTACTCAAATAAAAGTTGAAGACACAGCTTATAATGCCCCAAGTAAAAGCGAATTATTATTGTTTAACTTCAGGAGTCAGTCATGGTACTCACGCAGTTGTCACCGGGACAGAGTGCTCGCATCAAGAATATGAATCAGCTCGCCCGGCCGCTGCGCCGCAAACTGATGGTGATGGGCCTGTTGCCCCAGACTGAAGTCATCTATCTGCGCTCCGCCCCCCTGGGGGACCCGCTCCAGATCCAGTGCCAGGGGATCTGTCTCTCCATGCAAAAGAGTCTGGCCCAGCAAATAGAAGTCGAGCCGGTATAACCCCCTGCTCGGCTGCCGCTCCCGTTTAGAAACGTCACCGGGAGCGGTTCAGAGACAAGAAGTCGAACCTGCAAAGCGGCTTGCCACACGCACGCGGCGGGTTCAGAAGAAAATAGAGGTAGAGCTGGTATGAATTATTCTCTGGTAACGGTAGGTAACCCCAATAGCGGCAAGACCTCCCTGTTCAACGCCCTGACCGGCGCCCGCCAGCAGGTAGGCAACTGGAGTGGTGTCACCGTCGACAAGAAGATGGGTGAGTTCAGCGCGGGTGAACATCACTTCAAGCTGATGGATCTGCCTGGCATCTATAGCCTGGCCAGTCAGGATGGCAGTCTGGACGAGCAGATCGCCAGCCGCTTTGCCCAGGGCCAACAACCCGACCTGCTGCTCAACGTCATCGACGCCGCCAATCTGGAGCGCTCCCTCTACCTCACGCTGCAACTGCGCGAACTGGGCCTGCCCATGGTGGTGGTGCTCAACAAGCTGGATATCCTGCAAAAGCGCCGCATCGTCATCGACGAGAGCAAGCTCGGCAAATCCCTCGGTTGCCCTGTAGTGGCCCTCTCTGCCCACAACAGCAAGCAGGTTGCCGCCTTCAAGCAGCAGATCCGGCAGTTTATCGGTCAGCCGCAAGCCGCCTTGCAGCTCGATTACGGCCACGCGCTTGAAACCGATCTGGCGGAGCTGGAGACCCTGCTCGCCCCGCATCACCTCACTACCCGTGGCCGCGCCCTGCGCCTGCTGGAAGAGGATGCGGTGATGCAGGAGACCCTGCTGCCCGGTCAGCAGGCGGCCGCAGCTAATGTAGTGGCTCGCGCCCATCAGGGACAGGATATCGACCTGCAACTGGCGGATATTCGCTACGGCCATATCCACCAGTGGGTACAACAGGCTCGTCAGCAGAAGGGCAAGCTCACCGAGGCCCAGAGCGAGTGGCTGGATCGGGTGCTGCTCAATCGCTGGATTGGCATCCCCTTCTTCCTGTTTGTCATGTACCTGATGTTCCTGTTTGCCATCAACGTCGGCAGCGCCTTTATCGACTTCTTCGACATCATGGGCGGCGCCCTGTTTGTCGATGGGGTGCACCACCTGCTGGGGCTGGTCAATGCCCCCGAATGGCTGGGCGCCATTCTGGCTGATGGCTTTGGTGTCGGCTTGCAGACCGTCGCCACCTTTATTCCGGTGATTGGCTGCCTCTATCTGTTCCTCGCGGTGCTGGAGAGCTCCGGCTATCTGGCCCGTGCCGCCTTCGTGGTGGATGCCCTGATGCGCCGCCTCGGCCTGCCGGGCAAGGCGTTCGTGCCGATGCTGATGGGCTTTGGTTGTACCGTCCCCTCGGTGATGGCAACCCGTACCCTCAACTCCGAGCGGGAGCGGCTGATGACCTCCGCCATGGCCCCCTTCATGTCGTGCGGTGCCCGTCTGCCGGTTTACGCCCTGTTTGCGGTGGCCTTCTTCCCCGAGTCTGGCCAGAACCTGGTGTTCGGTCTCTACCTCATCGGCATTCTGGTTGCAGTGCTCACCGGCCTGTTGCTGCGCAGCACCCTGCTGCCGGGCAAGAGCGACTCCATGCTGATGGAGATGCCGGATTACGAGTGGCCGCGTCCGGTCAACGTTGCCATCAAGACCTGGCAGAAGCTCAAATCCTTCGTCTTTGGCGCAGGTAAAACCATCGTACTGGTGGTCGCCGTGCTGAGCGTGCTCAACTCCCTGGGTACCGATGGCAGCTTTGGCCATCAGGAGCAGGAGAGCTCGGTACTGAGCAAGATTAGCCAGGCGGTGACCCCGGTGCTGCACCCCATAGGTGTGCGCGATGACAACTGGCAAGCCACGGTCGGTATCGTCACCGGTATCTTCGCCAAAGAGGCGGTGGTCGGGACCCTCAACAGCCTCTACGCCGGTGGTGGCGATGCAGAGGAGGAGAGCGAGTTCTCGCTGGTGGCCAGCTTCCACGAGGCGATCGATGCCGTGGCGGCCAATCTGGCGGAGATCAACCCGAGCGACCCCATGGGATTGTCTGTCGGTGAGCTGGATGATCAGCAGGCAGCTGCCGAAGCGCAGGAGGTCGATGTCTCCACCTACGGCAACATGCAGACCCACTTCGACGGTGCGGCCGGTGCCTTTGCCTACCTCTTGTTCGTGCTGCTCTACATGCCTTGCGCCGCCGCCATGGGCGCGCTGGTGCGGGAAACCGGTCGTCAGTGGGCGTTGATGACGGCGGTATGGTGCAACTATATGGCCTTTATGTGTGCGACCCTCTTCTATCAGGTCGCGACCTTCGTCGCTCATCCGGAGCAGAGCCTGTTCTGGATCGTCAGCTACGGCCTCTCTCTGGTACTGCTCTGGTGGGCCGGTCGCCGTCACGGTGACATCGTCGCCCGCAAGGTGGTGACCTTATGATCCTGCGTGAGCTGGGGGATTACCTCGCCGCGCAACAGAAGGTGAGCCGGCGTGATCTGGCTCGCCACTTCCACACCTCGGAAGATGCGGTGGAGGCCATGCTCGGCGTCTGGATGCGCAAGGGGCGGGTCATCAAGCGCGAGAGTCGGGTCTGTGGTGGCAGTTGCTGCGGCAAGAGCGAGGAGGTGATGTTCGAGTGGTGTGACGCGGGCCAGATTGGATTCAAGATCCGCTAAACGACTACTCAACCTCATCACCAAACATCGAACAATAAAAAACGGCAGATCCTGCTCAAGGGTCTGCCGTTTTTATTGCTGAAGACAGGCGGGCTCAGGCGCCTTGGCGAGCCTCGCTCAGCAGTGCCAGCGCCGGTTGGGCGTTGTCTGGCATCAGCCGGTAGGCCTTGTGATGTTTGACCAGGGTGGTTTTCTTGTTGCCCTGGCTCAGCAGCAGGCCGTGCTTGAAGGCCACCTCGGCCAGCACCTTCTCGTCACCGCGCACATAGAGGGTGAGGGGTTTGACAAGCTCACCGTCCTCGATATGGCCTTCATATTCGCTATGGCTTACCACCAGACTCGGCTGACCGCCCGATTGCAGGCGCAGCTTGGCGTTCACCTCGCTCTCGGTCAGCACCAGCCAGCCTGCCGTTGCCAGCTCATCCAGCAGGGCTGCCAGCTTGGCCCCCAGTTGTTGCGGGTTGGTCATGGCGCACTGGTACTGGAAGGCGATGCGCTCCAGCAATCCCTTGAGATCGGCGCCCGCACCCAGAGTGCGGCCAAGCTGCACCCAAGCTTTCAAATCTTCCATCACCAGACGGGAGAAGCGCTTCTCCTTGAGGGAGTCGGCCATCCAGGTGCATAGAAAGTGGCTCTCTTGGGCCGGAGTGCGCTTGCCCGCCTTTTGCTCGGCGGTGCGGGCCAGTTCGGCCAGGCTCTGGGTGGCCATCTCGAACAGGGCCTGATTGTAGGTCGGAGAGGTCATAAGCAATCCTTGGGTTGACCACCAGGGGCCAACACCGATGACAGAGATGGCAAAGGCGCCAGTGGCGCCTTTGCGGTTCAATAGAGCAACAGCCCGCTTTATTTCGGCTGACGGGGCTTCTTGGCGGCGGCCAGACGCTTGAGGCGCTGACCCTGCAGCTTGGCTTCGGCCATCACCTGGGCCACGGCGTTATCTTCACGCTGCGGGCGCTTGCCAAAGCGGCGACGCTCCTGCAGCTGTTTGATCAGCTCGTCACGGCTGCTCACCTCATAGCCCGGTACCATGATGCGGCGGATCTTCTGGCCGATCAGGGCCTCGATCTCCAGCAGGGTGCGCTCCTCTTCACGGCTGACGAAGGAGATGGCCATGCCGCGCTTGCCGGCACGACCGGTACGACCGATGCGGTGCACGTAATCTTCCGCCAGGAACGGCAGATCGTAGTTGACCACGTATTCCAGATCCGGAATGTCCAGACCACGGGCGGCCACTTCGGTGGCGACCAGTACCCGTACCTTGCCTTCCATGAATTCGCGCAGGGCGCGGCGACGGTTGCCCTGGGCCTTCTCGCCATGGACCACGGCGGACTTGATGCCGTCGAGGTTCAGCTCCTCGACCAGCACATCACAGCTCTCGCGGGTACTGGCGAACACCAGCACCTGCTGCCAGTTCTGCTTGCCAATCAGCTCTGAGAGCAGCTCGCGCTTGCGCTTCTGCTCGACCGGATAGACGGTGTGGCTGACGGTGTCGGCGGTGGAGTTCTGCTTGTTGACGCTGATGATCTGCGGTCTGTCCAGCATCAGGTTGGCCAGTTTCTTCACCGCGTCGGAGAAGGTGGCGGAGAAGAGCAGGTTCTGACGGGTCTTGTTGACCGCTTGCAGGATCTTCTGCACATCGGCGCTGAAGCCCATGTCGAGGATGCGATCCGCTTCATCCATCACCAGACACTCGACACCGGAGAGGCTGAGGTTGCAGGCGGTGAGGTGTTCCAGCAGCCGGCCCGGGGTGGCCACAATGATGTGGGCGCCCGCTTTGAGCTTCTTGGCCTGCACGTCCTGCTTGCCACCGCCGACGATGGTGATGGTGGTGATATCGAGATACTTGGCGAAGTCATTGATGTTGCTCGCCACCTGAGCCGCCAGCTCGCGGGTCGGGGTCAGGATCAGCACACGGGCGTTGGAAGGCTGGACCGGCGCCGGATTGTCTACCAGACGCTGCAAGATGGGCAGGGCGAAGGCGGCGGTCTTGCCGGTACCGGTCTGGGCGCTGGCCAGCACATCGCGGCCACGGCGAATGGTCGGGATCGCCTGTTGCTGCACAGGGGTCATCTCCTGATAACCGCAATCTGAGACAGCACGCAAAATCTCGGGGGCAAAATCGAACGATTCAAATCTCATAATGGGTTCCTGTGTTCCAGCTGGGCTGTGTTTGGCTTGGTTAGCTCGGCATGAGCGAGACGGAGGTTGTAACCACCGACGGCTGCGCCTGACATCAAGTCAGAGAGTGAGCCGGAAAATGGCGGGCGCGAAGTGTAACAGATAGACGTCACAAATTCTGCCTCAAATGGTTGTCCTTTTCTCATCCTTTGTGGTGTGAATGGCGGTTGAAAGCAATCATTTGACTCCCAAATGCCAAGCTTAGATGCGTGGCTAACGGTTTTGGGCAAGGACGAAAGGGATATCGATGGAACTGGAACAGTTAAAACGACAGCTGGAGCAGCTTGGCGAGCGCAATGACAGCATGCAGCAGGCTCGCCACCGCAAGCTGCTCAATATCACCCGCGACACGGGGGAGTTGCTGTCAGTATTGGTGCAGACCCGTGGGGCGCAGGCGGTGCTGGAGATCGGCACCTCCAATGGTTACTCCACACTCTGGCTGGCAGAAGCAGTGCGTCGGCTGGAGGGGCACGTTACCACCATTGAGCTGGATGAGGATAAGCGCGTGCTGGCCCATGACAACTTTCAGCAGGCAGGGTTGGCCCCTTGGGTAACCTTGCTGGCAGGGGATGCGAGTGAGCTGTTACCGACCTTGCCGCAAGCCGGCTATCAGCTCATCTTCCTCGATTCGGATCGTCAGCACTACCGGGCATGGTGGCCGCAGATCCGCCGCCTGCTGGCACCCCGTGGCCTGCTGGTGGTCGACAACGCCATCTCCCATCGCAGCGAGATGGTGGCGTGGATGGACGAGGTCACGCAGGACCCTGCCTTTGCCACCTCGCTGGTGCCGGTCGGCAAGGGGGAGTGGCTGGTGGTGCGTTTGTAGGGGGTGGATCGCTGCAAAAAATCAGCCCCGCATTGGCGGGGCTGATTGTGAAAGTGCATCAGGGCCTTGGCCGGTCGGATCAGACCGCCAGATAGTCCATGATCCCTTCGGCCGCTTTGCGCCCTTCGTAGATGGCGGTCACCACCAGATCGGACCCACGCACCGCGTCGCCACCGGCGAACACCTTGGGATTGCTGGTCTGGAAGGCGTATTCGGCCTGCTCGCGGGCCTTGATGCGATCCCGGTTGTCGAGCTCGATGCCGAACTCGGCCATCCAGGGCTGGGGGTTGGGCTGGAAGCCAAACGCCATCACCACCGCATCGGCGGCCAACACCTGCTCTGAGCCCTCGATGACCACCGGATTGCGGCGGCCATTGGCATCGGGTTCACCCAGCTCGGTGCTCACTACTTTGATGCCGACGGTGCGACCGCTGGCATCCAGCTCGACCGCTACCGGTTGCAGGTTGAACATGAACTCAACCCCCTCCTCGCGGGCGTTTTTGACCTCCCGCTTGGAGCCCGGCATGTTCTCCTCGTCGCGGCGATAGGCGCAGACCACCTTGTCAGCCCCCTGACGGATGGCGGTCCGCACGCAGTCCATGGCGGTATCGCCACCGCCCAGCACCACCACCTGCTTGCCAGCGAAGTCGATATAGTCGGCATGCGCCTTCTCGAACCCCAGCAACCGGTTGGCGTTGGCGATGAGGTAGGGCAGGGCGTCATAGACTCCCGGCGCCTCTTCGTTGGCAAAGCCGCCCTTCATGTACTTGTAGGTACCGACCCCGAGGAAGACCGCATCGAACTCGCCGAGCAGATCGGCGAAGGTGATGTCCTTGCCCACTTCGGTCTCGAGACGAAACTCCACGCCCATCCCTTGGAAGATCTCGCGGCGACGCTGCATCACCTCTTTTTCCAGCTTGAAGGAGGGAATGCCAAAGGTGAGCAGGCCGCCGATCTCCGGATACTTGTCAAACACTACCGGGGTGACGCCATTGCGTGCCAGCACGTCGGCGCAGGCAAGACCCGCCGGGCCGGCGCCAATAACGGCGACCCGCTTGCCGGTCTTGACCACGTTCGAGAGATCGGGCTTCCAGCCCATCTCGAACGCCTTGTCGGTGATGTATTTTTCGATGTTGCCGATGGTCACCGCGCCGAAGCGATCGTTGAGGGTGCAGGAGCCCTCGCAGAGGCGATCCTGCGGGCAGACCCGACCGCACACTTCCGGCAGGCTGTTGGTCTGGTGGGAGAGCTCCACCGCCTCCAGAATGCGCCCCTCTTTGGCCAGTTTCAGCCAGTTGGGGATGTAGTTGTGGACCGGACACTTCCACTCGCAGTAGGGGTTGCCGCACTCGAGGCAGCGATCCGCCTGCATCTGTACCTGCGGCTGATTGAAGGACTCGTAGATCTCCACAAACTGTATTTTGCGGATCTTGAGTGGCTTCTTGGGCGGGTCGACCCGCTGGACATCGATAAACTGAAATACGTTCTGGCTCATAGGGTTCCCTCCTTATTGCGCCTGGATTCTGAGTTCTGCACTGGAACGGCTGGTGTGACCCAGCAGCGATTTCACGTCGCTAGACTTGGGTTTGATCAGCCTGAACTTGGGCACATAGGAGTCGAAGTTGGCCAGGATCTCCTCGGCGCGCGAGCTGCCGGTCTCATTGAGGTGCGCCGTGATGATGCCGCGCAGGTGCTCCTGATGGATGGCGAGATCCGCCACGTCCAGCAGTTCCACCAGCTCGGGGTTAGTGCGCTTGGCGAAGTTGCCGCACTCGTCGAGCACGTAGGCAAAGCCGCCGGTCATGCCCGCCGCAAAGTTGACGCCGGTCTGACCCAGTACGGTGACGATGCCGCCGGTCATGTATTCACAACCGTTGTCGCCAATTCCCTCGACCACCGCCAGGGCGCCGGAGTTGCGCACCGCGAAACGCTCGCCGGCAGTGCCTGCGGCGTAGAGTTTGCCGCCGGTGGCGCCGTAGAGGCAGGTGTTGCCGATGATGGCCGCTTCATGGGATTTGAACGCCACGCCGACATGGGGCTTGATCACCAGCTTGCCGCCGGTCATCCCCTTGCCCACATAGTCGTTGGCGTCACCGGTGAGGATCATCTCGAGGCCACCTGCGTTCCAGACGCCGAAGCTCTGGCCTGCGGTGCCGTTGAAGTGCACCTTGACCGGATCCGCCGCCATTCCCTGATTGCCGTGACGTTTGACGATCTCGCCCGAGAGACGCGCCCCCACCGAGCGGTCGGTGTTGCGAATGTCGTAGCGGAACTCGCCGCCGCTTGAGGTTTCCACCGCTTCCAGCAGATCTTCCACCATTTTCAGGTTGAGCGGCCCCTTGTCGAAGGTGGGGTTGTGCTGCTGGCTGAACAGGCTGGAGCCTGCCGGCGCAACCGGACGGGCCAGAATGCCAGAGAGATCCAGCTTGGCCTGACGGGCGGTGAGGCCGGGCAGGGCTTCCAGCAGATCGGTGCGGCCAATCAGGTCGGTCAGCTGGGTGACGCCGAGCTGGGCCATCAGCTCGCGGGTCTCTTCGGCGATGAACTTGAAGTAGTTCATCACCATCTCCGGCAGGCCGGTAAAGTGCTCGCGACGCAGCTTCTCATCCTGAGTGGCAACGCCGGTGGCGCAGTTATTCAGGTGGCAGATCCGCAGGTATTTGCAACCGAGCGCCACCATGGGGCCGGTGCCAAAGCCGAAGCTCTCGGCGCCGAGGATGGCCGCCTTGATAATGTCGAGGCCGGTTTTGAGACCGCCATCCACCTGCAGGCGCACCTTGTGGCGCAGACCGTTGGCGACCAGAGCCTGCTGGGTTTCAGCCAGACCCAGTTCCCACGGGGAGCCGGCATATTTGACCGAGGTGAGGGGGCTCGCGCCAGTGCCGCCGTCATAACCGGAGATGGTGATGAAGTCGGCATAGGCCTTGGCCACGCCGCAGGCGATGGTGCCCACGCCGGGCTCGGAGACCAGTTTCACTGACACCAGACAGCTCGGGTTGATCTGCTTGATGTCGAAGATGAGCTGGGCCAGATCCTCGATGGAGTAGATATCATGGTGCGGCGGCGGCGAGATCAGGGTCACGCCGGGCACGGAATAGCGCAACTGGGCGATCTGGGCAGTCACCTTGTCACCGGGCAGTTGGCCACCCTCGCCGGGCTTGGCCCCCTGAGCCACCTTGATCTGCACCACATCGGCGTTCATCAGGTAGTGGGGGGTGACGCCAAAGCGGCCGGAAGCCACCTGCTTGATGCGGGAGTTTTTCTCGGTACCGAAACGCTTGGGATCTTCGCCACCTTCGCCGGAGTTGCTCTGACCACCGAGGCGGTTCATTGCGACAGCCAGCGCCTCGTGGGCCTCAGGGCCGAGGGCACCGATGGACATGGCGGCGGAGTCGAAGCGGGGGAACAGCTTGTCGGCCGGCTCAACCTGATCCAGCGCGACCGGATTGTCGACCTTCTTCAGTGCCAGCAGATCGCGCAGGGTGGCAACCGGGCGCTCGTTCACCAGACGGGCATACTCCTTGTAATCGGCATAGTTGCCGGAGCGCACTGCGGTTTGCAGGGTCTGCACTACATCCGGGTTGTAGGTGTGGTACTCGCCGCCGTGGACGAACTTGAGCAGGCCGCCGTGGGGGAGGGGCTTGCGCACCAGCCAGGCCTGACGGGCCAGATTGTGCTGATCCTGCTGGATGTCGGCAAAATCGGCACCCTGAATACGGCTCGATACGCCACGGAAGCAGGTATCGACCACCGACTTGGCCAGGCCCACCGCTTCAAACAGCTGGGAGCAGCGGTAGCTGGCGACCGTGCTGATGCCCATCTTGGACATCACCTTGTAGAGCCCCTTGTTGATGCCGTTGCGGTAGTTGACCATGGCCTGGCGCAGGGACATGGTGAGCACGCTCTCTTCAACCTGTTTGGCCAGGGTTTCGTAGGCGAGATAGGGGTAGATGGCGGTCGCGCCAAAGCCCAGCAGCACCGAGAAGTGGTGCGGGTCACGGCAGCTTGCAGTTTCCACCAGAATGTTGGCGTCGCAGCGCAGGTTGTTGTCCACCAGGGTGCGCTGTACTGCACCCACCGCCATGGCGGCCGGGATCGGCAGGGTATCGGCGCTGATATCGCGATCCGACAGCACCAGCAGCACGGTGCCACTCTTTGCAGCGGTTTTGGCCTCCTCGCAGATGCGCAAGATGGCCGCTTCCAGCCCCTCTTCGGGCTTGAAGTTGAGGCTGATCACCTGATGACGGTAGTACTCACCTTCCAGTGCCAGCAGCTGGTGGAAGTCGGAGTAGAGCAGGATCGGCGACTGGAACAGCACCCGGTGGGCGTGGCCGAAGGTCTCGTTGAAGACGTTCTGCTCGCGACCTATACAGGTGGCCAGCGACATTACGTGGTTCTCACGCAGTGGATCGATGGGCGGGTTGGTCACCTGTGCAAACATCTGGCGGAAGTAGTCATAGAGGGTACGCGGGCCGGAGGAGAGCACCGCCATCGGGGTATCATCCCCCATGGAGCCCACCGCCTCCTGACCATTTTCACCGAGAACCCGGATGATCTGATCCAGCTCCTCGAAGGAGTAGCCAAACAGCTTCTGATAGGTTTTCAGCTGGTCATCGGAGAACTCGCGGCTACCGGTCTGGCTGTCGTCCATCTGCTCGAAGGGGACCAGTCGGCGGCAATGTTTATCCATCCACTGCTTGTAGGTGTGACGGTTCTTGAGGTCGTCATCGATCTCGAAGCTGGTCCACACCTTGCCGTTGCTGGTATCCACCACGAACAGCTCGCCCGGGCCGACCCGACCCTTCTCCAGCACTTCGTCCGGGGTGTAGTCCCAGGTACCGACTTCTGAGGCGAGGGTGATGAACTTGTCCTTGGTGATGACGTAGCGGGCCGGACGCAGACCGTTGCGATCAAGTGCGCAGGTGGCGTAGCGACCATCGGTCATGACGATACCGGCCGGGCCGTCCCACGGCTCCATGTGCATGGAGTTGAAGTCGTAGAAGGCGCGCAGGTCATCATCCATGTTCGGATGTTTTTGCCATGCAGGCGGGATCAACAGGCGCATGGCGCGGAACAGGTCCATACCACCGGCGAGGAAGAGATCCAGCATATTGTCGAGGCTGGAGGAGTCAGAGCCGGTGGTGTTGACGAACGGGGCCGCTTCCTGCAAATCGGGAATGAGTGGGGTGGCAAACTTGTAGCTGCGCGCCTTGGCCCACTGGCGGTTGCCGGCGATGGTGTTGATCTCGCCGTTGTGAGCCAGATAGCGGAACGGCTGGGCCAGCGGCCAGCGCGGGCTGGTGTTGGTGGAGAAACGCTGGTGGAAGACGCAGATGGCCGCCTGCATACGGATGTCGGCGAGATCCAGATAGAAGCGCGGCAAGTCCACCGGCATGCACAGCCCTTTATAGACGGTGACCAGGTTGGAGAGGCTGACCACATAGAAGTAGTCGTCGTTGACGCGCTTTTCGATGCGGCGACGCACGATATAGAGGCGGCGTTCGAGATCCTTGTCGACCCAGCCGGGCGGGGCGTTGACAAAGACCTGTTCAATGCTGGGCAGGGAGGCTTTGGCAATGGTACCCAGTACGTTGGTATCGACGGGCACCTTGCGCCAGCCGACCAGACTCAGGGTCTCTTTTTCCAGCTCTTCGTCGATGATGTCGCGGGTCTGCTGGGCCAATACGGGGTCCGGGTTGAGAAACAGCATGCCGACCGCATAGTTGCGGCCAAGGTGCCATCCCTTCTCCTCGGCGACAGCTCTGAAGAAGCTGTCCGGTTTTTGCAGCAGCAGACCGCAACCATCGCCGGTCTTGCCATCGGCGGAGATCCCGCCGCGGTGCTGCATGCGAGCCAATGCTGACATCGCGAGACGGACAAGCTTGTGGCTGGCTTCCCCTTCCATGTGGGCCAACAGGCCGAAGCCACAGTTATCCCTCTCCAGCTTTGGATCATATAGTGACATTGCATTTCTCCCTTGCTCGGCCTTGTATCGCACAGTCATCACCTGACTGCATAAATTGCGATTGGCTCTTGTGGTTCCGTCTGCCTGACGTGGCGAATCTCCAAACTAATGGGATTTTCTGGCGAGGTCAATCGCAGGTCAGGTTTGTCTTCATGGTTACATTCGCATAACAAAATGTCGGGTTAGGGGGATTCGCTCGCAGTTATGAAGTGTTTATTCTGTATAGTTTGATTTTGTTGGTTAAATATATCGCCATTGACAGGCTCAATGGTGTGCTCGGCGACGATGGGCGAATGTAGTAATTTTACCAACCCGATGTGGCCGACAGCGGAAGGGATCACATTTTCAATATCCCATGCTTGCAATTGTGTGCTGTCGGGTCTCTTTGAATTTCTCATTGTTCAACAGTGGGTTATCAGGTCTCATTTTCATATGGATGTTTACTGTTTGAATCGTCAAAGAACTGTAAAAATCCTTTTTTTTGCGCTTTTTCTCTATATTTATTCAAAATTGGTCGGGTATTTATATGTTTTACCCTCTCCGCTAGCTTGATCCAGCTCAGCCCCTGTTCTGCGCAAGCTCGTACAATGGCGCTCCTTTAGCGGAGGTGTCATGCAGTTACACGAACTCGTCAATACATTCGGTCAGGATCTCAAGCAGCGTCATGGTCAGAAGATCCACAAACTCTCCATCCACGGGGCCTTTACCTGCCCGAACCGTGACGGCACCCTGGGCCGTGGTGGCTGCACCTTCTGCAACGTATCCTCTTTTGCTGACGAGTCGGCTCAGCAACTCTCCGTGGTGCAACAACTGTTGGCTCGCCGGGACGAAGTCACCCGTGCCAAGCGCTATCTTGCCTACTTTCAGGCCTATACCAGCACCTATGCCGAGGTCGAATATCTGCAGCGGATGTATGAAGAGGCGCTGTCGGTGAGCGATATGGTGGGGCTCTGCGTGGGCACTCGCCCCGATTGCGTACCGGATGCGGTGCTGGATCTGTTGGCGGGCTATCAGGCCCGGGGTTACGAGGTGTGGCTGGAGCTCGGGCTGCAAAGTGCCAATGACAAGACCCTGCAACGGATCAACCGCGGCCACGGTTATGCCGCCTATGAGGATGCGGTAAGACGTGCCCATCAGCGCGGCATCAAGGTATGTGCTCATCTGATCGTCGGCCTGCCGGGCGAAGTGCCGATGGACAGCCTCGATACCTTGCATCGCATCGTTGAGACCGGTGTTGAGGGGATCAAGCTGCATCCGCTTCATGTGGTAGAGGGTAGTACCCTTGGCAAGGCGTGGCAGGCGGGACGCCTTGAGGTATTGACGCTGGAGCAGTATGTGGAAGCCGCTGTCGCCATGATCCAGCACACGCCGCCCGAGGTGGTGTATCACCGGATTTCGGCCTCCGCGCGCCGTCCAACCCTGTTGGCGCCAGCCTGGTGTGAAAATCGCTGGACTGCCATGGCGGATATTGCCAAAGCACTCTCATTGAACGGCCCGCAAGGTCACGCGTTGGGCAGACCCTTCATACTTCCTGACCTATAATTGAGCACCAGATTATTATTTTCACGTAAAACATAGGGTTATATAAAAAACTTCATACCCTAAACTATAGTTTTGGTACGTGCCGGTTGATATAGTGGTGCGCCATAATAAATGTCATTATCAATTAACTCCGACATTCACCCTGATTGCAGTGTTAGCATGGTGTTGATGAACCGATTATTTTTACCAATAACGATTCATGCCGCCATTGCTGCTGTGTCGGGAAATTGGCGATGAGTGTCGCGATCTATCTGGACAGGTTTATCCCCTGATCAGTCTCATCAGCGGGAAGGCCACTCGGTTTTAGCGTGGCGATAGCAGGGAAATATGAGCGATGAACGCTCTTATCTACCTCATTTATGCAGTGACAGGATGCTATGCAAGCAGAAACAAGTCGTATTGATGAGTTATTGGAGTGTCTGGTCTTCTTGACCCGTTTTTATGGTGTGCCCAACAGCCAGGATGCCCTGACGACCGGGTTGCCACTGGTCTCCGGACGCCTGACTACCGCACTCTTTTGCCGTGCTGCCGAGCGGGGCGGGTTATCCGCCCGTGAAGTGATACAGCCACTGGCCGATATTTCTCCCTTGCTGCTGCCTTGTGTATTGCAGATGCGCAGTGGTGGCGCCTGCATTTTGCTGGAGTGGAACGAAGATCGCAGCCAGGGGAAAGTGATTTTCCCGCAGGCCGGTGATGCAGCGCAATGGCTGACCTCAGCCCAATTGGGTGATGAGTATCTGGGGCGCCTCTTCTATGTGAAGAAGCAGTTCAAGTTTGACGAGCGCTCTCCCAAGGTGCTGGAAACCCGTGATGGACACTGGTTCTGGAGCACCTTGTTCGAATCCCGCGGTATCTATCGCGATGTGCTGATCGCCTCCATTCTGATCAACCTGTTTGCCATTGCCAGCCCTCTTTTCACCATGAACGTCTATGACAAGATTGTGCCCAATCTAGCGTTTGATTCACTCTGGGTGCTGGCGGTCGGGGCCATGGTGGTCTTTACCTTCGATTTTGTGATGCGGCAGTTGCGTAGTTACTTTATCGACATTGCCGGTAAAAAGTCTGATGTGCTGCTGTCCGCCAAGATTTTCGCCAAGGTGATGGGCATGAGGATGGAGTCTCGTCCCGCTTCCACTGGCGCTTTCGCCAAACATCTTCAGGAATTTGAATCGGTGCGGGAGTTTTTCACCTCTGCAACGGTTTCTACTCTTATCGATCTGCCTTTTGCCGTCTTCTTCCTTTTTATCATCTGGATGTTTGCAGGCGTGATGGTGGTGGTCCCCATCGTCGCCATGCTGATCCTCATCGCTTACAGCTTCTATATTCAGGAGCCCCTCAAGCAGTCAATCGAAGAGGGGTCGCGCCTTGCGTCCCAGAAGAACGCCAATCTGATTGAAAGTATTTCCGGGCTGGAAACCGTCAAGATTTTCGGCGCCGAGAGCATGTTCCAACATCGCTGGGAACAGGCCGTCTCCCATATTTCCACCTGGGGCGTACAGACCCGCCGCATTACCAACTCCATGTCCTCACTGGCCAGTTATATCCAGCAGGTGGTGACAGTCGGTCTGGTGATCGTCGGTGTTTACCAGATCTCCGAAGGTTTGGTCACCATGGGGGGCATGATTGCCGCCGTGATGCTCTCCAGCCGCGCCATTGCGCCCATGGTGCAACTCTCCGTGTTGTCGACCCGTTATAACCAGGCCAAATCTGCACTGGATATTCTGGAAAAAATCATGCAAACCCCGGGAGAGCAGGAGGAGGGTAAGCAATATATCCATCATCCGGTGATTGCCGGTCGCATTGAATTCGAGAATGTCTCCTTCAAATATCCCGGCATGGAAACCAGCACTCTGCACAATATCAATTTGCGCATTCAGCCGGGCGAAAAGGTGGCGATTATCGGCCGGATTGGGGCGGGTAAAACGACCCTGGAGAAGCTGTTGATGGGACTGTATCGACCGACTGATGGTTCGGTACGTATCGACGGTTTTGAACTCGATCAACTGCCGCCTGCGGTGATCCGTCGCAATATCGGCTGTGTTCCGCAAGATGTCATTCTCTTTTTCGGATCTGTGCGGGACAACATCATGCTGGGTAATCCGCTGGTGGATGATGTGAGGGTCTTGCGCGCCGCCAAGCGGGCGGGTGTCACCAACTTTACCAACAGGGATCCCAACGGGTTGGATCGGCAGATAGGTGAGGGGGGGCGTCAGCTCTCCGGTGGCCAGCGTCAGTCGATCCTGCTGGCACGCGCCTTGCTCAATGATCCCCCCATTCTGGTGATGGATGAGCCGACCTCCAACATGGACAACCAGTCCGAGATGCAGGTCAAACAGGAGCTCGCCAGACTGGGCCCGGAAACCACATTGATCCTCATCACTCACAAAACCTCGATGCTGGATGTGGCATCGCGAGTGATCGTCATCGAGCAGGGGCAGATCGTTGCTGATGGCCCCAAAGAGGTGGTGTTGCAGCAGTTGAAGGAAGGCAAGGTGCGCGTGCAGGAGGTGTCCCATGGTTAAGGGGCTCATGGACTGGTTCAAGCGCAGCAAAAAGACGCCTTCCGGCGAGGTATTGCCAGCACCCGAGCATCTGGAGTTTGTCGATGACGGCGCGGCAGCTGTACTGCTGACCACGCCGACCGGAGCTCGTATCCTGCTATGGTGCTGTTTCCTCTTTTTCATGAGTGCCATCGTCTGGGCGGCCTGGGCCGAACTGGATGAAGTCACCGTGGGTCAGGGCAAGGTTATTCCGTCCCGTCAGCTGCAGGTGATCCAGAACCTGGAAGGGGGGATCGTCAAAGAGATCTTCGTCAAAGAGGGGGATATCGTCGAAAAGGGGCAGCCGCTGCTGCGCATTGATGACACCCGTTTCCGCTCCGACTTTAGAGAACGGGAGCAAGAGGTCGTCACCCTCAAGGGGGATGTGGCCCGTCTGCGCGCCGAGATGGCCAGCGTCGAGGTGAAAAACGACCCGGCACTGGGGTGGCGTGAACAAGTCGTGGTAGGTGAAGCGCCAATCCAGTTTCCCGATGGTTATGAAACCGTCTTTGCCGAATACGCACACCGTGAGCGGTCTGTACAGCGGGATCGCCTCAATAACCTGAAGAACCAGCTCTATATTCTTGGTCAGCAAATCGAACAGAAAGAGCAGGAGCTGATTGAACTGAATGCCAAGATCCGCACCGTGAATCGCAGTGTGGATCTGGCCAGACAGGAACTGAATATTAGCCGTCCGTTGGCGAAAGAAGGTATAGTGCCTCAAGTGGAGCTAATCAAGCTTGAGCGGCAGGTCAACGAGATGCAGGGGGAGCTGGAGAGCAACCGTCTGCTGATCCCAAAACTCAATTCGGTACTGCGTGAGACCATCTCCAAGCGTAATGATATTGCGCTGAAGTTCAGAGCAGACTCCCAGACTGAACTGAATGAGAAACAGGGGCGGCTTGGCCAGTTATCAGAAGGGCAGGTTGGCTTGCGAGACAGGGTCGACCGGACCAGCGTGATTGCTCCGCTCAAGGGCACCATCAAGAAACTCAAGATCAACACCTTGGGCGGCGTGGTTCAGCCCGGCATGGATTTGATGGAGATTGTGCCGCTTGAGGATACCTTGCTGGTAGAAGCCAAGGTGTCGCCGAAAGATATCGCCTTCCTGCGACCGGGGCTGGATGCCATCGTCAAAATTACTGCCTACGACTTTACAATCTATGGAGGATTGCATGGCAAGGTTGAACAGATAAGTGCGGATTCGATCCAGGATGAGGAGGGAAACTCCTTTTATCTGGTTCGGGTTCGAACAGAGAAGAGTTACTTGGGCGATGAGCTTAACGCACTTCCCATCATCCCCGGTATGTTAGCCAGTGCTGATATCATTACTGGTAAAAAAAGTGTCCTAGACTATTTGCTTAAGCCGATTTTACGGGCAAAGCAGTCGGCACTGAGAGAACGATAAGCCAACAATCTAAAAACAAAACATGACTGGAGATAACATGAAAAAAACGATTGTTGCCATGCTGGTCAGTGGCTGCATCCTGATCCCGAGTTTGGGTCAGGCCCAGACTCTGGAAGAGTCGGTGGCACAGACACTTGCTACGCATCCCAAGATAAAGGAAGCGTTTGATCTGTATCAGGCACGACTCTATCAGCATGATGGAGCCAAGGGTGGCTATTATCCTACGATCGATCTGCGTGGTGGCGTAGGCTATGAAAAAACTGACAGCCCTTCTACCCGTGCTGCCAGTGCCAACAGCAATATTGATGATTCCATGACTCGCAAAGAGGCAGGATTGAGTCTGCGGCAAATGTTGTTTGATGGCTTTGATGTCAGCAACAACGTCTCCAGAACCGAAGCAGAAGCCAATGCCCAGCGTCTGGCGATGATCTCCGAAGCAGAGAATACTGCGCTTCGAGTAGCTGAGGTCTACCTCAATATGCTGCGCCAGCAGGAGATCCTGGAGCTTTCCAAACAAAACCTGGAAACCCACGAACAGATCCGCAGCGACATCAGCAAGCGGACTGATTCAGGGCTTGGCTCTACTGCGGATCAGACCCAGATTGAAGGTCGTGTTGCCCGGGCCTATTCAAATCAGGCCGCTGCTGAAAACAACTATCGCGACGCAGAGAGTGAATTTATTCGTGTCGTGAACGAGGTACCAAAAGATCTGGTACAGCCGGTTCCCAATACCGAGCTTATACCGACCAGCCTCGATAGTGCGCTGAAAACGGCGACCGAAGTCCACCCGACCCTGCTCTCTTCTCTGCAGGATATCGAAGCAGCCAAGTATCAACATGAAGGCGCCAAATCCGGTTTCTACCCGAATGTAACATTCGAGGTCGATCAGAACTGGAATGAGGATATCGATGCGGTCAAAGGGCGCAACGATGATCTGACCGCAATGGTGCGCATGCGTTACAACCTGTTCCGTGGCGGTTCTGATGTGGCAGAGAGCAATGCAACATCGGCTCTCTACTCTCAGGCGAAAGACATTCATTTGAATGCGTTTCGCCAGGTTGAGGAAGGCACTCGTCTGGCCTGGAACGCGAAAGAGTCGCTGGCCAAGCAGAAGACCTTCCTGAAAGAGCATGTTGACGCCAGCTATGACACCGTACAGGCATACAAGAAGCAGTTTGGTTTGGGTCAACGGACATTGCTGGACGTATTGAACACCGAGAACGAACTGTTCGAGGCGCGTCGCAGCTATATCACCGCTGAGTATGATGCACTGCTGGCTGACTATCGCATTCTCAACGCGACAGGTAGTCTGCTCAATGCATTTAGCGTCAAACAACCCGCTGAATGGCAGGCCAGGCAATAACCGTTTGTTCATGATCCCGCTGGGATCATGAACGCCAACATGGTGACTGCTGCTGGCAGTCACCATGTTTGGCTAACGCAGGTTGTTGTACGAGCTTTGAGGAGTGCAGCAGTAATAATGCAGCAGGAATATGACGTGACACTCCAGCGTGGTACCGGTAGCCGATGGTGTTATCTTCTCAATGAATGGAGATACCGATCGCTACGCGCTCTGCGCCACTCCTTGTGGATCCTGCTGTTACCCTTCTCACTTCTGCTCTGTGCCAGTCAGCCTCTGCCACAGGAAGATCTCAACTTGATCAAACGGGCGGAGCAGACCTATGGCGCCAGAGCCGGTAAGCGTGTAACCAGTTGGCGTATGTTGGTCATGGAGACGAAGGGCAGGGCCCTGAGCGAAGAAAAAAAGCTTGAGCGGGTTAATAATTTTTTCAATCGGATGCGTTTTATTGACGATATCAAGTTGTGGCGCAAAAAGGATTATTGGGCAACCCCGCTGGAATTTTTGGGAGCCGCTGGGGGAGACTGTGAAGATTTCAGTATCGCCAAATACTCTACGCTGCTCGAGCTTGGGATCCCGGATGATAAAATGCGGATGGTGTACGTCAAGGCGCTTGATTACAACCAGTTTCACATGGTGGTGGCATATTATGAGACACCCTCTTCCGTTCCGGTTATTTTGGATAATTTGATAGGCTCGATTCGCCCTGCCACACAGCGGCGTGATCTGGTGCCTATTTACAGTTTTAACGGTAGTCACTTGTGGTTGATGAAGGCACGAGGCCAAGGGGAACTGGCTGGTCAATCATCCCGCTTGGGATTATGGAATGATTTACGCAATCGCATGACCTCGGGGCGATTGGCTCGGCCAGTGGTGAATTTGGATGATTAACCTATGACGCTCTATCGACAGTTATTAGCTACCATGCTGCTGCTGTTTGGATTGTTATTTGCGGCCACATACTGGGTGCAATTCAATTCAACCCGCACTTATCTGGCGCAGCAACAGGAAACAACGGTCATCAATACGGCAACCTCACTGGGGCTTGCGCTCACCCCCTATCTGGAAAACGGTGACAAGGTCGGTGCCGAGTCGGTGATCCAGGCCATTTTTGATGGTGGCTATTATCGACTGGTTCGCCTTGATCTGCTGGCATCAAAGGATGTCATCGAGCAGGAAAATACCAACAATATTCAGGGGGTACCGCGGTGGTTTGTAAATTTGGGACTGTTTCCTGAGGTATCCAACGAGTCAATTCTGACGTCTGGCTGGTTGCAGCTTGGAAAATTAAAAGTAGTGGGTCACCCCGGCCAGGCTTATTACGAGTTGTGGCGGGGGATGAGCGAGCTGGCGAGCTGGTTTCTGGTCGGCTTTTTGATCACCACCATTTTGTTGATGAGAGCACTCAACTACTTGCTCAAGCCACTCAAACAGATCTGTGATCAAGCAGTCGAGATTGAGCTGCACCATTTCGGTCATACGATCCCGGAGCCTAAAACCCATGAATTGAAGCAGGTCGTTCAGGCGATCAACACCCTCTCAAGCAAGTTGGCGTTGCAGTTCAAAGAGCAAGCCGATGAGGCCGAGAAATTGCGTGAGCGGGTTTATGTCGATGCCGTGTCGGGGCTTGGCAACCGAGCCTATTTTGTGGGTCAGGTAAACGCATGGATAGCGGAGGCTGGCCAAGGTGGCGTCATGCTGGTTGCGGTCGACATGCTGGATGATATCTATCGCGATGAAGGCTTTGCTGCCCGTGACAACATGGTCAAATCGATAGCTCAGGCTTTGAAAGAGCAATTAAAAGGGTGGGATGGCGCAGCCTTGGCACGGATCTCCGCGACGGAATATGCGCTGCTCTGTCCAACTGACGATCTGACTCAGCTAAAAGAGCTGGCTGAAGTGATTAATAGCCGCATTGCCGATCTGGTGGTGAATCCAATGGGCGAAGGGGATGCGCTCTCCGTCATTGGTATTGCCGGTCGTGATGGCAATGATGATCTCTCTGCCTTGTTGACCAAAGCCGATAATGCGCTTGGCAAGGCGCGCAATGAACGCCGTGGTGCTGTGGTGATGGAAGGGGGGACCGAGCAAGGTTTGATGGGGCGTTTGGCCTGGCGAGATCTGGTACAAGATGCAATTTCACGACAACTTTGGCGCTTCAAAGCCCAACCAGCTTGCCGGTTTGATAATGGAGCAAGGTTGCATGCCGAGCTGTTTGCTTCTATCTCTCGGGATGGTACTGATTATTTTGCCGGTCAGTTCTTGCCCGCGATTGAACAGTTCAAATTGGGGGGCGAGTTTGACCAAGCGGTGCTTGATGCTTGCGTTCCATTATTGCAAAAACAGTCTGATCTGGTACTGGCGATCAACATCACTGCTGGCTCGCTCTGCTCGGATGAATTTTTAACCTGGCTGACGCGCTATCTGACCGAGCATGCAGAGCTCAAAGAGCGGTTGTTATTTGAAATACCTGAAGCTGCCATCATGAAACATAAAGACAACGTGGCTGCGTTGGTTGGCACCTTGCAAGCTCATGGTTTCCAGTGGGGGGTTGACCACTATGGCCGTCACTTCCAGTCTCTGGGCTATCTGGAGGAGTTGTCGCCTGCTTATGTCAAGGTCGATCACGGTTATACCAGTCAGGTCATGGAGCCGGGGGCTGACACCTCATTCCTAGCTGCAGTGTGTCGCGCCGCACACAATGCCGGTGTGACCACCATTGCGACCCGTGTCGAGGATCAACATCAAGTGGAACTGCTTTCCAAGTTGCATATCGATGGTTACCAGGGATTTGTTCATCCTGCCTTCCCATTGTCTTGAACTAAATGCTGGAAATGGCCCCGATAGGGGCCTTTTTTATACCAGTCACTTCTCTTTTCGCTATTTTTCTATAACCAACTCAAGGTCAGCCTTGAATGGGGCTGTGTCTAGGGTTCTGATTTGTATTAAGAAATTCCAACTCTTCGATTTTTTTCCGTCCATTTGTTGAATTCCTCTCGAACGTACGCTTTTTTGCAAAGGAACAGCGCGCTATCTCCTTCTACGGTGTAGACATCAAGATCTGTCACCTTGGAGCAATGGATATGCGTACCCAAATCATCGACAAGTCCGTGGTTGTCTCAGCTATCGAAGGCAATGTGGAGATTGTGCTGGCTGATGGAAGCAGCCGCCCTCTGCAAAAAGGGGAAATTCTCCAACCCGGAGCCAAATTGACCATAGCTGATGACGCCAAGCTGGCTCTTTCCCCTTATGACGATACTCCAGCATCGGATGTTCCGGCAGGTTCCGAGTCCGCTGAACCTGCTCAACCGCAAGTGGCGGCCAGCCAGGAAGGCGCACCTTCAGATATTGCCGCATTGCAAGAATCGATTCTGCAGGGTGTTGACCCGACTCAAAACTTTGAGGCTTCTGCTGCTGGTGGGGCACCAGCGGCCGGTGGTGGTGGCGGTATTGGTGGGGTTGCGGGGGCCAGTGGTAATGGTGGTTTCGTAACAATTGATCGAACAGGCGATGCCACGATAGCGGCTGCAGGGTTTGATACCACCTACGATACGGCCGCTGTCATCAATGAAAATCAGGCCGAAGATTTGATTCTTGAAAATCAGCTTGATGATTTGGGCGAAACCGCCGTGACCCTGGAAGACACTCAGATCAGTGGGAATTTGCTCGACAATAGTACCAATCCAGATGGGCCTGCTGATGCCTCTATCGTTTCATATGACTGGGGTATCAATATCGGAGTCCCTGCTGGTGTTGCTGCCACCATTACCGGAGTGGGCACGCTGATCATCAATCCGGATGGGAGCTATATCTTTACTCCTGCGCCTAACTATGATGGCGCTGTTCCCCCAGTGAACTATCAGGTAACTGATGGCCAGGATACAGTGACTTCAACACTCGTTATCTCCATTACTCCGGTAGATGAGGCGGTAGGCCTTGATGGGCTGACTCTGGAAGGGGGAGAGGTGTTGGTCAGTGATGCCAACTTGGTCGACGGTTCGGCACCTAACGCTGCCGCGTTAACTCAAAGTGGTGTGTTTACTTTTAATGCCCCTGATGGCGTCCAGAGTTTGACCTTGGCTGGCGTTACATTAATCACCAATGGCCAGTTAGGCGCATCGTTTCCACAATCCATTATCAGCTCGTTAGGAAATGTACTGACTATCTCAGCGGTGACCTACAACCCGGTGACCGGTGAAGGGCAAGTCAGTTACAGCTATACCCTTGGCGATAATGGAGACCATACAAGACCCGTCAATGACACCTCCCTGAGCGAAAGCTTCAGCGTTGTGCTGATCGATAGTGATGGTGATACGGCTAGCGATACCCTTGATGTCGCCATTTTGGATGACATACCAACTCTGGTTGATAGGGAAGAACTATCTGTGCGCAGTTTGGTCCATGAAGATGCGCTGACCAGCGGTAATAGCGAAGGGACGGGTCAGAGTGTGAGCGCCAGCGGTGCGGCCGGTACCCTCAATAGCTTGGTCAACTTTGGTGCCGATGGGGTTGGCAGCTTTGGTCTGGGCAGTGATGTCAGCAGTCTGGTGGGGCTGGGACTGACCAGTGGCGGTGTAGCGCTCAGCTACAGCGTGGTGGGTAATGTGTTGACCGCCAATGCAGGCGGTGTGCCGGTCTTTACCCTGACCGTAGGGGCGGATGGCAGCTACAGCTTTACCCTGATTGGTCCGCTGGACCATCCGACAGCGGATGGTGATGACGGCGAACAACTGACTGGCGTGGGGATCGACTTCTCTGGCGTACTGACTGCCACCGATGGTGACGGAGATCAGCTTACAGATAGCTTCCCGGCGGGGAGCTTTGCCATCAAGGTGGAAGATGATGTGCCACGCGTGGCTATCAGCGTCAACAGCAGTGCGGTGGCGGGGCTTGATGAGAGTGGTGCCAGCGGTACCGCCACCCTTGATACCGGAGCGGTGGTGAAAGGTAACGATCCGGATGTGAGTGGGGCTGGGTATATCAGCAAGGCCAGCAGTAATGGCGCCGTTGTGACATTGACAACCGAAGCCTACGGGGCGGATGGCGCGGCTGTGGCAGGCAGCAAGGTGTACAACCTGGTGGTGAGTAATGCCACTTCGGGCCTGGCGCTGACCGACGGTTCGGCCATAACCCTGGTGCAACTGGACAACGGGGTGGTGGTCGGCCAGGTGGTGGGCGGAGCCTTTGCTGGCCAGGCGGCGTTTGCTATCCAGATAGACAGTGCGACGGGCGTGATGACGGTAGAGCAATACCTGTCGCTGGATCACCCGGCGGAAGCCGTGGCAGGAAATAGCTACAACAGCTACGACGAATCCGTTGCACTGGCAGCCAGTTCGTTGGGGG
>NZ_JBFODO010000029.1:0-28401 GCF_040908365.1 Aeromonas sp. R2-4
GGTAATGACTCCAATCAGTTGAAATGGTGTCTTTCTATAAAGGCACCAATCACTTTCTCGTGGAGCTCAACGGAACGAGAGAAGCAGATGGTCTTGCGAGCCAATCGCTTGATGCGCGTTCTGAGCGTCAGGTTGTTACGCTCGATACGCTGGGTGAATATCTTCCCGGTCAGATGCATCTCGCTCGGCACCTCTCTGGCATAGCTTCCCCAGTCATCACTGGTGATAAAGCCTATCTGGAACGGAGAAAGCAGGCTCAGCAACCGACGGCATGTCTCATCGTTGCGTGGGCCAAAGGTATAGGCCACGACTCGTTTTCTCTTGGTATCAAAAGCATACCAAAGCCAATGTTGATGCTGTTTATTGCCGACATAGGCCCACTGTTCATCAAGTTCACAGATAAGCGCCACGTCATAGAGCACCACCTTCTCGGAGGTTACTTGCCTTGGGGCGAGTTTTTTAGGGTGCGTATGACGGTGTTGATGCCAATCTTGAGGACGCGAGCAGTATCACGAACACCTGAGCCGTTGAACGCCATATCAACAATCTTGTCTTTGACGCCAGGCTTGCGGGCTTCATAGGTGTAGGTGAGCTGAAACACGTGCGGACAGACGGGGCAACGATAGCGAACATGGCCAGCAGGGGTCTTACCATGGCGATATACGTGGTCAGAGTTGCAACGAGGACAGTGAACGGGGATGGATGCCATGAAGCTGTCGGTCTCAAAAGAGTTCATCATATCAACTCAACCGATCGGATGCATCACCAGCTCGCGCAATGCAGCTCGCAGACTACGAATATTCATCAGTATTTTCAAAAAATCGTTCATTTTTATCCTCATGTATCACATTTTTATATCAGGAAAATTATCTCTCAATCCCAGCATCAGCTCCACTGTTTTTGGCACCAAGATGATTCGAAAAAGCATCATTTAAAAATCCTGAGCTAAATTGCGTTTGGATCTACTTATTGGCCTAGCTCCAATCTGCTATGAAAATATGTAGCTAAAAATTAAATCCAAGTGGTAGTGAGCGTTGAGACCACCTCACCAGATGAGCCGATGAAGGATCTTGTTCGGCTCACGAAATGAGCCGATAGGACAATATCATTGGCTCACAGAATGAGTCGATGATAAGAAATTTTAGATTTGCCCCTTGAGGATCCAGACACTTCGCCCCTCTTAACTTAAGAGGAAGTCTTGGATGACTAGGCCACTACACATCCATGTCTCCAGAAAGCAAAAAACCCCGCAACGAGGCAGGGTTTCAGCATTTTTTCAACTTCGCACTCAGGGTAGCGACTCTCCCTTGTTTCAACTTCGCACTTAGGGTAGCGAATCTCCCTGTGCCTTGATTCTATGAAAGGTGAAGCCGCTAGTCAACATTATTACTGGCATAACCAGCATTGAGCACTTATTTGATATGTTATTTTTGGATGCCTTTGCACTCAAATTTTGGAGGTGTTTTCCAACCTGTAACGCGCCCGCTGCGTTTGTTGATCCTGCGGTATTCATTCCCCAACAGGATTTCCCATTCAGAGCCGTTCTCCGATAGAACCTGAAAAGTAGTCCCCAGCTCAATGCCTAAACCTGGTTCAGTACAGACCAACTCGGTCATCAGCCCTCCTCAATGCAGGGGCATTTGGTTGTTAATTTTCCACTCAAAACGACAGTTTGGGGTAGGATAGCTCATGAGAGGTCGTGTTTGTACAATGAGGAGTGCTACATGATGCCCTATGCAACCTATCATCCTAGTAGTGACGCAGTTACTCCGAACCGTCTCCTAGAAGGTCTTGGTATTCCTCGTGACCCACTAGGAGCACATCTATGGATCGTGGCTGGCGTTGCTCCTGGCATCATTCATCGACTGGCTGAATTGATGAGTGCAGACATAGGTTTGATATGCCGCTTAGCAGGCATGAACCGGAGTACTGTTGCTCACAAGCTTAGGATTGGAGCTCTTCTATCAACCGCTCAGGGCGCCAGGGTATACGGCGTTGTGCAGGCCCTCGATGCGGCACTATCCCTCAACAAGAACGATACTGCCAAGGCGTTGTCATGGCTAAACAGACCAGCCTGGGGCCTCGGTGGCGTGGCTCCAGCCACATTGCTGAATACACCGATGGGGGTTCAGGCTGTTGTGAATTTGGTGGGACGGATTCAGCATGGGGTGTGCAACTAAATCGAGGGTTCTGATAGGCGAATCCCCACGGAATGCTTAAAAAACAATCAACCCCATCATTTTTTGAAATTTATTTCATTTACCCCACTTGAAAAATTCGGAAAACTGTCCATTTACTAATTATGAGAGCTTCAATGAAATTTAAGCAGCTCACCATTATTCCGCTGCTACGCAGCGAAGATAAACCAGTTTTGTACACCCACGGCTATTATTTCATCAACAAACACTCATAATTGAATGTCATAACAATCTAACAACGAATTCTATCGAAGGAGATACCCTTACAATAACTGGTTAAATTAGTGCCTAAGGCACTGAATAGTAAAACTTCAATTTAATTCTTGCACATATATCAATCATACGGGATTCACGCTACTTGGTGTCATGAACAGTGGTTATTGATATGCACTCGTAAATTCGATTCTTACCATCGCGTTTAGCGTTGTAAACCTGAATGTCAGCTGCATTTATAAGCTCTTTTGCACTAATATCTTTTTTACTAACAGCAACCCCACCACTGAGTGTTACTCGAAGAGCATCTTCACGCCAGTCCAGATGCTCAACACCATGCCTTAATGCCTCCAGTAAAGATATCGCCAAGTTCCCAGAGCCCACTTCAAACAATACAGCTAATTCTTCTCCACCATATCGACAGAACCAGCCATGCTCATAAAAAATTGAATTTCCAAGTTTCGCTACTCTTTTTAATACAGAGTCACCAGTTTGGTGTCCGAACGTATCGTTCACTTTTTTAAAGTCATCTAAATCTAACAGTGCTAAATAAAATGGCTCTTGCTTTTTTAATAGCTGAGAAAGCTTTATGTCAAAAAATCTACGGTTGTATAAACCTGTCAGTTGGTCAACATTAGCCTGTAAGCGAGCTTCTGATAATTCATGTGTCGATTTTGCCACTTCGTCATACACATGTGATAACTCAACCATTCTATTCTTAGGTGATTTTAATGAATTGTTACGACTTGACCTTATAACATTGTATAGCTCATTGAGCATGCGTTGAAAATAACGAGACCATGACAATGCGAGTAACAAATAAAGGATGCATGTTAGCGCGATGACACCTTGAACATTAAGCGACACACTCTCAATGACACCTTGTAATGTAGATTCTGGAACAACACTAACCAAGATCCAGTCTTGACCATCGACTTTGTTATATGCCACAAACATCCCAGATTCTTTATCATGGAATACGCCTTTTTCTTTTGTGAACTTTGAAAGCCAGGTCATATCTTTCATGGGAGTAAACATTAGTTCTTTATCAGGATGAACTAGCATCTTACCAGCCCCATTCACCAACATCTGATACCCAGCATCTTGCTTATAATTAAGCCACTTTGATATAGGTTGAAGTAATGTATCAATTGAAAAGACACCAACTAACTTCCCTGTCGGGTCTTCAATTGTTTTAGCTAATGAGAGGGATAGCGTTCCGTAAATGTAGTCATAATATGGTTCAGTCCAAACCATCTTGCCTTTATTTTTAACGGCAAGTTGATACCATGGCCTTATGCGTGGGTTAAAATTTGAGTCTGGTTGCCATTCAGGATGAACAAGCAATTGTCGATGCTCTGTGCCAACATAGATGTATTGTAGCCCAGCAGTTTCCTGATAACGCCGCCAGTCGTGTAAGTATTCAGATTGATGCGTGATCTTATTATTTATAAAGTCTTTATAATCAACCTTGCGATAGATAAGCTCAAACTGTGTTGTGAGGGTATCAAGATATGGCTTAATCAAAACATTATGAAGTTGATCATTCTTGGATACTAACTGTTGCTGTAAATCACGTTGCAGAGTGACGGTCATATGATAGTAATAAATGGCCCCGAGAATTAATATGGGGACGAAAAGCAGAACTAACCCAAGACGCATGCGGGAAATCAATGACCATGTTTTCCACTGGGTTTTATCACTCATTACACAGACATCCTGTCTGAAAAAATCTGATGGGCTAACCATACCAGAAAGCTTTAAATGAGCCCATCATTGTGATCACCCTCCTCGAACCTGAACGAGCCCCCTCAGGACGACTTGCTCGATAACTACTTACTACCGTTCATACAATCTGAACGTTAAGGTTTGTCTACGATGAAGACGATGGCCTGAGCTTTAAAGTCATAAGTGTCTGAATATATTATATTTTCAATGGTATGTGTCACACTGCATCAAATTTATAGTAACAATAGCCAAAGCCCCGAACACATCTACAGAGACACCTTCAGGCACAGTGTTCAGATCTAATCGCCTGGCCTCCCCAAACAACCTAGTGGTGTGCTGTTCGAGAATCTCATCCAGCTCTAAAGATGAGATGGATCTTCTCCAGCGAGGGTGAGCCTTAAAGTCCTCTATAACGCAGTGTTGCAAGCATAAATGTGGGACTTCGACCCACCCGCCTGAGTCAACGGAGGTATGTACCTTGGCTTGAAAAATGACTCTGACCATCGTGAAACATCCAGATGCAAAAACTGGGAGACTTGATGATATGAGGTTAGTTCATTAATGACAAACAAGTTAACTGCGGAATGGCTTTTTGCTAGGATGGTCGAATAAAACTAGGGGGATTCTAGGCGAGCTCTTGTTTGTCGAGCGAGCGACAACCACGCTACCAAGAGTGCAAACACTGCTCCTGTCATCAAAGATGAGATGGCTCGAAATCATAGGTCTACCTACTGTAATATACTGTCAGTACATCAGATCTACAGATGCACAGTATATGTTGGCAGCGTACAGTGCCCACACAACAAGGAGATGTTGATGCAAAGCCCTGTAGTACCGGATAACGAACCGCTTCGCTTAGACGCATTGCGCCGTTTAGCGATACTTGATAGCCCCGCAGAGGAGCGTTTTGACCGGATTACCAGGATGGCTCGCAACATGTTTGATGTGCCCATCGCATTGGTTTCATTGGTGGATGAAAACAGACAGTGGTTCAAGTCATGTTGTGGGTTGCCGGTATTGGAGACACCGCGAGACATTTCTTTTTGTGGTCATGCAATTCTCGGTGAAGAACTGTTTGTAGTTGAAGACGCGGCCCAAGATCCACGATTTTCTGACAACCCCTTAGTCACGGGGGAACCACACATTCGCTTCTATGCAGGCCATCCACTAGAAGTTGGGAACGGTTTGAAGCTGGGTACATTGTGCATCATAGACTCTAAACCCAGGGGTTTTAGCCCACGAGACCAAGCGCTGTTAGCTGATTTGGCATCCATGGTTGAGAGTGAGTTACAAGCCGTTCAGAGAGCAACCATAGATGAATTGACGGGGATAACTAACCGTAGAGGATTCATGCTGCTCGCCGAAAAAAGTTTGAAATATGCATTTCGTGTAAAACACCCAGCGGCCTTACTTTTTTTAGATCTAAATCACTTCAAACTAATTAACGATAAGTTTGGTCATGACATTGGCGATGACGCGTTGCGACATATTGCCGAGTTGTTATGCCGAGTATTCCGCGATGCTGATATATTCGCTCGCCTTGGTGGGGATGAATTCGTTGTCCTTTTACCTGGCACTGGTAGTGAACATTGTCAGAGAATTAAAGAGCGGCTGAATCATGCAATAGATGACTTCAATAGTCATAGTGGTAAGCCATACCAGTTGTCATGCTCCTTAGGAATTGTTATTTACGATGCTAGTATTCCACCTGATTTAGATCAACTACTCCGACAAGCAGATGAGGAGATGTATGTATGCAAAGGGCTGCGTTCATAATAGGCATCGATTCATTCTATGTCGTTCGGCGTTGTAACTCTAGATACAGGGCGTGCGAGTAATCTTTAAAGTTAAATATGTAAATATTACAAAGCAATCCAGTAGTCATCATATATTTTTCATTTAAAAATGAAGAAAGTTTAATTTTGAGCTATATTGAGCGTATGATATGTCAATGTGAGATCTATATGTTTTCACAAAACCTTATAAAAAACATATTTTATATTTTTTTCATTATATTCTCGCTAGGTGTAAGTGCTGTTGAAAACACTATAGTTTTGGTGAGTTCAGATGACACCTTCAAATCAAGGTATGGATGTTGGCTTCATAATATTTACAGCGAGGCATTCTCCAGACTAGGATATAAACTAATTTATCGTGGCGTTCCTGGTGGACGAGCCCCAATTCTGGCTGAGAATGGAAGTGTCGATGGAGAGATACATCGACCATTAGAATATCAGCAACAAACAAAAAATATGATTAGAGTGAACGAGTCACATTTTTATGTGACTATCGAGGCATATGTATATGATAAAAAGTTAGAATTTAATTCTTGGGATGACTTAAACAAAGATGGTTTAAAGATTGAGTTTAGAAGAGGTTCTAAGCGCGCAGGAGAGGTTCTCTCAAAGTTGATTAAACCATCTTTACTTACTGATGTGAATACGACAGAACAGGGATTGAAAAAACTGATAAAAGGGCGTACAGATATATTTATTGAGCAAACCCTTGTATTTGATAAAAACAAAAAAGACCTACTTGAAAGCTCACCAGAATACGAAAAAGTACATTCGGCTGGCGTTGTAGATAAATTAGAAGGCTATGCCTATCTTAATAATAGGCATTTTACGCTAGCACAAAGATTAGCCTCTACGCTAAACATGATGAAAGTGGAAAATAAGATTGAGCAGTTGAAAGATAAATATTGCTACCATGATTAACTAGAAATATTTTTTGCCGCGCATTGTAATATCATCCTCCATGGTCTCCCCTTAGCCGCAAGGCTTCCATTGAGGCCGCTCATGATGTGATGCTGGCTTGGTCTCCTGTCGAGTTGAATCCCATGCGAGAAGCTAATGTGTTAACGATCACACTACAACTAAAATCCGTCATATGTAATGCTACATTCCATTCTGTTGCATCTCAAAGAATGCCATACTATTTGCGTTTAAAACCGATATGAAAAAAGGAAGCAAGGATGCAACCTCTTCATGAAACCTCAGATCCCGACTTTCTACGCCTAGATGCGTTACGCCGTCTTCAAGCACTTGATTCCCCTACAGAGGAACGTTTCATTCGTATAACAAGGATGGCTCGTAATATTTTTGACGTGCCTATTGCCCTAATATCCTTTGAAGATAATGAGCATGGATGGGCTAAACCTTGTTATGGTTTAAACATGCATGAACCACTTCCGAATATCTCCTTTTGTAAAAAAGGGTTTCTCACAAAGAGCATGCTTGTTATAGAGGATACAACTCAAGATCCCCTATATGCTGAGAATCCGATGGTTATTGGGGAGCCATATATTCGCTTCTATGCTGGACACTCATTAGTCATAACGAATGGACTGCACATTGGTTCCTTGTGCATTATAGATCGGAAGCCAAGGGTTTTTGGTGACAAAGAGAGACGTTTATTTACTGACTTAGCATCTACAGTTGAGAGCGAGTTACGTGCTGTACAAATGGCTACAATAGATGAACTTACTGGGATCACTAATAGACGAGGGTTTATTCTTTTAGCTGAGAAATATTTGCAGCATGCATTTAGAACAAAGAGAAGTCTTTCATTATTGTTTATCGATTTGAATAATTTTAAATCGATAAACGATCGCTTTGGTCATGATGTGGGAGATGATGCATTGTGCCAAGCTGCCAGACTAATAAATATGGTTTTTAGAAACTCTGATATTTGTGCAAGATTAGGTGGTGATGAATATGTAGTTTTAGTTCCTGAGACAAACTATGAGTATTTACAATATATGCGTAGTAGGATAAATATCTCATTTGATGAATTCAACTTACACAGCGGTAAAGCCTACACCCTATCTTGCTCAGTAGGTATAGTGAGCTATAATCCCACGACTCCACCAGATCTAAACATGTTACTTCGATTAGCAGATGACGAAATGTATCGTTGCAAGCAAGATGGATAAATTAGATGCTAGCCATGGGTAAATTAATTATGTGTTCTCAGCAGGAGATTAATGAGTTACAATGATAAGAGCAACATGAACTTTTTTATCTGTGCTCATTCAGATTATTAAATCTACTTAATAGTTCTGTTGTGCGCCCATATAGTGACGGCGACTCTTGATTTTAGATTAAGTTTTCTTAAAATATTTTTCACATGTATTTTTACAGTCCCTGGTGATATGAATAAAAGTTTGGATATAACTTTATTCGAGTGGCCCTCAGCAAGAAGTTTTACTACATCAATTTCTCTATGGCTTAATGATTCAATAATGCCAACATTACTATCTGATAATGAGATTGACATTACTTTATTGTTTGACTGAGGACTTTCAATTGATGTATCAGCACATATGCTCTTAATGCAGCCAATTAAATCAAGCGGTTCAATATTTTTTGAAAGATATCCATTGGCTCCGAACCTAAACGCTTCTACAATATCAATTTCCAAATCTGACTCGGTGAAGATAACGACCTTGCTTTTTATTTTCTTTGCTCTGATTCTCTTCAGCGTTTCTAATCCATTAAGCACTGGCATTTGAAGGTCAAGCAATATTAAATCTGGTTCATATTCTACTGCCAGATCTAACCCTTCTTTACCATTGCCAGCCTCTGCAATCACCTTCATAAGGTGATCTGTTGAGAGTGTAGCTTTGACTCCTGCCCGCAATATAGCGTGGTCATCTACAAGCAATACTTTTAATGCTTGCATTTCTTCGATTGAAACTTTGTTATCCATAACTACATTCTCAATACCATGCTAGCGTCACATTACACCATACGTGCATAAAAAAACACTATAAATCAACACGTTAACCAATATTCAGGATGCAACTCTATAATGGCCCATAGCTATGTATCTTTATCATTTTAACCCCAGTCGTTTGGCTAGACGATGTAAGTTACCACAATCAATGTCTAAGGCTCGTGCTGTTGCAGCCCAATTATCATTATGATCTGCTAGTACCTTTTTAATTAACGCAGACTGAAATGCATCAGTTGATGCTCTCAAACCCATTTGGTTACTAGCGAAGTCATCCATATTTTCGGTAGGACTTATGCCAGATTGAGGCATTGGTGGTATAGCTATACTGAAATGATGAGTTGCAAGCGTCAGAACCGGACTTCGTTGCTCTGCTCTAGCCAATACGGCACCACGATGAATGGCATGCTCCAGTTCGCGCACATTACCAGGCCAGTCATAGCCCTTCAAAAGATGCAGTGCTTGAGGTTGGATCCGCAGTTGCTCTAACCCCATACTCACTCGACAGCACTCGCAAAAGTAGCCAGCCAACAAGGAGATATCATCCTCTCTATCTCTCAAGGCTGGTACATGTATAGGGAAAACACTCAGGCGATGATAGAGGTCTGCTCGAAACTTGCCATCGATGACTGCTTTCTTCAAGTCTCGGTTCGTTGCAGCAAGCACACGTACATTGACTTTCAGTGGGGTATCATCACCAATGCGCTGCAAGTCTCCATATTGAATGACACGTAGCAATTTTGCCTGCAATGATAAGGATAATTCACCAACTTCATCCAGGAACAACGTACCCTTATCCGCTAATTCAAATTTACCCGCACGATTATGAATAGCGCCTGTAAACGCTCCCTTTACATGCCCAAATAGTTCACTCTCTGCTACGGATTCCGGTAGGGCTGCGCAATTGAGATATACCAATTTGCGATCTGCACGTGGCGAGCCAAGATGTACAGCTTTTGCTATTAATTCCTTACCTACACCCGTTTCGCCCAAAATTAGGACGTTTAAATCAGTGTTAGCAACTATATCTACCTCATGCTTTAGCTGCTGCATCGCCTGAGAATGTCCGATTATCTCGAACCTATCTGCACCTGTTGGTGTTGAAGGTATTAATGGCTCACTGCTCTGGCGAGCTAAACGCTCTAGTAGTAATGAGTTACTTAACGCTGCTGCCGCTAGCGCACCAATTAAACGCAACTCTTCATCGCTAATGTCATCAAACTGGGCAGGATTCATGCCATCTATGGTCAATGCACCAATCAAGACTTGATCCGAGAACAGAGGCAAACCAACACAAGCATGCACCTTAAATTCTGCATGATCAGGGATCAAGCCATCATAGGGGTCAGGCAAGCTACTATCTGCCGGAAAGCGTACTACATCACCAGCACGGGCAATTGCCTCCATGCGTGGGTGCTCCTTGATGGCGAAACGGCGTCCTAATACGTCCTGCATTAAGCCATCGATGGCGAGCGGGATGAACTGGCCTCCTTCGTACCGTAGCAAGGCTGACGCATCTGAGTTCAGTAGGCTGCGAATACTCTGGATAAGGCGGTGGAATCTGTCTTGATGTGAAATCCCCAGCTGTATGTCTATAGCAATACGAGCCAAACTGTCTGTCGAAATCATTGTTAGTGTCCAAATGACATTAATGCTGTCATTTAAACAATATCAATACTATGTCATTTTAACAAGAAAATAAACTAAGTCTTATAAAAACAATGAGTTATGAGTTGGCATGTTAGCTGCAATAGTTGATATCAAGAAATACCAACTATTACATACTGAGGAATTGCCAGATGACCATTCATGTCAAAAACAACATTCACTGGGTCGGCCAACGGGACTGGGAAGTTCGAGATTTTCATGGTACTGAGTACAAGACAAACAAGGGGACGAGCTACAACAGCTATCTCATCCGTGAAGGGAAGAACGTGCTGATTGATACAGTCGATCATAAGTTCAGCCGAGAGTTCGTTCAAAACCTTGCAGCAGAGATCGACCTTAACCTTATCGATTATGTGGTGATCAACCATGCAGAGGAAGATCACGCAGGGGCACTGACCGAATTGATGGCTCGTATCCCAGGCACTCCGATTTACTGCACTCACAACGCTATCGACTCAATCACGGGACACCATCATCATCCTGAATGGAACTTCCATCCAGTCAAAACAGGCGACAGTCTCGACATCGGTAATGGCAAGCAGCTGGTGTTCATTGAAACACCTATGCTGCACTGGCCCGACAGCATGATGACCTACATGACTGAGGACGCAGTGTTGTTTTCTAACGATGCCTTCGGTCAACACTATTGTGATGAGCATCTGTTCAATGACGAAGTAGATCAAACCGAATTGATGGAGCAGTGCCAACGGTACTACGCAAATATCCTCACCCCATTCAGCCCACTTGTGACAGCTAAAATCAAAGAGGTGCTTGGATTCAACCTGCCAGTAAGCATGGTGGCAACCTCCCACGGTATTGTCTGGCGTGAGGATCCGACCCAAATTATTCTCAAGTATCTGGAGTGGGCAGACCACTACCAAGAAGATCGTATCACCCTGTTCTATGACTCGATGTCAAACAACACCCGTATGATGGCCGATGCCATCGCACAGGGTATTCACGAAGTTGACCCTGGGGTCGCAGTCAAGATCTACAACGTAGCCCGCCACGATAAGAACGAGATCCTGACACAAGTGTTCCGCTCCAAGGGAATACTCGTGGGCTCATCCACAATGAACAACGTCATGATGCCTAAGGTGGCAGGCATGCTGGAGGAGATAACTGGCCTGCGCTTTAGAAACAAGCGTGCTTCTGCATTCGGCAGTTACGGCTGGACTGGTGGTGCAGTAGATCGTATCCAGACCCGATTGATGGATGCAGGCTTTGATATCAGCATTTCTCTGAAAGCCAAATGGCGACCAGATGGTTCTGCACTGGCAGAGTGCCGAGAGCATGGACGCCAGCTCGCTCGTCAATGGGCGTTACATCCTATTGAGGTGCCTCGCCCAGAAAAAGCAGCCCATCAAGTGCCATTCACTGTTGATATCTCCCCTGTAGAGGAGACCACCCAGTCAGTTGTAGCCGGAGTAGACGATGAGCAAGCAATGCTTTGCACAGTCTGCCAGTGGGTTTATGACCCCGCCTTAGGTGAACCGGATCAATTGGTTGCGGTTGGCACTCCCTGGAGCCTTGTACCGGAGAGTTTCCTTTGCCCTGGCTGCGGCATCGGCAAGGAGGTATTCGAACCATGCGCAGTGGAGGCATGTGTATGAGCGCATTAAATGAGCATTATGCTGGTTCCAGCCAGGATATAGTCATCATCGGTAGCGGCTTTGCCGCTCAGCAGTTGGTAAAAAGCTTGCGTAAATTAGATGGTGAAAGACCGATCCGTCTTATTACCGCTGATAATGGCAATGAATATAACAAACCGGACTTGAGTCATGTGGTCAGTCGTGGTTACACCGCCAGCGCAATGACAAAGTTGACGGGGGCTCAATTTGCTGAACAGCAACGTATCATTCTGTCACCTAATACGATTGTGCATAGCATTAGTCCGAATAACAAAATGGTACACACAAATAATGGCGATTTTTCTTATGGCCAGCTAGTGCTGGCAACTGGGGCCAGTTCTATACTGCCTCCCGTTCCCAACTCGGATAAAATGGTAACCCTCAATAGCCAAAATGATTATGCCAATGCCGAACAATTAATTAAGAATGCAAAACGCATTATGGTACTCGGAGCAGGTTTGATCGGCTGTGAGTTGGCTATGGATATGGTGGGCCAAGACCGAATTGTGACGCTTGTAGATCTGGCGGACAGCCCCCTAAGTACATTAATGCCAGCTGCATTGAGTCAACCGTTACTGCAAGCCTTACGGGAGCAGGGGGTTGACCTAAAACTTGGTCGAGGTATCAAGTCGATACAAAGAGGAGATGCCAACGAATCCTTTACGATAGAGCTCACTGACAGCAGTTTCAGTGAACAGGATCTTGTCATTTCAGCTATAGGTCTACAACCGAATCTATCCTTAGCGATGAATGCGGGACTGGCTGTAAGGCGTGGAATTGTAGTGGATGAATACCTGAGAACATCGAGTGAGCACATTTATGCGCTTGGTGATTGCGTTGAGTGGAAAGGTGAATTACGCCCCTTTTTGCAGCCAATTGTTCTCGGTGCCAATGCATTATCTAAAACTCTGATTGGTAAGCCAACACCACTAACGCTTCCTCCAATGCTAGTGAAGGTAAAAACACTTCAATATCCTTTGCAGTTAGCTGGTAGAACAAAAGGTACAGACCTTTCATGGCAGTTTAGATGGAATAAAAATGGAATGGTCGCAGAAGCTCGCAGCGAGGATGGTGAAATGTGCGGCTTTGTCGTAGGTGGAGACCAAATGGGAGCTGCATTCCCACTTCTACGCCTTCTTTCTAGATGAATAATTGCTGGCTGAGCATATGCTCAGCCTTACTTAATTTCATAGATTATTAAGGATAAAACATGTCGCTACTGCATAGTATACCAGCTCATTGGGTTGTTCGCCGTTCAACCCCATTCTTTACAAATGAAAACGTACCACAGGCTCTATTAACCCATCACAATACAGCTGCTGGCGTATTCGGTCAGTTATGTGTAATGGAGGGGACGGTAACATATTACGGTTTTGCTGATGAAACAGCGGAGATACCTGAAATTACGCTTGTAATCCGAGCCGGAGAGTTTGCAACCAGCCCACCTCAGTATTGGCACAGGGTTGAACTGTCTGAAGATGCTAGATTCAATATCCATTTTTGGGCTGAAAACGTAAGCTCAGACACCCCACTCATTAAGACAAGAGAATAAATTACAATCTTGTCATCGCCACAAACTAGGCCAACTGCCCATCCAGATCAAAATGAATAACTGTAATGTTGTTTATGATTGGCTGTTTTTGCGATGGGAGTTGGCTAGATGAGTGGGATTGAAACCATAACCATGCTGAGTGGCTTGGTGTATCTGTTGTTGTTCCAGTGGCATGAGCGTTCAGGTTGGTCTTGGCAGCTGTTCCTGATGCTAACCGCCGCTGTATGGTTGACGGTAGCAGCCAAGCCACCACTAAGTAGTTTAATCGTGCTTGGTGTCGCTATTGTCATGCTTTATAGATATAAATTAATATCCGCATTTTATGATTCAAGAGATCAACAACTTCGTAGTTTAGTTAGATATTTCTTAGTTACATCGTGGGGATTTGTAACAATACAGTATGGTGTTTATATTTTTCAACTCCACCAGGGTGACCTACCTTGGCTGTCTAGACCTGATATCGTAGATGGCTTTCTACCTATAGCGGGCGGTCTTGGCTTGCGGGCGTTGTTGAGTTTGGGCATTACTGATTACCACCATCCAGCTGCAACAATCACAGTCTTGGTTATTTCCTTATCTGGACTCATTTTAGGTCGTGCCTTCTGCTCATGGTTTTGCCCTCTTGGGGTTGTCGGTGAATGGCTGCATCATTTTCGAAATTTGCTGCTACCAGGTGAGTGGGCTCCGCCAAAATGGTTAGACCTACTGCTCAAATCTCAGAAATTTCTAGTTCTATCATTTCTGATGTTCATAGTTATTCTTGCTGTTCCAAATGTTGCACTGCCAGGGTACTTGATGAGCCAGTATCACCAAGCTGCTGACATGAAAATGGGAGCCTTCTTTTTCAACTTGAACTTTATATCAGGTATTTTTGTTGTTTGGGTATTAAGTATCACGATGTTTTTCAAGCAAGGCTTCTGTAGATACCTATGCCCTTATGGTGGATGGCTTTCCTTGCTGGGGCTTCTGACACCATTGCGTATTCGCAGGTCTTCCAGCAGCTGTTTACGAAGCAAGGGATACGATTGTGATAAATGCAGTAGAGCATGTCCATCAAGAATACAGGTTCATGAACTTATATCAGTCAGAAATCTTGAGTGTACAAACTGTTTAACTTGTATCTCTGCATGCCCAAAACAAGCTAATGCTATTCATTTTGGCACTGCGAATAAAAAAATTTCTGCAAGAACGCTACTTGCAATGTTGTGTGTTTTACTTTTATTAATTCCATTGCTAGCTCATGTGATTTTCGATTTTTGGACAAGCAACACACCATTAGAACAGCGCCGTTATCTATTGGAAATCCTTCCTGGCCTTTCACATTAGAGTGATAGCTATTAAAGCGCCACTTTTCGGTGACGCTTTATTTCTGCAAATGATTAAATAACGCAATAGTTATCACTACTAGTCGAAAATAATCTTCTCATTATGAACCCACACTGCAACTTCAATTCTTGAATGAAGATTTAATTTTTTAAGAATGTTTTTTACATGAACTTTAACTGTTCCTTCAGAAATAAATAAACGTCTTGATATAACCTTATTAGGCAAGCCTTGAGCAATAAATTTCAAAACATCTATTTCGCGATGGCTTAACACTTGGAGATTTTTGTCTTTAAGGCGGTTTTTTCTTCTTGACTGCATACTTTCAATAAGGATTGCAGTTAGTTTTGGGCTTATCACAAGCTTTCCCATGCACGCCTGTTCAATCGAGCTAATCAGGTCTTCAGGTTCCATGTCTTTGAGTAGATAACCATCTGCTCCAGCAAGGATAGCATCCGAAACATCATCTTCATAATCTGATACTGTGAAGATTACGATTCTGCTAGATACATTATGCGCTCGTAATGACTTTAATGTGTCTATACCACTAAACTCAGGCATATTAAGATCTAACAAAATTAAGTCAGGTTCATAATCTAATGCTAGCTGAACACCATCTTGTCCTGTACTGGCTTCAGCTACAATAGTTAAAAAGGGATTTGTACGTAAAAGTTGCTTAATCCCGCTCCGTAGGACAGGATGATCATCAATTAGTAAAATTGAAAAAACATCTGCGTTGGTTGTTAAAGCTTTTTCCATGTGTGTTCCTCAAACTACGTGAAGATCAATTTTCACTTGCGTCCGTTCATTAATGAATGAAATATTTTCTGATTTTAGAAAAACAACTAAGCTCGATATTGAATCCTCGAACTCAGCTTCACCCTTCAGGATGATAATGACATATTCAGCTAGGGATTTTATATGCAGCTCAATCCGTGATGGAGGCATACTTATCCTTAAACATTCGAATAATTTATTGAAGAAGTTCAGTATGAGTATTTCCTGCTCATGCGAATAGTCTTCATAAAAATCTTTATATTCCAACCTAATGTTAAAACCATATGTGTCATTAAATATTGCTATCGCATCTTTTAATAAAATTAACGTTTCGATTTTCTTATATGGAATTCTAAAAGTAGAAATTAGTTTTCTGATGTTTGAGTAAGCTTCATTTAACTCACACCTCATCTCTGAAACATTATCAACCTGAGAAGAACTAATGATGATTGGATCCCTTTGAAGAAGGCTAATCTTTATCTTTAAGTATGATAAAGACTGTGCTATCGAATCATGAAGTGTTTGAGCAATTGTGTTTCTTTCTTTAAATAATAATAGTTGTTGTTGTTGTTGCTCTTTGTAGTAAAGAGATAAGGATTGAGACAGCAAGTTGCAAAATGCAAATATTAATTGTTCTGTATCATGTAATATAGTGACTTCATTTGAAAAGAAAAATTCTATGTAACCATAATCATTATGCGCATCTCCAATGTTCCATAACCTATTATTATATTCACTCTCAATAGGGGATTTGACATCTGCATTATTAATACATAATGAGCAACGCATAGAAGCACAATGTAATGGCCTCACGTTCTCACCAAAGGTGTATAAATGTTTGACCGAATTTTTATGTGGATCATGAATATATACTTTTATTTTTCCAGCCCCAGTGTATCCGATTAATTCTTTCATGAAAGGAGCTAAAACTTTGCAGTTGAATTCTTGATTTTGAAATAATCTACAACTGCGATAAAGGAATTCTAAATGCAAATTCTGCAAGTTAAGTTTATGCGTTTTTTCAGCTACCATCTGTTCCAGATCGCTGTAGGTATGCTTAACAACCTCTGACATATTGTTTAATGCATTGCCAAGCTGCCACATCTCATCGCGGTAATCATGTGATTCAGAATCAAATTTTGAACTAAAATCACCATGCTGAATGTTTTTAGCCATTAACAATAATTTTGACCACGGTCTAAAGAAACGCTTATTTAAGCTATAAATTGCGATGAAGGAAAACAATATAACAATTAAAGAAGATGCTTTTTGAAGGCCATTAATCACTACGATCTTAGATTCTGTTTTGTTTTCAATGCTTTTGATTATCTTCTGTAGCAAACTAATAAACTCTTTAGAGCGGTTAATGCTTAATGGTGTTGCTACATCACCAGATTTTAAGTGGGAAAGAATGTTTTTTAATTTTGGATCCCACAAACTGTTGAGTTGTATGTATTCTTTATTAAGGTTGTGCTTTTCAGCCGTGTTAATAAAAAAAGGATCATGCAGAATTGATTCAACGCTATTAACCGCTTGCACTTTTTCATCAACAGACAGTGTTCCTGAGAGGAGTGCATAGACTTTCATTCTAATTGAACCAATACTATTTATCACATATGCATTCCCTTGGATGCTTGATGACAAATAAATCGATGCACTCATATTAAATATAGATATGAGGCATAGTGTACATATAATTGACGTTATAGAAATTGTAATAGACAGTTTCTTCCAATACTTCAATAGTATGTTCACGAATTTGACACTTCCTAAGATTGTCACTACTGATATTTATACCTTTTAGATACCCTAATAAAAATACCTCAAAGTAAATACCTACAATATTCCAGACATTAGCCAGCTCATGATAAAGAAAGTCTTGTTGAAGCTAAGTGCATGATTTTGTTGTGGTTAATTTCAACCCGCACCCCCCTGTAGTAGGTAGTTATCGAAATATTCATCATTTGTAATACATATGTTCAGTTGATCTAAGTCAATAAAAAATATCCATTTAAATTGTTTATTGGAAATTGTGTACCCCAACACTAACCGGTGAGCAAAATGTCCATATATCAAAAATATAAAGATGGATGTGAAGACAGTCACACAAATAAAAGAAATAACAGCAAAACGCTCGTTGACTGGAATCCTGATGACAAGTGCTTTTGGATTGAGAATGGTTCTCATATTGCCAGAAGAAACCTACTGATATCTATCCCTTGTCTACTGATCTCATTCTCTGTGTGGATGATATTCAGCGTAGTAGCAATGAACTTGCCTTTAGCTGGTTTCACCTTTACAACAGACCAGCTGTTTCTGCTGACTGCACTCCCGTCACTTACTGGAGCTTTAGGACGGATTCCTTACTCATTTGTGATCCCAGTTTTTGGTGGCCGGAGATGGACAGCATTCAGTACCTTGTTGCTTATGATACCTATGTCATGGTTGACCATTGCAGTGCAAGACACCACAACGCCGTATTCAACATTTCTAATAATCTCTTTGTTATGTGGGTTTGGTGGTGCCAACTTTGCATCTAGTATGGCTAACATCAGCTTGTTTTATCCAAAAACTCAACAAGGAAAGGCTCTTGGTTTAAATGGGGGGCTAGGTAACTTGGGTGTCAGTGTCATGCAGATGCTTGTACCTATCGTAATTTCTGTAAATATCTTTGGCCCTTTCGGTTTAGGTCAAGGAAATCCTGATGCATCAATATGGCTCAGCAATGCACCCTTAATATGGATGCCAGTAATATTGATATTGAGTATTGCAGCGTGGCATTTTATGAATGATATTGCAGCACCCAAAGCCTCGTTTAAAGAGCAATGGGTAGTGTTAAAACAAAAACATCTTTGGATTATGAGTGTTTTATATTTGGCTGCCTTTGGTTCATTCATTGGATTCTCTGCGGGGTTTGCAATGCTCGCTAAAACTCAATTCCCTGATATTGAAATAATGAAATATGCTTTCATAGGGCCATTATTCGGCGCATTGATGAGGCCAGTTGGTGGCGTTTTATCAGATAAGCTGGGCGGTGTTAAAGTCACCTTTGTTAGCTTTTGCTTAATGGCTACGTTAGTTGCGGTTTTGTTTTCAACTCTTCCATCAGATGCAGGGCATGGCAACTTCACCTATTTTCTAGCTGTCTTTATGGCTTTGTTCTCATGCGCAGGAGTTGGGAGTGGTTCTACATTTCAAATGATCGCCGTTTTGTTTAGGGGGATGATGATAAAAAGGAATCTACAGCGATATGATTCAGAAGCTCAAGCCTTAAAAAAATCAGCAAATGATACAGCAACAGCATTAGGATTCATCTCAGCAATAGGTGCAATTGGTGGTTTCTTTATTCCAAACGCATTCGGCTTATCAATAGCTCTCAGCGGAACACCAATTAATGCGATGAAAGCTTTTTTAGTCTTCTATGTTATTTGTGGGCTAATAACATGGTTTGTATATGGAAAAGAACTCAATAAATAGAATGTTACTATTAATGCATATGCATATGGAGCAGTAAAATGAGCAAGTTTCTTGACAGGTTTAACTATTTAAAGACATTAGGTGAAAAGTTTTCTGGTGAACACGGCCAAACGTACAATACGAACAGAGATTGGGAAGATGGTTACAGAGACCGCTGGCAACATGACAAAATTGTACGCTCAACACATGGCGTGAACTGTACTGGTTCATGTAGTTGGAAAATCTATGTAAAAAACGGCTTGGTTACATGGGAAACGCAGCAAACTGATTACCCTAGGACAAGGCCAGATCTCCCAAACCATGAGCCTCGCGGCTGCCCAAGAGGGGCAAGCTACTCGTGGTATCTGTACAGCGCCAATCGACTGAAGTACCCAATGGTCAGGAAAGCGTTGATTGAGCTTTGGCGAGACGCAAAAAGTAAGCACAAAGACCCTGTTCTAGCATGGGGTGCGATTGCTTCCGATCAGAACGTATCCAAAAAGTATAAGGCTGCCCGAGGTAGAGGCGGTTTTGTTCGTAGCACCTGGAATGAAGTTAATGAGATCATTGGAGCGGCAAACGTTTACACCGTAAAAGAGCACGGCCCAGATCGCGTTGTTGGCTTCTCACCAATTCCAGCGATGTCTATGGTTTCCTATGCCGCAGGTGCAAGATATTTATCGCTCATCGGTGGCTCTTGCCTTAGCTTCTATGACTGGTATTGTGATCTTCCTCCCGCATCACCGATGACTTGGGGAGAGCAAACAGACGTACCAGAGTCAGCAGATTGGTACAACTCCTCATACATCATAGCCTGGGGCTCAAATATTCCTCAGACTCGTACTCCTGATGCTCACTTCTTTACTGAAGTTAGATACAAAGGCACCAAAACTGTCGCCATAACTCCAGATTATGCTGAAGTAGCTAAGCTTTGTGATCACTGGCTTAACCCCAAACAAGGTACAGACAGCGCGTTAGCATTGGCTATGGGCCATGTCATTTTGAACGAGTTCCACGTTCAACATAAAAATGAATATTTTGTTAGTTACGCAAGGAAATATACCGATTTTCCGATGTTGGTCAGATTGACCAAACGACCAGATGGTAGCTATGAAGCAGGACGCTTCCTGAGAGCATCAGATTTGGTCAATAACATAGGTGAACAGAACAACCCTGAATGGAAGACCATAGCGATTGATGAGGTTTCTGGTGATCTGGTCGCGCCACAAGGGTCGATTGGCTATAGATGGGGAGAGGATGGAAAGTGGAATCTTGAAGAGACCGCTGGGCAGTCCAAGACACCAGTCACTTTGTCTGTTGGAATAAAGGAACCTCAACATTTAGTTGAGGTGGCTTTCCCATATTTTGGTGGATTGGAAAGTGAGCATTTCACACCTGTTGAATTAGAAGAAGTTATCAGAAGAAAAATTCCAGCTAAATCCATCGTGTTGGCAGATGGAAGCCAAGAATTTGTGACCACCGTCTACGATCTCACCGTGGCTAACTATGGTGTAGAAAGAGGGTTTGATGACCCTAGCAGCGCACATACCTATAAGGAAGTGAAGGCATATTCACCCGCTTGGGCAGAAAAAATAACGGGTGTACCACAAGATGAGATTATCCGCATCGCTCGTGAGTTTGCTGACAATGCAGCCAAAACACATGGGCGCTCAATGATCATCGTTGGTGCAGGCATGAACCACTGGTATCACATGGATATGAATTACCGTGGTTTGATTAACATGCTGGTATTCTGTGGTTGCGTAGGACAGAGCGGTGGTGGATGGGCTCACTACGTAGGGCAAGAGAAGCTTCGTCCCCAGACGGGCTGGCAACCGTTGGCATTTGGCCTAGATTGGCAAAAGCCTCCACGCCACATGAATGGGACGTCTTTCTTCTATAACCACTCTAGTCAATGGCGATATGAGAAGTTAGATGCCCAAGAATTGCTTTCACCTTTAGCTGATGCAAGTAAATATAGTAAGCATCTCATTGATATGAACGTGAAAGCAGAGCGGCTGGGTTGGCTTCCTTCAAGCCCTCAGCTGAATACTAATCCACTGAGTATTGCTGAACAGGCAAAAGCGCTTGGGGTAAGCCCTGTAGAGTTCACGGTTAACTCGCTGAAGGACGGCAGTATTCGTTTTGCTGCTGAGTGTCCCGAAGATCATTATCCACGCAATATGTTTATTTGGAGATCAAATCTTCTCGGGTCTTCAGGTAAAGGTCATGAATACATGCTCAAGTACCTGTTGGGCACAGAACATGGCATTCAAGGAAAAGATCTCGGCTCATTCAGTGATAGCAAACCATCTGAAGTTGATTGGAAAGATACCCCAACCCAAGGCAAGCTTGATCTCGTTGTGACTCTAGATTTTCGGATGTCGAGTACCTGTCTGTTTTCAGACATCGTGTTGCCTACTGCAACCTGGTATGAAAAAGATGATATGAATACCTCGGATATGCATCCATTCATCCATCCATTGTCAGCAGCTGTAGATCCAGCCTGGGAAGCAAAATCCGACTGGGAAATTTATAAGGCAATTGCAAAAGCGTTTTCTGAGCTCTGTAAAGGACATCTTGGCGTTGAAACCGATGTGGTTACATTGCCAATGCAGCATGACTCTCCAGCAGAAATAGCCCAAGCGTTTGAAGTAAAAGACTGGAAATTGGGTGAATGTGATCTCATTCCAGGAAAAACTGCACCACATATAATGACCGTTGAGCGCGATTATCCTAACACCTACGCAAGATTTACATCCTTAGGCCCACTCCTTGATAAGCAAGGAAATGGTGGCAAGGGTATTAATTGGAACACAGAAACCGAAGTAGACCTTCTTAAAAAACTTAACTACACACACCATGATGGCGCGAATGCTGGGCGGCCAAAGATTGACACTGCAATTGATGCGGCTGAAGTAATTCTTACTTTAGCCCCAGAGACTAATGGTCATGTGGCTGTTAAGGCTTGGAATGCATTAAGTAAGCTGACTGGCCGAGAACATGCACATCTTGCTATCAACAAGGAAGAGGAAAAAATTCGTTTCCGTGACATTCAGGCTCAGCCGAGAAAAATCATATCTAGCCCAACATGGTCTGGTTTGGAAGACGAGCATGTCTCGTATAACGCAGGTTATACAAACGTTCATGAGCTAATTCCATGGCGAACCATTACTGGTCGTCAACAGCTGTATCAGGATCACCAATGGATGCGTGATTTTGGCGAAAGTCTCATTTCATATCGACCACCAATCAATACCCAGACTATTAAAAATATTATGGGTAAGAAGGGTAACGGTAACAAAGAGAAAGCTCTGAACTGGATCACTCCGCACCAGAAATGGGGTATCCACTCAACATACAGCGAAAACTTGTTGATGCTTACACTGTCTCGGGGTGGGCCAATTGTTTGGATAAGTGAAGATGATGCTAAAGATCTAAAAATTGAGGATAACGACTGGATCGAGGCATTTAATATCAATGGTTCATTAACTGCTCGTGCAGTGGTGAGTCAGCGCGTCCCTGCTGGAATGGTAATGATGTATCACGCTCAAGAGCGCCTGGTGAATATTCCAGGCTCCGAAATAACAGGACAACGTGGTGGGATTCATAACTCCGTTACTCGTGTCTGCCCTAAACCAACTCATATGATTGGCGGATATGCACATCAGGCTTATGGGTTCAACTATTATGGCACAGTGGGCTCTAACCGTGATGAGTTTGTTGTCGTCCGCCGCATGAATCAGGTTAAATGGCTTGATGACGAAAATAATGACTATACACAGGCTGACAATATGTACAGTAACAAGGCAGGGGAGAAGTAAAAATGAAAATTCGTGCGCAAATTGGAATGGTGCTAAACCTCGATAAATGCATCGGATGTCATACTTGCTCTGTTACTTGTAAGAACGTATGGACAAGTCGCGAGGGAATGGAATACGCCTGGTTTAATAACGTAGAAAGCAAGCCAGGCGTGGGCTATCCAAACGATTGGGAAAATCAGGATAAATGGAAGGGTGGCTGGGTTCGAAATATCAATGGAAAAATCGTTCCAAGAATGGGTAACCGGATTGGCGTTTTAGCCAAGATTTTTAACAACCCTGACATGCCGACTATTGATGACTATTATGAGCCTTTCACCTTTGACTATGAGCATTTACATAATGCTAAACAAGGTGCGCATCAGCCAATAGCACGTCCACGTTCACTGATTACTGGTCAACGTATGGACAAGATCAACAATGGCCCAAACTGGGAAGAAATCTTGGGCGGGGAATTCACTAAGCGTTCACAAGACTACAATTTCAACCACATCCAAAAGGAGATGTATGGACAGTTTGAAAATACGTTCATGATGTATCTCCCTCGGCTTTGTGAGCATTGCTTGAATCCTGCATGTGTGGCTACTTGCCCTAGTGGGGCAATATATAAACGTGAAGAAGATGGCATTGTCCTTATTGACCAAGACAAATGTCGTGGTTGGCGTATGTGTCTTACTGGTTGCCCCTACAAGAAGATTTACTTTAACTGGAAAAGTGGTAAATCTGAAAAATGTATCTTCTGCTACCCCAGAATTGAGTCTGGTCAACCAACCGTCTGCTCTGAAACATGTGTTGGACGAATTAGATATCTGGGAGTAATCCTTTATGATGCAGATCGTATTGAGCAAGCAGCATCAACTGAAAATGACAAGGATTTATACAACAAGCAGTTGGAGATTTTCTTAAATCCACATGATCCTGCTATCATTGAAGAAGCCTTAAAGCAAGGCATCACTCAAAATGTTCTAGATGCTGCTCAGAAGTCACCTGTGTACAAGATGGCGATGGAATGGAAGCTTGCACTCCCATTACACCCAGAGTATCGCACGTTACCGATGGTATGGTATGTACCACCTCTTTCCCCTATCCAATCAGCCAAAGATGCAGGCTATTTAGGTGATGATGGTGTTCTACCAGATATTTCTAGCTTGCGAATTCCTTTACAGTATTTGGCGAATCTGTTGACCGCTGGCGATATAGCACCTGTTAAGAGTGCACTGAATCGTATGTTGGCAATGCGTCATTATAAGCGAGCTGAAACTGTAGATAAAAAGGTGGATACCAGCGCATTAGAGCAGGTTGGTTTAACTGAACACCAAGCGCAGGAAATGTACCGTTATTTGGCTATAGCTAACTATGAAGACCGCTTTGTAGTTCCTTCCAGTCATCGCGAGCTAGCACGAGAAGCATTTCCTGAAGCTAAAGGGTGTGGCTTTAGCTTTGGTGATGGTTGTAAAGGTAGCGACACTAAGTACAACCTGTTTAATAGCCAGAGAATTAATGCCATTAATGTATCTACAAATCCAAGTGAGGATAAAAAATGAAATCTTTAAAGATCATATCAATCCTCCTGGACTACCCAGATATTGATCTGTGGGAAAACAAGGATGAAATCTTTGATTGCATAGCTGAATGTAATGAGCTGACATCGGCACAAAAATCATCAATATGTGATTTTGTAACATATGCGTTTGATCGTTCTCTACTTTCATTCCAAGAAATATATTGTGATATCTTCGACCGTGGCCGTTCCACCTCTCTGCTTCTTTTTGAGCATGTTCATGGTGAGTCGCGTGATCGCGGACAAGCAATGGTAGACCTGCTTAAGCAATATGAAGATGCAGGATTTTCTCTTAACAAAAGAGAATTACCGGATTTTCTTCCTGTTTACTTGGAATACCTTTCAACAAGAAATAACGCTGAAATTATAGAGGGGTTGTGTTTTATCACTCCGATCTTGGGGTTGCTTAAAGAGAGGCTACTCAAAAGAGAAAGCAAATACCATGTTCTATTTGGGGTTCTAATTGATCTATCCATGACAGAGTACGATAGCGCTCTTATAAGCACACAAGTTATGAAAGAGGCTGATGATGCAACACCCGCTGCGTTAGATGCTGTTTGGGAGGAAGAGCAGGTGAAGTTTTTAGGAGGAGAATCATGTCCCAGTTCAATTCAATCGATTCATAGCAACCGATTTAAGAATGCAGTCGTACCACAGTACCTTGAAATTGGTGAGGCAAACAAATGAACTATATTCATAGCTTCTTCTTTGATATATACCCATATATTGCAGTTACCATTTTTCTACTTGGTAGTTGGGTTCGTTACGATTATGGGCAGTACACTTGGCGAGCAGGATCAAGCCAGTTGCTTGATAACTCGAATATGAGGCTGGCATCTGGACTGTTCCACATTGGCATTCTTGGTATCATCTTTGGCCACTTTTTTGGCCTGTTGACACCTCACTGGGTATATGAGTCCTTCTTATCATTGCAAGCAAAGCAACTCATAGCTATGAGTGCTGGCGGTGTCTTTGGTGCAATGACGTTGTACGGTGGTTATCTGCTCTTAAAGCGGCGTCTGACAAACGCCAGGATCAGAGCAACATCATCGACTGCGGACATCTTGATTTTGGTGCTATTAGTATCCCAGGCGGCGCTTGGCCTTCTTACAATTCCATTCTCCGCCTTCCACCTTGACGGCAGCATCATGATGAAGCTCGTCAGTTGGGCACAAGATGTCGTGACATTCCAAACAGGGGCCTCTAATAATTTAGAAGGGGTATCTGTTATCTACAAAATTCATATGGTTTTAGGTATGACTTTGTTTGTTGTCTTTCCATTCTGTCGATTGGTACACGTTTGGAGTGTACCGCTTGAGTATCTAACTAGACGTATCCAGATCGTAAGGTCTCGTCGTTAACATGATTAGGGTAGTAGTCGCAGTGTAAACTGCGACTACTATTTATCAGGTGTAGTATGGTATATCACGTATCAAATAAGAAGTTTGTGACTAAGTTAGTCGAACCTTTCTTTGTCGCAATTTTCTGGCCAACTCTGCTGTTGTTGGCATCTGAAGTTACTGGTTTACCAATAACCGAAGAGTTATATCGCAATACAATTTTATTCTCATTGCTAATATTCATTATTACGGCGGCAATAGATATAAGATACATTTATATCGCAAGAAAAGTAAAATTAGAATTGAGTTTCAGTGGCATTGAGTTTCATTGCCATAAAAAACACCTTTTTTTCTCATGGCGCCAAATATCTTTAATTAAGTTAATCGAAAGCAAGCCTGGCTCTAGAGTGCTACATATACTTCCTGACAACGAAAACATTGATTTGACTTTTTTAGAAAATAACGATCAAATATGTGCTCAGGTTCTGTTTTATTGCAAGGAATTCAATGTTGAATATGAGTAAATAGTTATCTACATAGTATAATACTATGCAGGAAACGAGGGCTTAGCACAGTTTAACTTCGAGTTTTAATTTTTAACATGTAACTGACAGCCATAATATTTATAATGAACGCAAAATTTCAAGGCATCTAGATGCTTAGTGATTCAACTAATCATGGTTAGTCAAGTTACGCCACATATAGTTCTCGTTAATATATGCTGGATTTGATTTTAGTTTTGATAGTGCTTCATTGATATCAGATATGACTTTATCACCCCACTCGGTTTTCGGTGCGGCAACATAAGTTGATATTTCTTTTGGCTGTCCAGCTATCGGAAGAACTTTGAACTTCCCTAGATAAGCCTTTTTATTTAAATCAGATACTGTTGATGAGCCATACCCAAACTTACTTTCTGTGTAATAGATAATTTCCTCTGGGTATGCAACGGTAAAACCATTTACATCTTTTAATAGCATATCCAGGACATTACCCATCGGAGCATTGAGAGAGTAGTTAACTCTCTTATTTGTTTTATCTTTAATTGCGAGGTCAAATTTACTTCCATATGAACGAGATGCTATGAAATAGCCAAGTTTATCCTTCGATTGAATCAACCGAAGCAAATCAACACCGTCTCCATCAATTATATACTGCTTATAAGTGTTAAGCTCACTGGATGGTATGATTACATGTGGTGCAGTTGATAGTGTTTTATGAAAAGTAGAAAATGTTTGATACTTCTCTCTTTCAGGTGTCTTTATCATATTTCCACAAACAACTTTCTGTCCTTGCTCCATCATATGCCGGATCCTGGCGATGTTAGCCCATATGATCACATGGTTATACTGGGGCAATTCAGCTCTGATCATAGCGTCAGTAACATCAACCACACCTCTACCTGAATAGCTACCATCCTTAATATAAAATGGAGGGATATCATATTGAACCCAATGGATTGTCTCTTTTGCAGTTACATCGACAGATATAATAAAAGAGATGAGTATTAGAAGAATCCTTTTCATGGCAATTTCACCTCTCTATTATACTGATATAAACCATAGTGCGGCGATTAGTCAGCAACATTAACATCTTCACAAGAAAATATTGGCATACGTATGCGCTTTCGTAGGTAATGACTCCAATCAGTTGAAATGGTGTCTTTCTATAAAGGCACCAATCACTTTCTCGTGGAGCTCAACGGAACGAGAGAAGCAGATGGTCTTGCGAGCCAATCGCTTGATGCGCGTTCTGAGCGTCAGGTTGTTACGCTCGATACGCTGGGTGAATATCTTCCCGGTCAGATGCATCTCGCTCGGCACCTCTCTGGCATAGCTTCCCCAGTCATCACTGGTGATAAAGCCTATCTGGAACGGAGAAAGCAGGCTCAGCAACCGACGGCATGTCTCATCGTTGCGTGGGCCAAAGGTATAGGCCACGACTCGTTTTCTCTTGGTATCAAAAGCATACCAAAGCCAATGTTGATGCTGTTTATTGCCGACATAGGCCCACTGTTCATCAAGTTCACAGATAAGCGCCACGTCATAGAGCACCACCTTCTCGGAGGTTACTTGCCTTGGGGCGAGTTTTTTAGGGTGCGTATGACGGTGTTGATGCCAATCTTGAGGACGCGAGCAGTATCACGAACACCTGAGCCGTTGAACGCCATATCAACAATCTTGTCTTTGACGCCAGGCTTGCGGGCTTCATAGGTGTAGGTGAGCTGAAACACGTGCGGACAGACGGGGCAACGATAGCGAACATGGCCAGCAGGGGTCTTACCATGGCGATATACGTGGTCAGAGTTGCAACGAGGACAGTGAACGGGGATGGATGCCATGAAGCTGTCGGTCTCAAAAGAGTTCATCATATCAACTCAACCGATCGGATGCATCACC
>NZ_JBFODO010000003.1:0-2149 GCF_040908365.1 Aeromonas sp. R2-4
ATCCGACCTCAATAGACTACCTAACCAAGCATCTATGGAATAATCCTTTTTCTCATAAGGGCTTACTTTTCTTTTAATAATAGAATCTATGTCTAATGAAAAATTATTTATATCGTATAAAAATATCATATTTTCATCATAGAATTTTTCCTTGCGGATCATATAATTATTTGTCAATAGTTTACTCCCACAACCTATCGCTTCAATTGTCCTCATTGTTAGACCTGACTGAGTGACATGTGAGATATCTAGCACAATAGAACTTTTTTCCATTATTGACAAAACATTATAATATTTTATGTTGGAAAATGTGAAATAATCATTAGGAACATAATTTAATTTTTTCTCAAAAAATTTTAATGAAAGATACTTGAGGGGGTTTATCTTTATCTTTATCTTTATCTTTATCTTTTTTGAGTACAAGTGATGTATTTTTTTTATTATATTCAATCTTTCTTCTGTATAAACACCAACAAAACTTAAGTCGTACAAATGTACAATTTCATGGCTACCTTCTTTTATGTAAAAGAGAGGTTGGTAGTGAAATCCAAATACGCTACAATCGTCTGGGTCAAATGAATACACCGAAAAATCATTTCTAAGATGAGTAACTGCTTGCGGATTATTCTTTACTGAATCCCATTGATAAGATATTTTTTTTTCAAAAAAAAATGCTCGATTTATATAATCAATTACTCTCTGATCTACAAACTCTCCTCTTATAACGAAAAGCACTTTATAATTCTCATTTTTCGATTTTAATTCTCTCAAACTATTTAATAAAATTATTTTTTGTAAAACTTCATAAACTCTATAGCTAATTTTATGCAAAATATCCCATAGGGGGCCCACCTTCTTTTCTTTTAAATAGTCTACACGGTAGCCATGCTTTTCTAATCTTTTGATAATTTCCAGGTGATATATATTGAATTCTGGAGCTATAAATAACAGTCTCAATCTTGCCTCCACATAAATGAAAAATGCTAAATATTTCGCTCCCATTGAGAATTTTTGATACTAAATCTCTTTATTATCTTTGCTGGGTTACCAACTAGGACAGAATAATCAGGATAATGACCCCGAACAACGGAATTACACCCAACAATACAGTGCTTCCCTAAATGGCTACCAGCCATGATCTTCGAACCACTCCCAATGAAGCATTGTTCTTCAATTATAGTTTGATTTACAGATAAAGGCTGTAAGCCTACGGGAATGGTAATATCTGAATATACATGATCAGTATCTTGTATCATGACATCAAAAGAGATCAAGCAATTATCACCAATAAATAGTTCACCAGCAGCTGTAATATGGCATCGCTGTTGAATAGTTACACCATCGCCAATTATTATTTTAGGATTTAACTCTTGATTTCCATGATTTTTTATGCCTTCTATCCTTGCAGCATCCCAAATAAATACATTGCTACCTAAATGAATGAATTCTGGCGTCAGGAGAAGTGGTTTTCTAATCAAACTTCCTCGTCCGCTCTGTAAAAAAAACAATCGATAGAAAAATCGCATCTTCAGTTTGAAATATAAGTTTTCTATATACTGATATCTCTTGAATGGACTCATAAGGAAAAACATTTTTATTTTATGTGAAATTCTCATCCCCCCTCCCTCTATAGCACTTAGGCACAAAATGACACATATCGACTTGATATTACAATATAAAAATTTATATTTTCATAGCATGAATTGTAAAGCATTATAATGAGTTTCAATATATTCCTTTAGTTTTATGTCATCCAGCTCCCACCAATCTTTACCATCTATTTTCTCTGAGACATTTCGATATTTAATAACTTTAGCAGGAACCCCCCCCACAATAGCGTAATCAGGGACATTCCTTGTGACAACTGCACCAGCCCCAATAACAGCACCATTACCTATTGAAATACCGTTCAAAATAATAGCATTGGTACCAATCCAGACATCGTTCCCAATATCTACTGGCTTTAGTTCATCAGAGAATTTCACTTTTTCCAAAATTGATTTATCAACTAACTGATAGGGAAATATAGTCCCAATGGAATAAAACACCGGATGTGTTGATATATAGTCTATAGGATGTGAGCCTAGTCCTATTTTCACACCATCAGCGATGGAACAAAATGCGCCAATACGGGTATGACTGATAAAAC
>NZ_JBFODO010000030.1:0-19004 GCF_040908365.1 Aeromonas sp. R2-4
GGTAATGACTCCAATCAGTTGAAATGGTGTCTTTCTATAAAGGCACCAATCACTTTCTCGTGGAGCTCAACGGAACGAGAGAAGCAGATGGTCTTGCGAGCCAATCGCTTGATGCGCGTTCTGAGCGTCAGGTTGTTACGCTCGATACGCTGGGTGAATATCTTCCCGGTCAGATGCATCTCGCTCGGCACCTCTCTGGCATAGCTTCCCCAGTCATCACTGGTGATAAAGCCTATCTGGAACGGAGAAAGCAGGCTCAGCAACCGACGGCATGTCTCATCGTTGCGTGGGCCAAAGGTATAGGCCACGACTCGTTTTCTCTTGGTATCAAAAGCATACCAAAGCCAATGTTGATGCTGTTTATTGCCGACATAGGCCCACTGTTCATCAAGTTCACAGATAAGCGCCACGTCATAGAGCACCACCTTCTCGGAGGTTACTTGCCTTGGGGCGAGTTTTTTAGGGTGCGTATGACGGTGTTGATGCCAATCTTGAGGACGCGAGCAGTATCACGAACACCTGAGCCGTTGAACGCCATATCAACAATCTTGTCTTTGACGCCAGGCTTGCGGGCTTCATAGGTGTAGGTGAGCTGAAACACGTGCGGACAGACGGGGCAACGATAGCGAACATGGCCAGCAGGGGTCTTACCATGGCGATATACGTGGTCAGAGTTGCAACGAGGACAGTGAACGGGGATGGATGCCATGAAGCTGTCGGTCTCAAAAGAGTTCATCATATCAACTCAACCGATCGGATGCATCACCCTTTCGTAAACCTACTAACGTAGAAATTTCTGGTTTTCTGTATCGTCAAGGATGGTGCTGAACGTTGATACGCCGAACTCTCCCGCTTGTCGCCATACACGGCAGCATGAGGCTTGATTGTTGCTGTCCCATAGAGCCCATAGAGCTTGTACGCTATGTGGCGTGCTCTTGAGATCAAGTGCTGTCAGTCAATGGTTAGATAAAAAATGGTTTTCAGGTGAGAACCACACCTACACAATCAGTATTTGAAAATCATGGAATTTTGATATATGAACTATATTTTCGCCTTAAATCATCAATATCTTTTTTTGCTTTCCTTTCTTTTTCCTCTAGTGCTTTTATCTCATTTGATTTTTCTTTCAACAACTGCTCAAACATTACTTTAGCCAGCTCTCTTGCTTTAATATCAATGATGCTTGCCAAGTCTTTTGATTTTTCTGTTAGAGCCTCTTCTCGTTCTTGCAGCGAGATGAGGCTATCATTTAAATTCTTCTGTATTAGGTCTAAGGAGGCTGAACGCCTACGTATTTCGACTTCACCAGCATCAAGCTGAGCCTCTTTAGCTTTAATTGTTCTATTTATATCATCAACCTGTGAATAAAACTCTGCCTTAAGTTCATCTAAATTAAGAAGGTCACGTAGTAAATCTTGCTTTTGATCAACTTCATCTTGTATATGATATAGACGGTCTTTCAATTCCATTTCAAAGCTTCTGTATTGATCTTCCAATAGGATTATTTTTTCCTGTGCCTCTAAAATGGACGACTCTTTTTCTTTTAACACTCTCTCCCATCTTTTTAAAATGGCGTTAGCCTTGCCTTCTGCATGCCGAGACTGTTGAATCACTCTTTGCATATCGCTTAGTTCTGATTCGCGCGTATTTTTTATCGCTTCGAATTCTGCATTAAGTTTTTTAACCTCTGTCTGGTGCTTTGAACTCAAAGATGAATACTGATGCTGTAAAGACAATAATTGTTGTCTATTATGGGAGTAAATCATTTCGGAGAAGTTGCCTACAGGGGCTACAGACACCCATTTTTTGGGGCATTTTTTTAGATAATCTCTTATCTCTTCTTTTGATATTATCTCTCCTTTCACACGAAATCCACTCAGGTCAAGTTCAATGCAGGTTGCATTCACCCTCTTTAATTCTTTAACTTTCTCTCGATCACAAAAATGCGTAACTGCAATTTCGATGAGAACCTTCTCTCCCTCGATGAACCCAATAACATCAGGTATAACTCTGCCTTCATAAACCTCACATACCATCTCATCAAAGGCTATATTTTGATGTATTGGATTTATAGTTCCAATAGGCAGTAACAACTGCCTATCCGTTGCTAAAACCTCTTTAGCTAGGATATGTATTTCCGTTTCCGGCTTCCAGGTACAGGCATTCTGTTCGACTGAATTAGGCTCATGAGAGAAATAATGGGCTTTAACTTGCCCCTTCATTGCCCAGACAGCGCCCTGACAACCTATGCATGTGCAATTGCATCCTTTGCCACTCACAACCTCTTTGACATCAACTATATGGCCGTTGTCGTCAAGGGCGCGAGTCATCAGGATTCTTGCCATCTCTATCCTACCCACAAATGGATCTATGTATAAAAGCACATCAGTTTATTCAGTTAAATTGGATGCTTTAACTACATCAGTAGTTACAACACTTTCATGAAAAATCATACACTTACATTTGATTGTTTTGAACTTCGTCAAGTTCCAATTGGATTTAGATGTATGACCACTCCCCAGGTGAGCTCATTGAGCTTTAGAGGGTGCGTAGGAGCGGGCTGGTAATCAGGGAGGGGGAATGGATGCAGTACGGTGGAAGGCTCTGATATTGATACCAAAGGAAGGGCGCACGAAAGTAGCGTAAACAAGACACCGATTTTAGGTCGGTGTCAGGTGATAACTAGATCTGTACACGCCTTTCTAGTCTCCTTATCTCTTGACTAAAAATGAACCCTGCAAGGCTATCACTAGGGGAGCCAGGTACTACGATAAATAAACCACAGTTTGGAGGGTATAACAGGCCATGTTTTTTACCTCGTTTGTATCTCCATTTTCGTTTGATATACTTCCGCACAATAACATCTACTTCTTTAGAAGTTGAATATTTCATGACTCCTCCGGCGAGGATGCATTAGTTAAATCTATAACTGTTTCTTCAAGTTTTGTTATATCACTGAAAGTGAAGGATTATCCGCTCATCATCAGAAGCAAAATCTTCTGATGCCCATACCCACTGTAATTGTCTTGTTATATCATTAGCTGCATCTTCTATGCCTTTTTTAGACCACGGTGCAGCTCGATAGCTACCATCAGGCATTAGTTCAACTAACGAAATAGTGTAACTTAGATTGTAAAAGCCAAGTTTTCTACGTTTTTCCGGAGATAATCTCCACGTGTCGTAGGTTAAATTAATTGTTCCATTATTCGGACTGACCTTCCATGAGACCCCAGGTAGTTGATGAAGATGAGTACGCAATCCCTCTGCTAGACCACTAGTAAGCTTATTAACTATCCAGGCGTGAGATCTACCACTAACTATAAACCTGTTAAATACCGAATCTTCTTGGTCAGTAAACCAACCTCCGGAATATGCAGTTCTGCTCTTAGCATTGTCCGTTATTTCAATTATTTTCAGTCTCAGATTTTTTATGTCTGATGGATACAGAACTTCATCATTTAAGGTGACGAAATTAGCCTCATCAAAAGCTATTCGGTCTAACTCAGACAACATCCATTTATCTGCTTCACTGGGTGATACCCATTTTAATCCATCAGGCTTAGGTAACGTTCTTGAAAAAATGAAAGTGGTTTTATGGAAGCCACTAATTCTGGGGTGGATAAGATCTACATGTATCCAAGGATATGTATGCTTAATGCTGATATGCATATCTTCAGTATAGTAATGACCCACCTTCTTGATGACATCCCGTACCTCCCACATAATCTCACTAAGGCCATACTCAAAACTTGTACTTATTGAATCCATTACAGTCTTACGGATAAACCAGTGACCATGTACATTTGCAGGATTTAGAATTTGCTCGCTACTCCAACCTGTAATATCTCGAAGTTTTATTAACTCGTCAGGTTGTCCAATCAATTGAGCCAGTTCTATTTGGATGCCAAGATCTCTTGCAAAATCATAGATATCTTTGTTCATATCAGGACATTGACCATTATATTTGCTTTGCCACTCAGAAAACTCATTATTAAGTGCTTGGTTATTGCCAAGTTCCAGCTGTGATTTTAGTTGCTTGACTAATTTATCTATATAATGGTAAGACTCAGGGGTGTCTTTTCCTTGTAATACCTCTACAGTTGTTTCAAGTGCTTGAGCTAGAGCATCAGCCAAAGCCTTGCTGGTATGTCCGTTCTTTTCTACTCGTTGGTAATGACCAATGAGGGTTTTTGGTGCGGCCTCTGGAGAGCGTCCCAAAATCTTGTAAGCCTTACTCATCAACATTTCTTGGGTCAGGCCTGATTCAACGCGCAGACCCTTCAGCCTTTCAGGATTGATGACAAACGATGTTCTTCCCATATGAATGAGCTCCTAAGTGACGATGCACATATCATGGCGGAAAGAATAAATGTTGTATATACATCATAAATACCACATTTATTATTTAGCGTAAGCCGAATAACAGGGTTCGCTGAGTCATACGCTTGGTCTTGAGCTTCGAGTTGCGTAGGGGACGGGAGAAAGGAAGGTTCCAGCGATAGTGACATCAGTTGCTGGGTGATGGGCGGCAAGAGTTTTAAGGTCAAGCAACGCTTGGCGGTGTTGGTTGTTGGTTGTTGGTTGAAAAATGTGACCTGAGTTAACAAATATCCTTGCTGATTATTTTATCTTATCCTTTTGATAAAACTCATCATTGAAGGATTCTATGAGCTATAGTGCCGAAATCAGCCGTACCAGTCCTACAGCATTCTTGTTTTTGGTAGACCAATCTGGGTCGATGCAAGATTCCATGACTAATGGCAAGTCCAAAGCCCAATTTGTAGCCGATGTTCTTAATCGAACTTTAGCCACTCTTATTACTCGCTGCACTAAGTCAGAAGGGACTCGTGATTACTTCGAGGTTGGTGTTTTAGGCTATAGCGGTTCTACCGCAGAAAACGGGCTTGGTGGTGCCTTATCAGGGACAATTCTTCATCCAATCTCTCAAATTGAAGCTAATCCATTGCGTGTAGAAGATCGGATTAAGCGAGTAGATGATGGTGCGGGTGGTCTAGTCGACCAAGCTATCAAATTCCCTGTATGGTTTGAGCCCAAGGCTGCGGGCGGAACGCCTATGTGTAACGCCATCACCAGTGCTGCTGAACAGTTAGTGGCTTGGTGTGATGCACACCCAGACAGCTACCCACCGACTGTTCTGCATATCACTGATGGTGAGTCTACAGATGGCGAACCTGGGAGCCTAGCACAACAACTCCAACAGATTAGTACCAACGATGGCAACGTTCTGCTATTCAATCTTCATGTGAGTTCTAGTGGTGGTGACCCCGTAAAATTCCCTATATCTGACGCTGGTCTAAGTGACAGCTATGCAAGACTCCTTTTCAGTATGTCCAGCCCTTTACCTGTACACCTTCAAAAAGTTGCAGAAGAAAAAGGGATCAAAGCAACGATGGAATCTCGTGGCTTTGTTTTCAATGGCGAGATTACTGAGGTTGTGGACTTCTTTGATATTGGCACCCGCGCCGCCCAGCTACGTTAACTATGGAATTCCACATCCTGTTTGATGGAACCGTAGCCAAGCATATTGAGCAACCAAACGATAACGAAGATGCTTACCGCATAGACCAAGAACGAGGCCGCGTGGTGCTGTCAGATGGGGCTTCTGAGTCGTTTGATGCTAAAAGCTGGGCTAATTTGCTTGTGGATGAATGTATAGATACAGCGCCTTTGGATGAGGCGCTCTCTTCATGCATCACAAAATATAACCTTCTACATGATCCGAGCACTCTGTCTTGGTCAAAGGCAGCTGCTTACGAAAGAGGCAGCTTTGCTACGATGTTGATTGTCCAAGATGACCCCATTCACGAGAACATCAACGTGTGTGCCCTGGGAGATAGTCTTGCTGTTTGGAGCGATGGTCATACCCTGTTGGATACAATACCGTATTATTGTGCAGACCAATTCACTCAAAAACCGACTCTTCTATCAACGCGCAATGAGTTAAACCCATTATTAAGCGACACTAATAGTATTTTGTTGACTCAAAAGGACTGGAGTTACAAGGACGATCAGACGAAATTGCTTCTCTGTATGACTGATGCTCTCGGGGCATGGCTACTGCATCATCAGGAGCATGGTGATAGCTCGGCTTTTGAGAGGCTTATTAGTATCAGAAGCCAACAGGAACTTCAGAAGCTTGTTGAAACAGAACGCGCAATTGGAAAACTCCGTCGAGATGATACCACTTTAATTCTCATTAGCCTGACCAGTGAAGTTTAAGCCATGGCATATCCAACCCTTGAGCAATACAACGAGGCTCTACAATCCCCACAACTCGTATTACAAGACGCAGAGTTAAAGCATGGTATATTAAAGACTACTGGCTTAGGGCTTCCTCTGGCTTTATGTGGTGGATTTGCACTCACGTATACTGTACAGGCTGGAGGTAAGAAATTTGCACTGCGTTGTTTTCACAAGGAATCACGAGAGTTAGAGAGAAGATATCAAGCTATATCCTCTCGAATTAAGCAATTGGCGAGTCCTTATTTTCTACCATTTGAATTCATCCCAGCGGGTATTCGTATTCAGGGGGTTATGTATCCCATCGTAAAGATGGCTTGGGCACAAGGACAAACATTAGCTGAATTCCTGGAGAATGAATATCGTAACCCTCAGTCTCTTCAAAGACTACGGCAAGCATTGGCTAATTTAGCAGACTTTCTAGAGAAAAATCAGATTTCTCATGGTGATATTCAGCCAGAAAATATAATGGTGAGTGCAGGTGGTAGCACGATTCAACTCATTGATTATGATGGAATGTATGTTGAAGCACTGCAATCATCTAAAGCAACTGAATTGGGACAGGTTAACTTTCAACATCCCAAGCGTACTGCTAATGATTTCAATGAAAAGCTTGACCGCTTTTCATTTTTAACGCTGGATGTCGCACTCCAAGCATTGATTGCGTCTTCTTCGATTTGGACTATTTCTCGGTCTGAACCGAGTGCAGTTGTATTTAGGCGGAATGACTTTTTAGATCCTAGCTCTTCAGTGATATTTAAAGAGGTTTTAAAAATCACTGGCGTGGGTTTACATGTCAAAAACTTAGCTAGAGTGGCACTTGGGGACTTTAATAGAGTTCCTACCCTTGTAGATTTTCTTCAGAATAAGGGGATCTACCACGAGGAAATTATATTTGGCCAAGGGGCTACCTTGGCTAAGGCAGGCTATCAAGGTGCATATGTAGTTTGTGATGCGTTGAAATATGAAAAAGTATTTGAACAGGTTGGGAGCAGAATAGAGCTCATTGGTAAAATCCATTCTGTTCGCCGTGGGTGGGGAGCGAATAGAAAACCTTATGTATTCGTGAATTTCTCTGATTGGCGTGGCAAGGCTGTCAAGTTAGCTATCTGGTCTGATGGCATGAATGCGATTGGTGCTAATGTACCTGACCAGACTTGGGTTGGTCGTTGGCTGTCCGTTACAGGCCTCGTTGATGCGCCTTATCATGGACATGCAAAATCGACTACCTACACACATATCTCAATCACTATAACTGCACCAGGTCAGATACAGCAGATACCAGAACAGGAAGCCAGATACCGTCTTCTTGGGGGGATCGCAGCTCCGGCTAGGACTGTGCCGAGTCAAAATGCAGGCATTCTCTCAACAATGACAAAAGGTACTAGAGCTTCAAATTCGCCAATTCAAATAAGGCCAACCCCCACAGCTCCCCAGAAGAGCTCAAATCAGCAGCTTCTTGAGAAGATGCGGGCTCAGCAAGTACCTCAGGTAACATACACGAGTGCGTCCCCCGTACATCTATCTTCAAACATGGGCAATTCTGCAAGGAACAACCCAATCGGTACTAATAGGAAATCATCTGGCTTAGGTTGGGGAGGATGGCTTTTTATTATAGTTGTTGGCCTTGTTATGCTAAAAGGCTGCATTAATTAAAGACACAATCACTTGTGTGGTCATCTCACTTTTATATGGTTACAATAACCTAAGGATGTAATTTGGAAAAGATACTCATCCAAAATTATAATTGGGGGCCGGAGCTGGAAGTCATTAGAACACATGAGCTATTAATAGCCATCAATAATTATGTCAATGAAAATTGTGCAGAAAATGTTGACCCACGGTTCAATATATTAACGGATAAAAATAATAATTCGTTAGATGATTTACAGAAATTTTATGCAGTATTAGCTTTTTCAAGGGGCGAATTGTTCGAAAATTGTAAAAGTCGAAACTATATCAGCTATAAAGCATCTACTATTTTTAATAATGACCGATTAACGATTCAATCTCTCAAACACGAGTATCGCTCATATCTATCCGAGTGTGTTGTTTTGTACGATAGATTAGCTTACTTTATCTCCTTTCTAGAGTTGTGTTACAAGTCAAATGGGATCTCTTTTGAGAGCGAGAAGGTAATGCTCCACACATTTTTTAACCCTTTATTATTTGATATTAGGAATGAGAACGCACATCATCGTTATGTTGTTAGAACCGAATATTTAGAGGTGGAGTATCTTGAGAATTTAATTCATGACATGAACTATAATGGTGACACATTACAGAATACAATAGAACAATACGTGGAAAAGCTTGGGCGCTTGATAGAAAAAGATCTGGATTGGTTTGAGTACACGTCTAAAGAGTTTGCTGGTTTTTTTATAAGGTTTTTAAACTGTATATCTACAAAGATTCTGAATAATGGTTTATTACATGAGCCGAAGGAACTACCTAGTGATCTAGTGCTTAATAAAAAAATCACACCAAATTTCAGACGAAAAATACATCATAAAAAACTATTCAATGAGAGCAATTATACAGATTCTTGATCGTTTAATAGGCTGTTGATAGCTAGAAGTCTCCGAGCTTTTGAGGTTTTAATGTTCCTAGATGGGCAAAGAATGAAAAGTTATTCAGATATCATAAGTGATTTTAATAGTACGTTTTCTACCAATGCTAGCCTGTGTGAAGATTTAAAGGTTGGGTGGGATCTGGGAGATTGTAGGTCTTTTGCTTTATACCAGTTAGTCGAAGACCAACGCAGTGCCCCCTTTGGTACGGTTCTATACCACCATATCGGCAGCTACAACACTGGTGAGGTATACGAAGCAGAGGGGACAGCAGGCTTCAGTCTCTGCTCACGACTCGATAGTATTGAAAAATTTTTCCCTTTGTCTTCAAACAAGGCGACTCGAAATTTAGAGATTGGGTATCGGTCACCCTGGCTTGGCGGTAGTTGTGCATTTTCCTCTATTCCGTTTAAGCGGTGGTGGGTTGATTCATTTAAAACATTGTGTGCAAATGTTCCTGCCCAGGCTGAGCTGGTTAACTCATTCTTGACGCGAGAGATAGAGGTTCTTGCAGAGGCTGCCAGGAATAAAGGCCATAGAAGTGGCTGGGTTTACAATAGGTTCGTTGATAAACTTGAGTATCTCTCGATGCGAGTGAATCATGAATTTCTTGACTCAACACAATATTTATTTAAGCCTGTGCTTTTTTTTAATGAGTTTTCCCATAACTTGGTTAGTTTGAATGAGCAGGAGAAAAGAGAGTTAATGAACAAGGCTAGAATAGATAGCCATTTTGATGACCCACTTAAGAAGTGGTGGTAATCAGCTGATGGCAGTCAGCAGTTCTACGCAATCATCAGACTTATGTAAGCAACCGCTGGCTCGACAGTTTGCTCGGTTACAAAGGGGTATTGATTACTTCCTAACCAGGCGAGCTCATTGAACTTTAGAGGATGCGTAGGAGCGGACTGACCATGATGCTGGATGATTGAAGGGCTGTCCCCTACAGCACGTTGAATAGGCTCTAAAAGGCAGTATGCCCAAACGTAGCCAAAACAAGACACGGGTTTGAGATCGGTGTCAGGTGATAACTCGATCTGTACTGATCTTGTATCTGTCATGTTTGTATTCAATATTGCAATATATTGGTATTTAGATCTTTTTTTAACTCTTCAATTTTTTCTTCAAGTTTTTGTAACTGGCGAACCAATAGTAATTCTCTGCCTAATGCGGCATCTAACTGCATTTTTAGTGACTTTATCTCTTCCTCACCTAAATCTTTAGCTAATTTAATACTTTCAAGTTCTCGCTTTTTTATTGTTCTAGGAGACTCTATTTCATTTTTGTATGCGTTGATGAGTGTGATTAATGGTTGATGTTTTTCTCTTTTCGGTTTTAAGTACCCTGCATCTAAACCTGCTTCTTGTGATACAACAGAGAGGGTAATTGCTGATGGAGCTAAGTTTTTGTACTTCGCCAGTTCAGGCTTACCCTCTTTTAATCGTTGGAAGGCCGCATAACACTTTTCCAGTCCATTATTGCTCTTCATAACTTTAATCCTTGTTCATTTGATATTTCTTAAATTTATTAAGACTGTCTAATTCAGCCTCTAATACCTGATATTCACCATCTTTTGGTGCATAGAATTGCATTGCCTTTTGAATTTCAAGGATTTGTTTTTCTACTTTATCCCGTTTTATTACAGCACAATCCGAGCTTAAACAATCAGTAAACTCACCTAGGATACGGCAATCGCAACCATTGATGTTAGTGCAACCCCCCAACAGAGTTTTGTTATATACGATTTCGCCATTTTTAATTTTTTCCTCTGTTGTCGCTCTAAACTCAACAATACTGACCTCACCATCAAAAATTCGTTCTGCTTGTCTCGACATATAGCTACCTGATTTACCAAATAGTGGCTCATCCTCTAGTAGGTCATTAATAAATTGTTCCGCAACATCCATGGTGAAGGCTGCTTGGCAATCGAAAATAACGTGTGTTTCAGGAAGCATCCATTTTCCTGTTTGTGCATCATAGTGCCCGAAGATCGAAACGATATTCTGATGGTTTCGACTGTAGTATTTAGTTATTTCGGCTGTTAGATGTTTGTACTGACGCTTCAATGTGGGGATAGAGACAAAACCCGAGCTACATGCATAAAATGCTAGAGATCGGCGGAGTTGATGGCTAGTCAATGGCCATACACCACCAATTTTGAACTTTAATTCTCCATTACCGTCTCTTTCATTTTCGAAGTCGCGGGAAGGATCGCTCGCTTTCAACAGTTCCATATCTTTTTCGGTTATCACCGCATCTAGAAACCACTGGGGTAGTCCCAGGTTCTTGATTTTACCGAATAGTGCATGCTTGCCCTCGTTATTAATTTCATTAACCGGTGCTATTAAAATGCCTGCGCTTAAAAATAGAGGCGTTTCACTTGTACAGGCAATTTCTGACCCGAAACATAGCCCTTTAGCAATGCGTTGTAATACTTCAATGGCTTTAACGATAATATCTGGTGCATACCAAGCATCTTCTTTTCTGTAACCAGTGTATTTTGTTGTGGTGGAAATAAGTTTTATCATTCTTGCTGGCACAACAACTTTTCCACTATTGTCTTTTTCTTCTTTATGTATATCAATAGTGGATATGCAATTCAATGGTAGACGCATAACCTCCTGATGACGCATGCCAGTATATAGGTGAATTGCAGTTTTTAATGTAAATTGTATCTGTTTAATGCTGCTTAATAACTCATGCACTGTTGTAACATTTGGAAAAATACTGTTTAGGTCATATGCCCTAATCGCTTCTTGCATTGTTGGCTGGCATTTAACTTTGGTCTTTTTCTGAGACGAGTGTGTTAGGCCATAACCTTTCTCCGAAAACCTAACTAAAAATGCAGTTATTTTTGATGTTCCAGAATGTAATCTCTCCATCTCATCCGTGAGTGCATTTACAAGGTGAAGGTATAAAGAAACGGGTATCACAGGGTGTTGCTTTTCCTTATTTTTGTTGCGAGATAGTTTTACACAACAAACAGTATAGCCAATTTTATCCTTCCCCAAATCAACCAGTTTTGAAATGAGGCTATTTAAAGATTTTTTACTTCTGTCTTTACTATGAGCAAGTGCTTGTATATTTGCTTTGTTTTCTAGCACGTCGCGAATATAAATTAGTCGGTTGTTGAATGGGTTGTTGCTAAGTTTTGAGGCTAGGTCTGTAATATTATGTATAACACGAAAATACTCATATAAGGTTGAAGTGGATAACCGACCCAGCCGCCCAGAACCTGACTTGTAAATTAGACAAAACATAAGCCATTTGACTTCTTTTCTTAGTTGTAACGAGTGTTCCTCGTTCACACCACAAATCGATTTAAAATCTAGGTTAGAGGCTGAACTTCCAAGGGGTGCGTAAGGAGTAAAATTCCAAATATCATTGCCATATATCGCGGTTGGGTTTCCCTTTGAATCCTTGCATAGAACAAAATTATCCGATGGAGGTGTTGTGTCTAATTCTCCAGAAAATTCGTCTGGCCTGTATATATTGGAGTTTGAGTGGCTTTGGGAGTTATACAATTTGTTGGTAATAACATTCATAATATCATTCCCATTTCAGCATAACGTTCTAGCCTAAAAGACCAAAATGTTGTTAAATCACCATACTCAAAAACATCAACATACAGTTTATCTATAAGCATTTTTGTTTTAACAGAGTAATTTTGCAAACGCTCTATTAGATAATCAATACGTACACAAAGCACCCTAAGAAGTTTTTCTGTTCTTTGAGTGTCAGTTGACATTTTCAATACCTGTTCTATGACGTATCGCACGCTTAATATTTTGTGTATATCATCACGATCTGCATGAATTATGTATTTGGAACAAAATAAACAACCGAATTGTTTTTTACAGTCTGGTTCAATTGGTGTGTATTCCTGTATTTTTTCTGGATTCCCTTTATTAGAGCAGTGGCCGGTAGAGATTGATATATCACTCCCTATTTTATCTTCTGTGATTTTAATTTCTTTGGCTGCTTTCTTTATTGCTGACCATAGTGTACCTAGTTCTTTTTTGCTGGTATCTGGTGACGATGGTGTATATGATTTTTGGTTTGTTTTTTCATCATGATTTAGGGCCTTGGCGGTTATTTTTGTTCCATGTTTCTCTTCATGATAGTGAACGCTTTTAAATTTCCTTACCTTACGACTACGTAAAATTGAAGCTTTTTTATAAAAGAAGAATTTTCTTGCTCGTGTCACTAAGCCTGCTATGTTTGCCTCTGTATATTGAACATATTCACCATTGTTATTTATTCTAAAGAATAGATATTTAAACTCTTTTCCCTGTAAAATATATTCGCGAAATGTCAGGTAGTCTTTTAAAATCCTTAAGCCATGTTGGGAGCCAAGGCTGTATTCTACAGTCTTACCACCTGCTCTAAATTTCACAGCTCTAAAGCTATTGTTAGTAATATGACGTTCAATATTAAGAGTGTTTTCATAAATAATTTTCCTAGCTTCAGTACCATAGGATCCAGTCATTAGCATAAAAACTTGCATATATGCATTTAAAGCCATTGCTGCATCTGCTATCCGATAAGGGCTATTTAAGCCAAGACTATTATGTTTTTCTATGCATTTTTGTGACCTCTTTATATCCTGAGAGTTCTTAAATTTGGTTCTATGGTTAATATTACTTAGTTCATCTGCGGTAGATAATCTACCCTCCTTATAGTTATACATGTCTGCATAAGTGGTTGTAAATGGTGTTTTAATGCTGCGGTTTGATGGGAAGACATAAGTATGATAGTTAGGCATTTTCAGTAACCAAGGATACGGTTGCATTTCTAAAACAGCAGAGCCATATCCTTTAGCGATAGCTAGAAATACTTCAGCGTTGTGTTGTACTAACGACTTTTCTGGTGCATCTTCATCTTGAGTTTCAAAGGTGATAGTTATAATGCCAGAGGTGATATGTTTACTTTCTTCCTCCCCAAAATGGATTGTGGCCATGTCTTTCATGGCTCTCTGCCTAGGGCAAGCAGTAATGGGTTGTATTTTTCTATGGTAAATTTGGTCGTTTAGATGATTTGTAAACGCAATATATGCTAAACGAAATGCCCCTGGTGTTTTAAATAGATCTGCGTAGTTGTTACTGTCAGTCCAGTTTAGAATGGTTCGAATATACTTTAGAAAAGTTAAAATGGATGTATCTTCCCATTTTTGAGTTACTATATGATCGTACAGCAAAGTTAAAAAGTATTGTCGCTCTTTTTGTAAACTATCAATGCAAACTGGTTGTATATTTTTTTGAGGCTTATATTTCATACCTCTAACACTGTATGCAATTATGCCAATATCAAATGAATTTTTGAGTATAGATTTTGGTAACAAAAGGCAAACTTTTTCAGGTGCATCTTCATACGTAAGTAGTTGGCTCGTTTCGAGATCGATAGTTTCTCTTGTGATCATGTCAGGATGTCTTATCTGATCCATTTTCATTTGACCTCATCGGATATATCTTTGTTCTGCAATACATCACCGAAAAGGACATTTTCAAATGTCTCTTGAGCCTCTAGTAGTTCACTGGTTTGGCTGAATAACTTTAAATAATTCTCAGTAGTAGATTGATGCGCATGATGCAGACGATAGCGTATATGGTTGAGCTCTGTCCCTGCCAGCATCTTTTTTTCTGAAATCAGTTTTTGGCATCCTTTATATAAAAGTAGGGCGAATGTTGCTCTGAGCCAATGAAATGAAAAGTCGGGTGATATTTTATTTCCTGTAATCCGCAGTAATTTGTATTTCAAATTCCTTGTTACTTGGCCGAGTGCTGGCGATAGTGTCATTTTGTAGCGTGGATCTAAATGCGACATATATCGACAGTCTCCTGTCGGACTTAAAAACAGATACATATCATCATCGTTAAAAATATCACCGAATTTTTGTTTGAATTTTTCTCTGCGTTCAGTGGCTTTTTTCGAGAATGCCCATGTTTTTATTTTTTCGCCCAACCAGGCAGGCACATGCAAAATGTGAGGTTTATCATATTTTGTATCGCAACCATTTTGGCTATTCGCAAATAGTTTGTAACTCATTTTCTTTTGGCTTAAATACTGATCCTCAAAAAATTTCAAATGCCTCATTCGCATAGTGAGAATGGTCTGCTTTCTCTCCCCTGTGCATAATGCAAGATAAACTATTAACTTCTCATCTATTTCGAATTCACCAGTCTGTAGTGCATCTAATAGCGCATCCAGTTCTTTTTGAAACAGGGGGCGTAAATCCTCTCCTTCATCTCTGACATAGCCAATGCTAACAGGTGCTGGCTCTGCTGTTCTGACAGTTTGAGAGCGCTTTTCACCATCGATGCGATAAAGATTTCCAGAGGCGGTTTGTTTAAAAACAGTAAAGCTGGTTAGTTTTTCTACTCTTTCAAGATCTAAATCAATATTCGGCTGCGTTGCAGCAAACTTATAAAATTGATATACAGCACCTGTTTTTGCATTTAATAATCCAGGTCTTGGTTTCTCCACATGCATCAGATGTGAATAGTACCGCCATGTAGGTCGTTTGGATTTTAATGAGTGTTTGAAATCGAAGAGATCAATTGGTGCCTGTTCGTTGTTATTTCCCCTTGCGCTTTCGCAAAAAATCTTATAATCGAGCAGGAGGGAAGCCTTTTTACGTATGTCCCTTGTATCTTTGTAATTATCTCTATTGTCGATTGCTATTTTAAGTAGAAAAAGATTGGCTAAATACCACGGTGTTCCATCGGCCTCTAGTAATATTGGAAATAGATAAACGCTATCATCTGAGTCAGATGAGTTATTGAGATCTGTTATATAGTAGTCACCATTTGTAATAGGTTGAGAATGATTATTGATAGGGTAGGTGGACAGATATGCATCCGTATTAGGCAAATGATGTATTAGAACAATCCGTTGTGCCTTTGTTAGTTGCATCATGTCATCCTTGCAATCACCACTCTGACTCAAAGGGTAGTTCGCTTGGAGAGTTTGTCAAACTCACAATCTTACACTTCAATTGTCTATTGGAGATCTTAACTACTAGCGAAGGTCAGGAGTTCGATTCCCCTTATCGGCACCATATAAAACAAAGGGCTAGCTTCTTATCGAAGCTAACCCTTTGTGCTTTCTGGCTGGTGACCCTTCTCATCCCCCTCTTTTGCTATCGCAACCCCAAAGGGGAAGGGGCAGCGGTCCAACCCTCCCGGCAGGCGGCTACGCAGGTTTTGCTATTCCCCTCAGGCAACCTCGATGTCTGGCTTGGCTGGCTCCTTCTGCATGGATAGCACTCCAGTTTGCGACGGGGATTCCAGCTTGTCGATGCGCACCGCCGCCACCTTGAACTCGGGGATCTTGGCGTGGGGGTCGGTGGCATTGATGGTGAGCCGGTTGGCCGGGGCTTCGGCAAAGTGGAACGGGATAAAGACCACGCCCGGTTGCATCCGTTTGGTCACGAAGGCGGGCAGTTCGATATGGCCGCGGCGACTGGTGACTTTCACCCGCTCGCTGTTGCTGATGCCCAACCGCTGTGCATCCACTACGCTCATCATCACCCGCGGCCCGGCCAGCTTGTCGAGCCCCTTGGTCTTGCGGGTCATGGTACCGGTGTGGAACTGCTCCAGCAGGCGGCCGGTGGTGAGCACGATGGGATAGGTCTCATCGGGCAGTTCGGCTGCATAGCGGAACGGGGTGGCAACCATCTCCCCCTTGCCACGGGTGAACTGCTTGCTGTGGAGCAGGCGAGTGCCTTCGGGCGTCGCGTCGTTGCAGGGCCACTGTAGCCCTTGTACACCCACCTTATCCCACTGGATGCCGGCGTATTGCGGGGTGACCCGGCAGATCTCGGCGGTGATCTCTTGGGCGTTCTGATAGCGCCAGTCGCCGCCCATGGCGTTGGCGATCTGCTGGATGATCCACCAATCCTCCCGCGCCTCACCCGGTGCCTTGAGGGCGGGGGAGATGCGCTGTACCCGCCGCTCGGTATTGGTGAAGTGGCCGCTCTTCTCGGCAAAGGAGCAGGAGGGGAGCACCACATCGGCCAGCTGGGCAGTTTCGGAGAGGAAGATATCCTGCACCACCAGAAACTCCAGCTGCTTGAGCCCCTCGATGACGTGGTGCTGATCCGGATCGCTCAGCACCGGATTCTCCCCCATCACATAGAGCCCCTTGAGGCTGCCCGCGCAGGCGGCATCGATGGTCTCGGTAAGGGTGAGGCCGGGCGTGCGCGGTAAGTCCGGTTGCTGCCAGGCGGTGGCGAAGCGGGCATGCCCCTCGGGGTTGGCCACCTTCTGATAGCCGGGCAGGCAGTTGGGCAGCGCCCCCATGTCACAGGCGCCCTGCACGTTGGATTGGCCCCGCAGCGGGTTGATGCCACCCCCTTCGATGCCGATGTTGCCGCACAGCAGTTGCAGGTTGGCGATGGCGCGCACGTTGTCGTGGCCGGTGGTGTGCTGAGTGATCCCCATGGAGTAGTAGACGGCGGTGCGCTCGGCGGTGCCGATAAGGCGCGCGAGCTCGATCACCTGCTTGGCCGGTACGCCGGTGACCAGAGCCACCTTGTCTGGGGCATAGGCCGGGGAGAGCACCTCCGCTTGCAGCGCCTCGAATCCTTCTACTCGTGCGGCGATATAGGCTTTGTCGTGCCAGCCGTGCTGGATGAGCTGCTGCATCAGGCCGTTGAGCAGCATTACGTCGGTGCCGGGGCGGTGGGCCAGATAGAGGCTGGCATGGTCGGCCATCTCGATCCGTTTCGGATCGGCCACCACCAGCCGCGCCTTGCCCGTGGTGACTGCCCGCTTGATATGGGAGCCGATGATGGGGTGAGCCGCCGAGGTGTCGGAGCCGATGATGAAGATAAGATCCGAGTGATCAATGCTCGGGATGTCGTTGGTCATGGCGCCGCTGCCGAGCGATGCCTCCAGCCCGGTGACGGTGGAGGCGTGGCAGAGCCGCGCGCAGTGATCCACGTTGTTGGTGCCCAGCTCCCGGCGCATGAACTTCTGGAACAGGTAGTTCTCTTCGTTGGTGGTTTTGGCCGACGAGAAGCCCGCCAGTGAATCGCTGCCATAGCGCTGGCGCAGGGCGGTGAAGCGCTCGGCCACCAGAGTGATGGCCTCCTGCCAGCTGGCGGGCACCAGCTTGCCATCCTTGCGGACAAGCGGTGTGGTGAGGCGCTCCTCGCTCTGGATAAAGTCAAAGCCGAAGCGTCCCTTGACGCAGAGCAGCCCCTGGTTGACCGGTGAGTTGCGGTTCCCCTCCACATAGCGGATGCGGTTGCGCGCCTCATCGACATAGAGGGTGACGCCGCAGCCGACCCCGCAGTAGGTGCAGATGGTATTGACCGGCGTGAGCAGCTCGGTGCGCCCCTGCGACTTGTCGCGGGCATCCACCAGAGCGCCGGTGGGGCAGACCTGTACGCAGGCGCCGCACTGCACGCAGTGGGAGTCGCCCATCGAGAGTCCCGTGTCGAACTGCGGCCGGTTCGAGAGGGTGCCATCGCTGTTCTTGGCAAAGCGCAGCACTCCCTGCACCGCTTGCTCACCACAGGTCTGCACGCACTGGCCGCAGCCAATGCAGCGGTTGGCATCGAACACGATAAATTCGCTGCTGTTATCCACCACAAACTTCTGGCACTGGCTGGTATCGAGAGCGCTCTGCTCGACCTCGTATTCGGTGGCATAGTCGCGCAGCGCGCAATCGGTGTTGGCCTGACAGCCACACTCGAGGCAGCGGCTGGCTTCGCTGCGGGCATCGGCATCACTCAAACCACGCTCCACCTCGGCAAAGCTGCCCTCGCGATCCTGCTCTGCCAGATGGGGCATGATGGTGCGGGCGACTTTTTTCAGGTGAGCAAACTGGGCGGGATCGACCTGCTTGAGTGTGGGGGCCTTGCAGGCGTTGAAGGGCCGCACCGGGTCGATCATGTCACCGTGGAGGAACTGATCGATGGCCAGCGCGGCCTTGCGACCATCGGCGACCGCCTCGATGGCGGTGGCGGGCCCGCGGCGCAGATCGCCGATGGCAAACAGGTTGCCGTGGCCGCTGTGCATGGTCTCGGGGTGGGACTCTAAAGTCTGCCAGCGGGTGAAGGGGAGGGTGAGGGATTCCCCTTCCATAAAGCTGAGATCCGGCTGCTGCGACACTGCCGCAATCACGGTATCAAACTCTTCAATGAGGTACTCGCCGGTGGGCTCCGGG
>NZ_JBFODO010000031.1:0-96128 GCF_040908365.1 Aeromonas sp. R2-4
GCATAAAAGAGAGGGGGCACCTGCTGGTGCCCCCCTCTCTATATTTATTCCTCGTCATGTTTGATCCGCCGCATTGCCCCTTAAGCTCATCACACACGCTCAACCCGGCTCGGCGCCGCTGGCCGCCACGTTCTCAGAGCAGGCCGGATCCTGATACTGCTGATAGATGGCATAAAACTCGGCCTTGTTGTGCAGGGCCGCGGCGACACAGGCGGGATCAAACTGGCTGCCGGCATGCTCCTCCAGATAGGCAAACGCCGTCTCGAACGGCCATGCCTTCTTGTAGGGGCGCTCGCTGGTAAGGGCATCAAACACATCGGCCACCGTCACGATGCGCGCCGCCAGCGGGATCGCCTCCCCCGCCAGCCCCAGCGGATAGCCGGTGCCGTCAAAGCGTTCGTGATGGCTGGCGATGATATTGGTCAGCATATCGGTGTGATGAATGCCATCGAGACCAAACTCGTTGATCATCAGGCTGATCATCTCCCGCCCCTTGCCGGGGTGGATCTTCATGATCTCGAACTCTTCCGGCGTCAGCTTGCCCGGCTTGAGCAAAATGGCATCCGGCACCGCGATCTTGCCGATGTCGTGCAGCTCGGAGAAGAGGTAGATAAACTCCACCTCCTCATCGCTCAGCCCGCAAGTCGGGGCCAGTGTCTTGGCAATCAGCCGGGAGTAAGCCGACATCCGGTGCAGATGGTTGGCGGTCTCCTCATCCCGATAGCGGCTGAACTCCCGCGCCGTGGTCAGCGCGCCGCCAAGGGTCTGGATGGAGAAAAACTCCACCGCAATGATGGCCGAGAGCACCTGGGCATAGGCCGACAGCTCGCTGCGGATCGGCTCCTCGAAGTATCCCGGCTCCATGGCATCACAAAACAGAAAGCCAAACAGTTTGCTGTTGAACAGCAGCGGCTCGGTATAGCTGGAGGCATAACCCGCCTCCAGTACCTTGCGGCTGTGCTCCGACGCCGAGCCACGCAGGGCATCCAGATTGCCGAGCACCCGGGGCTGCTTGTGCTCCGCCAGATAACTCAGGGAGGGGACATCGCTCAGCTTCACCTCATACTGCACCAGCGGCGAAGGCCCCTCGGTGCTGTGGGCAAAGGTCTTGAGCTGATCGGTATGGGGATCGTAAATCGCGATGGCCACCCGACTCAGCTTGTCAAAGCGCTGCCTGAGCGTGGCATGTACGCTCTGCATTTTTTCGCCAAATGAACTTTCCATCGCCTTCTCCAACGGGACCCCGTGATGGAAGTATAGTGACTCCCTTTGACGCTCTCCCCGCCACAGCAGCAAAATTGACAGAAAAATCAACAAAGCAGCGTCCCCACAACAAGCCTGCATGGCAGAGGCAATAGCCCTACCAAGGGCGCGCCATCACCGGCTGCTCGTGCAGCCCAATCTTGCCTGGTCGGAGATATTGTTCGGTTCTGCCATGCTGGCTGTATAGTTTTTGGTTAACCATTCCGGTAAAATCCGCGCCCTTAAAGAAGAGCCACCTAAGAGTGATTGAGCGATGTCCAACACAAAACAGGCCCCCAAAGTAGGATTCGTCTCCTTGGGTTGCCCCAAAAACCTGGTCGATTCAGAACGCATCCTGACCCAGCTGCGTACCGAAGGGTACGATGTGGTGCCCAGCTATGACGATGCCGAGCTGGTCGTCGTCAACACCTGCGGCTTTATCGACAGCGCGGTGCAAGAGTCGCTGGAAGCGATCGGCGAAGCGCTGGCTGAGAACGGCAAGGTGATCGTCACCGGTTGCCTCGGCGCCAAAGAGAATCAGATCCGCGAGATCCACCCCAAGGTGCTCGAGATCACCGGCCCCCACGCCTATGAAGAGGTGCTGGGTCACGTCCACAAATATGTGGAGAAGCCGCAGCACAACCCCTTCACCAGTCTGGTTCCGGCACACGGTGTCAAGCTGACCCCGCGCCACTACGCCTATCTGAAGATTTCCGAGGGCTGCAACCACCGCTGCACCTTCTGCATCATCCCCTCCATGCGCGGGGATCTGGTGAGCCGACCCATCGGCGACGTGCTGGCGGAAGCCAAGCGCCTGAAAGAGGCGGGCGTGAAGGAGCTGCTGGTGATCTCCCAGGACACCTCCGCCTACGGCGTCGATGTGAAACACCGCACCGGTTTCTACGACGGCATGCCGGTCAAGACCAGCATGGTGGCCCTGTGCGAAGAGCTGGCCAAGCTCGACATCTGGGTACGTCTGCACTACGTCTACCCCTACCCGCACGTAGATGACGTCATCCCGCTGATGCGCGATGGCAAGGTACTGCCCTACCTCGACATCCCGCTGCAGCACGCCAGCCCGCGCATCCTGAAACTGATGAAGCGCCCGGGTACCGTCGAGCGCACCCTAGAGCGGATCCAGAAGTGGCGCGAGATCTGCCCGCAGATCACCCTGCGCTCCACCTTTATCGTCGGCTTCCCGGGCGAGACCGAGGAAGATTTCCAGATGCTGCTGGACTTTATCGATAAGGCAGAGCTGGATCGCGTCGGCTGCTTCAAATACAGCCCGGTCGAAGGGGCGCTGGCCAACGAGCTGCCGGATCCGGTACCGGAAGAGGTACAGGAAGAGCGCTTCCAACGTTTTATGGAGCTGCAACAGCAGGTCTCCATCCGCAAACTGGCTCGTAAAGTGGGTCAGGAGATGACCGTTATCATCGACGAAGTGGATGAAGAGGGTGCCACTGGCCGATCCTTCGCCGATGCACCGGAGATCGATGGTCTGGTCTACCTCAACGGCGAAACCGGCCTCAAGCCGGGGGACATGGTCAAGGTACGGATCGACGAATCCGACGAATATGACCTGTGGGCCAGCCTGATCAGCTAATTGAGGCTCTACCAGCCAATAAAAAAGCGCCTGCGGGCGCTTTTTTATTGGCTCAATATCGCAGGCAAAACCGCTGGCCTAGCTCAAATCATGGAGCGCCTTGCCAAGAGGCGGCGTGAGGCGCAGGTCAGAGAAGCGCACCGCCAGCCCCTGCCGCTCCGGCGTGCAGCACATCACCCCGATAAAACAGCGCTCGCTTGGCGGGAACGGGGCGAGGCGCAGCAGCGGCCACACCTTGCCATCGGTGGAGTATTGCAGGCGCAGACAATCGGCCAGCCGGGTCAGCCGCAGCCAGAAGCGGCGCGGATTGCCGGGGAAAATACCGGTGGCCCAGTCAGAGCGCGGATTGGTCAGCACGCTGCCGATCATCGGCTGGGCATCGTTGTACTCGATCCCCGCTTTCAGCCAGTGCGCCTCGTCTTGCAGCAGCATCAGCCCCGCCTGATCGTAGAGGGTGGTGAACTCCCCCTCGACGCAGATCTGAAAGGTAAACTCCCCCGCCACCTCGCAGCCATAAAGATGCCCGCTGTGGCGCTCGAAGCCATACCAGGTGCTGCGCCAAAAATCGGTCTGCTGATCCGTTACCACCTGCAAACCATCGTTGGTCTGGTGCCACTCGGCAGGCTCATTGAGCCAGCGCCATTGCGTCCCTTCCATCATCCTGCTTTGCTCCCTTATCGCGCGTAATCCCGCAAAAATGGGGCTCGCCAACGCCTCGTCCGGTAACGGCAGGTCATGGCTGCGCCTCTGCGGAACCAAAAAAGGAGTCAATAGTGTCGCTATTGCCGCCCCGATACAAGGCTTGTGCGTTGCACCATCAGTGCGCCCCAAAAAGCACGGGGGGCCTGATGGCCCCCCGCAAACACACCGGATGAGAAAATGCCTTACTTGGCGGCGCTATCCTTCACGCATTTCTGGACAAAGCTGTTCTTGGCCGCGCCAGCCAGCTTCTTGTCGGCCGCCGCCTTCTCGCACTTGGCCGCCGGATCCACCGCCGCGCCCGTCTTCACGCACTTCTGGATAAAGCTGTTCTTGGCCGCACCGGCCAACTTCTTGTCGGCGGCCGCCTTCTCGCACTCGCCGGTCGCGGCGCCAGCGGCATCTTTCACACACTTGCCGACAAAGCTGGTCTTGGCGGCGCCGTTAAGCTTTTTGGCCGCGGCCTGCGCCTCGCACTGCAACTGGGCTGTGTCGTTGGCAAAGACCGGATTGGCCAGCAGCACGCTGCCGCAGAGCAGGCCGAACAGAATGGTACGCTTCATGGGAGATCTCCTCTCTATCTGGTGATGTGTTTGCATGGTCATATTTGCATGACGATGTGTTGCCAATGGCTGTGATTGCAACAGCTGATTGTTGTCGCAGATCCCCCGCCTCGCCAGCTTGGGCCACGGAGCAGAGGGCAACCATCGCCCGCACTATAGCGCCGATTGGCTAAGCGGGATTGTCCCCGGCCAACCCTTCCTCAGCGGCAAGCCAGCCCCCAACTTTCCCACCACATCCGCCAACCCCAATAAAATCAAGGGCCATGGGAATCCCGCTATCTGTCTCTGTCATTTTTTGAGCTGGCGCATAAAATACAGATTTTCTCGATAGTTACGTCAAATTTTGACTGGTTTATAGACATAGCGGAAGCATATGATGGGTCATTCGGCACTTATAGCATATCTTGGCACCACACTGCTGGCCGATGGAACATCTTAGAAACTGCAATTCAAGTACTGTAGATTTGTAATCTAAGCCAAATTCAAATATTTCTTCTTTCAAGTAAATTTGAGAATTATCAATGGAAAATAATTTACAATCCATTTCAAAAATCTTTACCGAACGCTTGCTTAGAATACCTGATTATCAGCGAGGTTATGCGTGGGGAACCAAGGAGGTTCTTGACTACTGGTCAGATCTTGCCCAAGTTGAACAGAATAAAAGCCATTATGTCGGAGTACTAACATTAGAAGATGTTCCAAGTGATACTGTAGACAAATGGAGTGAAGACCATTGGGTAATAAAAAAAAGGGGCTATTCCCCCTTTTATGTTGTTGATGGCCAACAACGTTTAACAACAACTATAGTCCTGATTCAATCTATCATTGAGGTATATCAAGAAAAGCAGCCCGATGAAGCAGATATTCTTTAGAATTTTACTCCAATTAAAGAAATAAAAGACAAATTTATTTTTATATCAAAAGATAAGGGAGCCACCAGGTCATATATTTTTGGATATGAAAAAGATAACCCTAGCTATGAATTTTTGAAAACCCGTATATTTTTAGAGAAATCTGCTAATCATGGACCAATAGAAGAAACAATTTACACTTCAAACTTAGAAAATGCTAAAAACATATTTTTAGATAAACTCAGAGAACTAGACTGCGAAACCATTGAAAATGTGTATAGTAAGGTTACTCAACATTTCTTATTTAACATATACTCTTTAGATAAAGAAATTGATACCTACGTTGCTTTTGAAACTATGAACAATAGAGGAAAGCCATTATCTCACTTAGAACTACTGAAAAACAGACTTATTTATCTTACGACCAAGTTAAAAGAGGAGCAATATGAAAAAGATGATTTACGTCACTCTATAAATGAATGTTGGAAATCTATTTATCATTATCTTGGAAAAAGTAAAGATAACCCTTTAGATGACGATGAATTTTTATATAGCCATTTTACATTATATTTTGACAATCAGATTGACTCGTTTGACTTTAATTACCGCTCACCACGTCAACTCCGAAAGGAATATAAGACTCTATTGTTAGATGATATATTTTCCCAAAAGTCTTTAAGCGATGACAGCGATGTTCAGATTAACATTGATTATATAAATAAATATGTTTCAAACTTAAAGGACTCGGTAGAGCACTGGTATGACATTTTTAACCCATCAGACAATAAACTTGGCTGTGACGTATCAAAAACATTAAATAAAATACACAAAATAAGACGTTGGGTTGATGCAGCTCCTCTTATCTTATCCGTATTTAGAATCACAAGTTCTAGTGATGAAAGGTTACGATTTTTACAGGTTTTGGAAAGAGGGCTATATATAGAAAACTACATATATAGTCGATATAGTTTATTTACAAAGAGCGACTTTGTAAAACTAGCGAAAGATATAAACCTGCATAAAACAACACCTGAAAATCTGATATCATCAATTACAACAAAGGTTGATGAGTCTCTCAAGCAGCAACGTCAGATTTGGACTAAAGAGTTTTCAAAAAGCTCCGATTTTTATAACTGGATGGGTATACGTTACACCCTGTATGAATATGAAATGAGTCTTTTGAAAAAATATAAATCAGACAGAACAAAGTTAACATGGACAGATGAAAGTGCTACCGAACCATGGACTGAATATGTTTCTGTGGAACACATTTATCCACAACACCCTAAACACGCCTATTGGATAGACAGATTTAATCATCTGTCGGCACCTATCAGAAAAAAATTGCGGCATTGTATAGGTAATTTGGTACCATTATCAAAATCAAAAAATTCATCATTATCCAATAAACCTTTCCACCATAAAGCAAGTGAAGGTTATGCATTTGGTTGTTACTCCGAGAATGAGGTTGCTAAATGTGATGACTGGACCCCAGCACAGATAATAGAGAGAACTATAACTTTAGTTAAATTTATGGACCAGAGATGGAAGCTAGGAATAGGTAACTCAACAGATGCCTACTTAGAATTTGCTGGTTTGAAGGATATCTCAATCTAAGCCCCCATGCCTTAAGCCCCCTCGCATTGCGGAGGGGCTATAAAAACAAGAGTTAAATATATTTACACATATAATGTATGTAGTCTAATCATCCCGGGCACTATTCCCCTCACCTATAAGAAAATGAAATTATTTTACTTTTGTTGTGATGTAAAGGCCACTCTACCTAAAAATATAAATGATGGGCTCAAATCCTCCTCCTACTTTTATATACCATTTTAGTTACCCCCCCCCTCCAACCAGCACGTTGGTTCAATTAGCGAGGCGTAATCGGACGCTCGCGATACAAATATTTCGTGATATTGCAAGTTGCCTTTAGATACCGACTTTCACCCACAAAAATCCCCCATTACTGGGGGATTTTTATTTCTATCGGTTATCTCAGCTCGGCGGCTTATCCCACCAAAAACGCCCTTAACCGGGCAAACTCCGCAGGCAAATTAACGGAGAGCAGCGGCAACTCGGCGTGTCTGGCCAGCGGGCCGGGTAGCGGTACATCGAGATTAAGGATCTCGTCCACCGACTCCTTGAACTTGGCGGGATGGGCGGTGCAGAGGAACACCCCGACTTCGTCCTCGGCCAACTGTTCCCCCAGCAGATCCCAGGCGATGGCGCCATGGGGTTCGCACAGGTAATCCAGCTGGTGCAGCCGTTTCAGCGCATCACGGGTCTGGGCGTCGTCACGCATGCCTGACCCCAGAGTCTCCAGCGCCCAGCCTTTGCGGCGGCAGAGCTCTTCTACCCGTGGCCAGTTGTTGGGGCGGCTGACATCCATGGCGTTCGACAGGGTTGCCACTGTCTGGTGCGGCTCCCACTGACCGGTTTTCAGATAGCGCGGCACGGTGTCGTTGGCGTTGGTGGCGGCGATAAAGCGCTTCACCGGCAGCCCCAGCGCCTTGGCGATAAGGCCTGCGGTGAGGTTGCCAAAGTTGCCGGACGGCACGCTGATCACCGCCTTGGCGCGGTCGGCTTTCGGCAGCTGGGCCACCGCTTCGAAGTAGTAGCAAACCTGCGCCAGCAGACGGCTGATATTGATGGAGTTGGCGGAGTTGAGGCCAATGGCCTTTTTCAGCGCCTCGTCGTCAAAGGCCTGTTTTACCAGCGCCTGACAGGCATCGAAGTCGCCATCGATGGCGATGGTGCGGATATTGCCGCCGAGGGTGCAGAAGAGCTTCTCCTGCAAGGGGCTGATCTTGCCCTTGGGATAGAGGATAACCACTTCAATCCCCTCCAGCCCGTAGAAGGCGTGGGCCACGGCGGCGCCGGTGTCGCCGGAGGTGGCGGTGAGAATGGTGATCTTGTCATTCTTTTCGGCAGACACGGTTCTAAAGGCCGCGAGACACTGGGCCATAAAGCGGCCGCCGAAATCCTTGAATGCCAGGGTCGGGCCGTGGAACAGCTCAAGGGCATAGGTGCCATCCTTGAGTTTCACCAGCGGAGCCGGGAAGGTGAAGGCTGCGTTGACAAGCTCGCTGACCTTGGCAGCGGGCACCTCGTCCCCCAGCAGGTGGCTCAGGATGCGGGCAGATCGTTCAGCCAGCGGCAGATCGAGCAGGGCATCCACATCGGCGAGCGGTTCGAGTTGTTCGGGGAAGAAGAGCCCCTGTTCGCGACCCAAGCCCTGACGCACCGCCTGCGCGAAGCTCACCTGTTCGCTGTTGTCCTTGATGTTGTAGAGATTCATAGCTCGCTTCCTGTTACCCGTGCCCCGGCCATGTCCAATTTGCAGACCCGGGCAAATCCATCTTCGTTCTGCACAAAATGTGCTTCCATCCAATCCTTCATCCGCTCGGCCTGCGCCAGATCCTTCATCACCACAAATACGGTGGGGCCTGAGCCGGAGATGCCGGTAGCCAGCGCCCCGTTCTGGGCCGCCTGCGCCCGCACCTCGGCAAAGCCTTCAATCAGCGCCGCGCGGTAGGGCTCGGCAATCACGTCTTTCAAGACGCTCGCCGCCAGCCCCTCCTGCCCGGTGTAGCTGGCGTGAACAAAGGCAGCCAGGCGGCGGCCATAGGTGAGGCAATCCTGACGGCGATATTGGGCCGGCAAAATGGCGCGAGCGGCAGCGGTCGAAACCACGGTCCCCGGGTAGCAGACTACCCAGTACCACTGATCGAACACCGGAATGCCCTGACTGATAACGCCGTGCTCTTCCAGCACCAGCTGCATGCCGCCGAGATAACAGGGGGCCACGTTGTCGTAGTGAACGGAGCCGGAGATCTTGCCCTCCATCTCCCCCATCAGCAGCAGCATGTCGTGCTCGTTGAGCGGCTCGCCGTGGAAGGCGTTGAGCCCCTCAAGGGCCGCCACCACGCTGCAGGCGCTCGACCCCAGACCAGAACCCACCGGCAAGTTCTTTTCCAGCACCATTTCGAGGGGCTTGAGTTTCAGGCCCCGCTTCTCCAGCGCCTCGCCATAGGCGACCCAGCAGTCATGGAGAATATTCTTTTTCGGATCGTCCGGCAGCTTGTGGGCGTAGCGGCCCACGGATGAGAGCGCAAAAGGCACGTCAGCCGCTTTTACCTGCACCCGATCGCCGAGCAAAGAGCCATCCACGGGGGCGAGCGCCGCCCCCAGTACATCGAATCCCACGCTCAGGTTGGCGCTGGAGGCGGGCGCATAGGCGACTACGCTGCCACCTTCAGTCATATAAGAGGGGTACATGTCTGAACTCATGCTTATAGCTCCTGCTTCCAGTTCTGGGTGCGCAGCACGTCGGCAAAGACGCCCGCCGCAGTCACTTCGGTACCGGCGCCATAGCCGCGCAGCACCAGCGGGATCGGCTGGTAGTAGGTTGAGAAGAAGGCGAGCGCGTTCTCCCCGTCTTTGACCTTGAACAGCGGCTCGTCGCCACCGACCGCCTTGATGGCGACCTTGCACTTGCCACCTTCAATGGAGCCTACATAGCGCAGCACCTTGCCTTCACGCTGGGCCGCGGCGAACTGCTCGCGGAACCAGCCGTCAGCTTCAGGCAGGCGGGCCATAAAGGCTTCCACGTCGCCGCTCACATCAAAGCCGGGCGGCAGCGCCTGCTCGACTTCGACATCGGAGAGCTCAAGCGCCATGCCGGCCTCACGAGCCAGAATGAGCAGCTTGCGCGCCACATCCATGCCGTTGAGATCGTCGCGGGGATCCGGCTCGGTAAAGCCGTTGCTGCGAGCGATTTGGGTCGCCTCGGAGAAGGCCATCCCCTCGTCCAGCTTGCCGAAGATAAAGGAGAGGGAGCCGGAGAGAATGCCGTCGAAGGCGCGCAGCTTGTCACCGGCCTTGATGAGGTTCTGCAGGTTCTCGATAACCGGCAGACCGGCGCCGACGTTGGTCTCGTACAGGAACTTGCGGCGAGTCTGGCGGGCGGTGCGGCGCAGCGCCTTGTAGTAATCGAGCGAGCCGGTGTTGGCCTTCTTGTTCGGAGTCACCACATGGAAACCGGCGGCGAGGAAGTCGGCATACTGGACGGCCACCGCCTCGGAGGAGGTGCAGTCGACGATCACCGGGTTGATGATGTGGCTATCTTCCACCAGCTTTTTCACCCCTTCCAGCGAGAAGCTGTCGCGGGCTTCCGCCAGCTGTTCGCGCCAGTTGGCGAGGTTCAGGCCATCCTTGTTGACCGCCATCTGGCGGCTGTTAGCGATGCCGACCACGCGAAGGCCAGTGCCCTGCTCGGCCAGTACCGGCTGCTGGCGGGCAATCTGATCCACCAGCGCGGCACCGACGCCGCCGACACCGACCACAAAGAGATCGATAAACTGCTGGCTGCCAAAGAAGTTCTGGTGACACGCCTTGATGGCTTCCGCCACCTTGCGATCCCGCACCACCGCCGAGATGGAGCGCTCGCTGGAGCCCTGCGCAATGGCGACGATATTGATGGAGGCTTGCGCCAGCGAGATGAAGAAGCGGGCCGCCATTCCCTTGCTGGTGCGCATGCCGTCACCGATGAGGGAGATGATCGCCAGATCGCTGATGATATCCAGCGGCTCCAGCAGCTGGTTTTTGAATTCCAGCTCGAACTCGCGCTCCAGCACCTTGCGAGTCTTCTCACTGTCGTAGCTGTGGATACAGAAGCTGACGCTGTACTCGGAAGATGACTGGGTGATCAGCACGATACTGACCCCGGCACGGGAGACGGCGGAGAAGATGCGACCGGCCATGCCGACCATCCCCTTCATGCCGGGGCCGGATACGTTGAACATGCACATGCCGGAGAGATCCGAGATGGCCTTCACTTTCAGGTCATCGTCGCCGCTCTCGGGGCCGATCAGGGTGCCCGGCCCTTGCGGGTTGAAGCTGTTCTTGATAAGGCAGGGAATATGGAACTGGGCCACCGGCGCGATGGTTTTCGGGTGCAACACCTTGGCGCCGAAGTAGGAGAGCTCCATCGCCTCCTTGTAGGAGAGAGTTTTCAGCAGATAGGCATCCGGCACCAGACGCGGGTCGCAGCTGTAGCAGCCCTCGACATCAGTCCAGATCTCGCAGCACTCGGCATCGACACAGGCAGCCAACACGGCGGCGGAGTAGTCGGAGCCGTTGCGACCCAGCAGCACGGTCTCGCCCTTGTCGCTGCCACCGGTAAAGCCCGGCATCAGGTAAAGACAGTCGCTACGCAGCCCCTTGGCGGCAAAACGCAGGCGGGAGGCTTCGATATCGACATGGGCTTCGAGGTAGCCGCCGTCGGTGACCAGCAGCTCTTCCGGTACGATCAGCTCCAGCTCCAGACCGCGCACCCGCAGCAGTTCGTGCATAAAGGCGATGGAGAGGTTCTCGCCACGGCTCAGAATGCGCGCCTGCACGTTGTCCGGGCAGAGGCCCAGCAGACGAATGCCTTGCATCAGGCGCTCCACCTGATCCAGCTCGGCGGTGAGGCGGGCCAGCAGCGCCTTGTTATCGAGCGCCGGATAGGCCGCCTTCAACCCGGCCAGCAGGCGGGAGAAGATGCCGTTGACTTCAAACAGGGTGGAACTGGCATCCATGCCGCGACTGGTCTGCTCCACCAGCGCCACCAGATGATTGGTCACCTTGGCAGGTGCAGAGAGCACCAGGGCTACCTGAGATTGGCCGTGGGTGTTGACCGCGATATCGGCCACCCGTAAAAAACGCTCTGCATCGGCCAGTGAAGACCCGCCAAATTTCAACACTCTCATCGCTTTCTCTCCCTGTAAATCTATGAAATTCAATCTAAAAACCAATCCAACAAAAAGGCCCGTACTGGGTGGGTACGGGCCTTTTTTGATTTCTGTGCTTGTTCGTCAGCGCATCAACCGGCCCCAGTGCCACCTGTGGTGGTACCGGTAATAATGGTGGTGGTGATGACGTTGGTGAATAACTGCATGACGAACACTCGTTGACGAAGCTGGCTTTTAGCAATACCGCGGCGGGCGATGGGCTGTCAACTTAAACCTCTTTGCCAAGTTTGCGCGCAAGGTCTTTGCAGAGCAGGTGGAGCATGTTCAAATCCCGCTGCGGCAGCATGGGCACCCGGTCCATCACCCATTGATGCAGTTTTTCATCCTGCAAAACTCCAAGTTCACCAAGCAATTCTGCTGTTTTGCTTTTCAGCACCCGAACCTGCCCGGCGTTATCAAAATTTTCTGCTACCGCAGCGGCGCCGTCGGCGTTCAGCTCATCCATCAGCTGACTCATCTCGTAGGCGTAGAGCATGATCGCCTGCCCCAGATTGAGGGAGGGGTAGCTCACCTTGAGGGGCAGATAGCTGATGAGGTCGACCTCGGCCAGCTGCTCGTTGGAGAGCCCCGACTCCTCGCAGCCAAAGACGATGGCGACCTTGTTGAGTGAAGGCTTGCTGCGGATCTGCTCGCGGATCTCCCCCGGCGTGAGGTAGTGCTGGTAACGACCGCGCTCACGGGCAGTGGTGGCGATCACCAGATCCATGTCAGCCAGCGCCTCGGGCAGGGTATCGAACGCCTCGGCCTGAGTCAGGATCTCCTGGGCGCCGTGGGCCACCCAGCTCGCCTCCTCCTCTTCGTGTACCCGGCTCGCCACCAGTCGCATGGCATCGAATCCCATGGTTTTCATAGCGCGGGCGGCGGCGCCGACGTTGGCGGGGCGGGCAGGTGCCACCAGGACAAAATAGAGCTTCATCGGGTTTCCTCACAGGCCGGACGGCCTCTCAAACAGACAGCAAACAGTCGCTAAACCATCAGCAAAACAGGGGCGCAATCTACCGTTTATCCCCGAAAATTGCCACTTGAACAGACGTTTGAATGTTGCGATAGTGGCCTGACGTGTGAACAAATTACACCCAATCCTTCGCGCTATCGGCCCGACAGATCACAAGGAAGAGAGAGATGCAGCAGCCATTGGAACAGGCCGTCGCCGAGACTATCCTGCAACGCTTCGAGTCGTTTTACAGCCGGTTTCTCGAGATAACCCAGGGCAGCAAGAGCCGCTTCGAGAACAGTGACTGGCTGGGGGTGCAGCTCGCCGGGCGCGAGCGTATTCGCCTCTATGACCACCATGTGGGGGCCACCGCCAGCTCTATCCGCCAGATGATGGGGGAGCACCACGCCACCCAGGAGCTGCTCAAGCGGGTCAAGAGCGCCTTCAGCGATCTGCTGCCCCGTTGTGACAACTTCGAGGTGGCGGAGTCCTTCTTCAACTCCGTTTATCGCCGGATCTTTCGCCATCGCAATATCCGCGACGAGAACCTCTATATCCACCCCTTTGTCAGCCGTGGCGAAAAACCCGATCTGAGCGCCCTGCTGCGCATCTATCGCACCGATCTCGCCCACTTGCCACAGACGTTGAGCCAGCTTTTGGGGGATTACAGCTTCACCCTCCCCTACGAGGACAAGCAGCGGGATATTGTCGACATCCACCGCCATCTTGCCGAGAACGGCCCGCAAATCCTCCATGATGAGCCCTTTGCCATCGAGCTATTGAAAGAGGTGTTCTACCGCAACAAGGGGGCCTATCTGGTAGGGCTGATCCGGGTAAAAGATCAGGTCTTCCCCTTTATCCTGCCCCTGCTCAGCACCGGCCACAGCATCTATGTGGACACGGTGATCTTCGAGCCGGATCTCGCCTCCATCGTGTTTGGCTTTGCCCGCGCCTACTTTATGGTCTATGCCCGCGAACCGGCGCTGTTTGTCGCCTTCCTGCGCCAGATCATGCCCCACAAGCCCGATTACGAGATCTACAACGCCATCGGCTGCCAGAAGCACGGCAAGACCGAGCTCTATCGCCACTACCGCCACCATCTGGCCCAGAGTCGGGATCAGTTCATCATCGCGCCGGGCATCAAGGGGATGGTGATGAGCGTGTTTACCCTTCCCTCCTACGATGTGGTGTTCAAGGTGATAAAAGACGAGTTCACTCCCCCGAAGGATGTGAGCCACGAGCAGGTGAAGGCAAAATACCGGCTGGTAAAACAGCACGACCGGGTTGGCCGGATGGCCGATACCCAGGAGTTCACCAACTTCGAGTTTCCGCTGGATCGCATCTCGCCGGAGCTCCTTGCCGAACTCAAGACGGTGGCGCCCTCGGCACTCACCATCAGCGACGACAAGCTGGTGATCAAGCACCTCTATACCGAGCGCAAGATGATCCCCCTCAACCTCTATCTGGACAAGGCGGACGAGCAGCAGACCCGCCTCGCGCTGGAGGAGTACGGCAACGCCATCAAGCAGCTGGCGGCGGCCAACATCTTCCCGGGGGACATGCTGTTCAAGAACTTCGGCGTCACCCGCCACGGCCGGGTGGTCTTCTACGACTACGACGAGATCTGCTACATGACGGAGTGCAACTTCCGCCAGATCCCGCCGCCCCGCTACCCCGAGGATGAGTGGAGCGCCGAGCCCTGGTATTCGGTGGCCCCCAACGACATCTTCCCCGAGGAGTTCGCCACCTTCCTGCTGCAAAAGCCGCAGGTGCGCGAGATCATGTTGCAGCTGCACAAGGAGATGTTCGACGCCAACTACTGGAAGATGCTTCAGAGCAACATCAAGGTGGGGGTGTTCGAGGATGTCTATCCCTACCGGCGCAAGAAGCGCTTCAAGTACCAGCGCGGCGGCTGATCCCGCTGGCCCAGCGCGAATGGCAGCAACGAAAACGGGGTGGCCCAAGCCACCCCGTTTTGCTATCCGCTTTGCGCCTTAACTGCCGCGACGGCGGATCACCCCCTCCTGCATGGTGCTCGCCACCAGCACTCCATCGCGGGTGAAGAACTGACCGCGTACCAGACCGCGACCGCTGCTGGCGCTCGGGCTGTCTACCACGTAGAGCAACCAGTCGTCGAAGCGGAAATCCCGGTGGAACCACATGGAGTGATCGATGGTGGCCACCTGCATATCCGGCTCCCAGTAGGACACCCCGTGGGGCTGCAGCGAGGTGAGCAGGAAGTTGAAGTCGGAGGCGTAGGCCAGCAGGTATTTGTGCACCCGCAGATCGTCCGGCATCTGACCGTTGGCCTTGAACCAGACGTGGCGCACCGGATCCTGCACCGTCGGCCGAATAGGATCGACCAGGGTCACCGGGCGCATCTCGATGGGCTGCTCGCAGAGGATCTTGTCCCGCAGGGAGGCCGGGATCAGGTTCTCGTAGGGGCGCACCAGCTCCAGCTCGCTCTTGAGCTCCTCCGGCGGGGTGATGCCGGTGGGCATCTGCGCCTGATGCTCGAAGCCATCGGCCGGCACCTGAAACGAGGCGTTGAGATAGAAGATGGGCTTGCCGCCCTGAATCGCCTTGACCCGGCGGGTGGAGACGGTCTGGCCGTCGCGGATATTCTCCACGTCATAGACGATGGGACGGGTCACATCCCCCGGACGCAGGAAGTAGGAGTGAAAACTGTGAACCTGACGGCCGGTCTCGACCGTCTGCTTGGCGGCTGACAAGGCCTGCCCCATTACCTGTCCGCCAAACACGGCCCGCAGACCGAGATCCTGGCTCTGGCCCCGAAACAGGCCCTCCTCGATTTTTTCCAGCGCCAGCAACGCCAGCAGCTCATCAAGTACCTTGCTCATCGTTCACTCCTCTATCAGAGCCGCACAGGCTAACAAGCTCACCGGAGCAGAGCAACCGCCACAACCCCTTCAGCCCACCAAAGGGAACGCCAGGGGCCATACACCGCGACCAGCAGCATTTATCGAGTCTGTTTTTTCCCTGCCGAAACCGCTACGCTGTCAGCAATCGATAGAGGTGAGATCACCCGCCATGCACATCCGTTATCCGGTCACGCCCTCTGCCACTTATCGCCCCCGCTCGTCCCTTCGCTTTCTTGCCACCCTGTTTGCTCTCTCGCTGCTCCCGGCCGCCACGGTGCAGAGCGCGGTAATTATCACCGGCGAATTGCCCCCCTACTCTTCAGCGACGCTGGCCAATGGCGGCGAGCTGGCAAGCAAGGTGCTCACCACTCTCAAAGCGGCAGGCCACCCGGATCTGAGGGTCTCCTACCAGCCCTGGCCGAGAGGACTTAAAAACATCGAGCTGGGCAACGCTATCGCCGCCTTCCCCTTTACCTGGACCAACGAGCGCAGCAACACCCTGCTGTTCAGTACCCCCATCGCCTTCGATATCCAGTCCTGGTACACCACGCCCGACAAGAAGGGACTGGAATCCCCGCCCTGGCAGCAGAAAACCGCCTGCGTGCCCAAGGGGTGGTTCTCCGATGCTATCGAGCGGGTAACCATCGAGCAGAAGCTGATCGTCAGAACCACCAACCGCCTCAACCAGTGTGTCGAACTGCTGAAAAAGGGCAAAGTCGATCTGGTGCCCATCAACGACACCTCGAAAAAGAACCTCTCGGAGGAGGACAACGCCGCCCTCTACCGCCTCTCGTTGTTTCGCCAGAACGTCACCTTCTATCTGGTCACCGCCCGCAATGAAGAGGGAGAGATGTTTATCCGCGACTTCAACAAAGAGTGGATGACACCGGCCAACTGAGGAGTGTGAGAGCAATCATTGCCATATGACCGGAGCCAGCCGGCAGCTGGAGGTCCCCCGCTAGAGATGAAAAGGCCCGCACCTGTTGGTGCGGGCCTTTGCTTGGCCGACTGTGCGCTATTTGACGGGCGCGCAGTTCGCAACGGGTTGTCGGCTTACTTGCTGCCGGTACCGGAGTTGCGGGTAGAGGCTTGCGGCTTGCGACGGGCGGTGGTGGCGCGAGCGCGCGGCTCTTTGCCCTGCATCTCTTTGTGACGCTGCACGGCGCGACGGATCTGGGCGGCCTGCTTGTGACGGCTGGTTTTGCCATCCTGCTGCAGATCGACCTTGGATTCGGTCTCCGGCGGCAGGTTGACCAGACCGCGCAGGTAGTTCACTTCCGGCAGTTTCAGCTCTTGCCAGCCGCCGCGCGGGATGCCGCGGTCCAGCTTGACGTCGCCGTAGCGGATACGCATCAGGCGGCTCACCTGCACTTCCTGGGATTCCCACAGGCGGCGCACTTCACGGTTGCGACCTTCAGTCAGGGTGACGTTGAACCACTGGTTCAGACCCTCACCGCCAGCCGGTTTGATCTTGTTGAACTTGGCGGTGCCATCTTCCAGCTGCACGCCCTTGCGCAGACGCTGCAGCATGGCTTCGGTGATTTCGCCAAAGACACGTACCGCGTATTCCCGCTCCACTTCGTGGCTCGGGTGCATCAGACGGTTGGCCAGCTCACCGTCGGTGGTGAACAGCAGCAGACCGGAGGTGTTGACGTCGAGGCGGCCGACCGCGATCCAGCGGGCACCTTCCATCTTGGGCAGACGATCAAACACGGTGGGACGACCTTCCGGATCGTGACGGGTACACATCTCCCCTTCCGGCTTGTGGTAAGCCAGTACGCGGCAGATCACTTCCTCTGCGGCACGGGTCTTGACCTGGTGACCATCCACCCGGATCACGGCGTTCACTTCGACGCGATCCCCCAGTGTGGCGACCTTGCCATCCACACTGACCCGACCTGCGGTGATCAGGGCCTCCATCTCACGACGGGAGCCGTGACCCGCGCGGGCCAACACTTTTTGCAGTTTTTCACTCATCGGGGTTACCTGATTGTTGATCGCTGCCCACAGGTAATAGGGGCAACGGGGTTAACTGTAACAAACGCCGTTTGGAGCACTCGCCACAGTTGAAAAATGTATATCTCGGTGAAATCGGCACGCTTGGGCGCCATTCACCGGGCATCGCTCTCCCCGTCCACCGCAGAGGGCAACAGGGGTTGCAGCTCCGGATCCAGCTCGGGGAGCTGCTCCAAACTCTGCAGATTAAAGTAATCCAGAAACTCTCTGGTGGTGGCGAGCAGTTCGGGGCGACCCGCCACCTCTTTGTGGCCGATGCTGCGCACCCAGCCACGCTCTTTCAGGGTATTCACTATCTGGCTCGACACCGCCACCCCGCGGATCGCTTCGATCTCGGCCCGAGTGATGGGTTGGCGATAGGCGATCAGGGTCAGCGTCTCCATCACGGCGCGGGAATAACGCGGAGCCCGCTCGCTCCAGAGCCGCGAGAGCTCCTCGGCATACTCCTGACGCGCCTGAAAGCGCCAGCCGGAGGCGACCTCTTTGAGCTCGACGCCTCGCGAGCTGTAATCTTGCCTGATCTCGGCCAACAGCAGCTGAACATAGCGACTGGTCACCGGATAATCGGCCAGCACGCTACTTTTCAGCTCGCTGACATTGAGCGGACGACCGGCCACAAACAGCGCCGCTTCGATCAGGGTCTTGAGTCGTTCAGTGGGCAGCGCCACGGTTGCCCTCCTCGCTCTGCTCGGCCAATGCAAAATGGATTGGGCCGAGCGGTTCTGCCTGCAGGATCCAGATCAGTTGCTCCTTGCACAGCTCCAGCAGGGCCAGAAACGTCACCAGTACTCCCATGCGCCCCTCTTCGGCGCGCAGCACCTGCTCAAGACGCAGGGTCTGCCCCAGCGTGAGCATGGCGAGGATCTCCGCCATGCGCACCCGGGTCGGGATCTGTTCGCGGCGGATCTGGTGATGTTCAAAATGAGTCGCGCGTTTTACCACACTTTGCATGTAAAGGGCGAGCTCAACCAGCGAAACATCGGGCGCCAGCGGCTTGAGAGCGCCAAAATCGGGGGGCAAGGCAGCGGCGATATAAATCTCCCGCTCCACCCGTGGCAGCTCATTGACCCTCTCTGCACCTACCTTGTAACGCTCGTACTCCTGCAGGCGGCGAATAAGGGTCACCCGCGGGTCTTCTCCCTCATCTTCATCCTCCAGCTCCGGTGCCTTGGGCAACAGCAGGCGGGATTTGATCTCCGCAAGCCAGGCCGCCATCAGCAAATATTCAGCCGCCAGCTCAAGGTTGAGCCCCTGCATCAGCTCCACGTACTCCATGTACTGGGCAGTGATCTGCAGGATTGGCAGGTTGAGGATATCGAGCTGCTGGCGCCTGATGAGATAGAGCAGCAGATCCAGCGGCCCCTCGAAGGTATCGAGGAACACCTCCAGCGCATCGGGCGGGATGAACAAGTCCTGGGGCAGCTCGTGATAGGGCTGCCCCAGGACTTTCGCGATGGGTAGCGCGGAGCCAGCCCCCGTCTCGGCGGAAGGGACTGTCACCGGTTCAGCAACATCACTCAAACGGGGTCGGATCTCCGGCGCCGCGACGACGCAATACCGGCTCGTCGTCAGAGAAATCGACCACTGTGGTGGGCTGCTCGCCCAGATAACCGCCGTTGACCACCAGATCGATCTGCTTGCCCAGCTTGTCGAAGATCTCTTCCGGGTCGAACTCGGCCATCTCGGAGTCCGGCAGGATCAATGTGGTAGAGAGCAGCGGCTCGCCGAGGGCTTCCAAGAGCGCCTGGGCAATCTTGTTGTCCGGCACCCGGATGCCGATGCTCTTCTTCTTCTCGTTCATCAGGCGGCGCGGCACCTCTTTGGTCGCCTTGAAGATGAAGGTGTAGGCGCCCGGGGTGTTGTTCTTGATCAGGCGAAACGCGCTGTTGTCGACCTTGGCGTAGGTGGAGATCTCGGAGAGATCGCGACACACCAGGGTGAAGTCGTGGTTGGCGTCGAGGCGACGGATGCGGCAGATGCGCTCCAGCGCGCCCTTGTCACCCATCTGGCAACCCAGCGCATAACCGGAGTCGGTCGGATAGACGATCACGCCGCCGTTCTGGATGATCTGTACCGCCTGACCGATCAGTCGGGCCTGGGGGTTTTCCGGATGTACGTAAAAATGCTGACTCATAGCTTGTTCTCGCAATGGGGGCAGCAATACCTGCCCGCTCGTATGGTCACGGGTCAAAGACCCATGACACTACCTTAACCTGTTTGTGACCACTTCGCTGGCGCCGTTAGCGGCTCGCCAGCAGCTCGGCATGCTGTTCGGTGGTGAGCCCGAAGTGACCGGGATAGGCCAACCAGACGGGCATCCCCTCTTTGGGCAGCCAGAGGTGGCGGCCCAGCTCGGTCCAGTTGGAGGGGAAGTGAAAATCCGATCCCACCGAGATATAGAGGTCGTGATCCTTGGCCCACTGGCCCAGATTGGCCCGCTCCTGCGGGCTCTGTTGGGGCAGCGACACCTCCATGGCATCGCCACCGGCCGCCTTGAAGGCCACCAGCAGCCGCTTGATCCACTTAGCGGTGAGATCGTAACGGCTGGGGTGTGCCAGCACCGCCAGCCCACCAGCGGCGTGAATGGCAGCGATGGCTTCGCTCATCTCGGGCCACTCGGCCGGGGCATACCCTTTATTGCCACGGCTCAGGTACTTTTTGAATACCTTCTGCATGTTGTCGGCCACCCCGCGTGCCACCAGCACCCGGGCAAAGTGGGCGCGGGTCACGGCAGCATCACCGGCGAGCTGTTTGGCCTCTTCATAGGTGCCGGGGATGAGGCACTTCTCCAGACGACGCCCGATTTCCAGCGCGCGCGCCTCACGGCGTGCCAGCTGACCGGCCAGAAAATCCAACAGCTGCGGATTTTTTTCATCCACCCCCAGCGCCACGATATGGATCTCATGGTGCTCCCAGCCGGTGGAGATCTCGACCCCGCTCACCAGTCGCAGCGGCAGTTGCTCAGCTTCTATGGTACGGCGTACTTCATCAAGCCCGGCAAGGGTGTCGTGGTCAGTAACTGCTAACACCTCGACCTGTTTTTCGGCGGCGCGGCGCACCAGTTCGGCTGGGCTCAGCACCCCGTCGGAGGCAGTGGTATGGCAGTGAAGATCGAATCTCATCAGGTTATTCCGCTCTCGTGGTCAGGTCACCATTCATGGCAAATCGGTGAAAGAAGGCTAAAAAGCGACTTGACTTGGCCGCGGCTTTATCGTTTTCTGTAGGCACTTCATTGCAAACATCTTTTTACAGGACTTTATCATGCAAACGACTTCCATCCTGACCATCTGGTGGTGGCACACTCCCTGACATGCGGGCGTGTGGTCGTTGCTGTACCTGTAATCTGACAGCAAATTAAGAACCCAAAGAAAAAGCCCGCTGACCCCAGCGGGCTTTTTTATTATCCGGCAAATGGACCTGTGATGAAACCGAGAATTCAGACAAGCAAGCTGACCTGGCGATGGCGCCCCTAAACCAGCCACCCCGGACCAATTAAATTTCTAAGGAATTCAACGTCATGAACATCGGTAACACGCATCACACGCAAGGGAACGCACTATGACAGCCACACATCGCCTTCCTCTGGGTGAATTCGATACCCTCAAACTCAACGCCCCCTATGTGGCCGACCCGCTGGCACTCTATACCCGCCTCTGTCAGGGCCGCCCCAACAACCTGCTGCTGGAATCGGTGGAGATCGACTCCAAGGCAGGCAAACAGAGCCTGCTGCTGGTGGATGCCTGCCTGCGCATCGAGTGCCGTGGTCGCACCGTGCGGGTACGCAGCCTGAACGACAACGGCGCCCAGTTGCAGAGCCTGCTGGCCGAGCGGCTGCCTGCGGTGGTGGCCCGCTCGCTGGTAGATGGCGAGCTGCAGCTCGACTTCCCGGCCTCCGATCGGGAGCTGGACGAAGATTCCCGCCTCAAGGGGAGCAGCGTGCTGGACGTGCTGCGCACCCTGCAGCGGGAGCTCGATTGCCAATTGGGTAAAGAAGCTCTCTTTATGGCGGGCAGCTTCGCCTATGACCTGATCGCCTCTTTTGAAGATCTGCCCGAAGTGCCACAGGGGAGCAACGACTGCCCCGACTACTGCTTCTATGTGGCCGAAACCCTGATCACCATCGACCATATCGAACGCACCACTCAACTGCTGGCCTGCATCTTTGGCGGCGACAGCGACGAAAGCCAGGTTGAAGACAGATACACCCGCCTGACCGAGCGACTCACCGACTTCAAACAGATTTGCCAGCAACCCCTCTGCGCCGAGCTGACCACCAAGCCCCTGACCGGTGGCATGAGCGTGGACAAGAGCGACAAGCAGTTCTGCGCCGAGGTGGAGAAGCTCAAGGGCTTTATACGCCGTGGCGACATCTTTCAGGTGGTGCCGTCCCGCTGCTTCTCCCTGCCCTGCCCAAGCCCCCTGGCCGCCTATCGCCGCCTCAAACAGACCAACCCCAGCCCCTACATGTTCTACGTGCAGGATGAGGGCTTCACCCTGTTTGGCGCCTCGCCGGAGAGCGCGGTGAAATTCTGCGCCGCCAGCCGCGATGTGGAGATGTACCCCATCGCCGGTACCCGCCGCCGCGGCTTCAACCCGGATGGCAGCATCAACCGGGATCTCGATGGCCGTATCGAGCTGGAGCTGCGTCAGGATGAGAAAGAGGTGGCCGAGCACCTGATGCTGGTGGATCTGGGCCGCAACGACATCGCCCGCATCTCCGAACCCGGCACCCGCTACGTCAAGGAGCTGCTGAAAGTGGATCGCTACAGCCACGTGATGCACCTGGTCTCCAAGGTGGTCGGCACCTTGCGCTCTGACCTTGACGCCCTGCACGCCTATCAGGCCTGCATGAACATGGGCACCCTCACCGGCGCCCCCAAGATCCGCGCCAGCGAGCTTATTCGCATGGTGGAAGGCAAGCGCCGCGGCAGCTACGGCGGCGCGGTTGGCTACATCAACGGCGCAGGCGAGATGGATACCTGCATCGTCATCCGCTCCGCTTTCGTGAAAGATGGCGTGGCCCACGTACAGGCCGGTGCAGGGGTGGTCTATGACTCCAAGCCCCAGGCCGAAGCGGACGAAACCCGCGCCAAGGCGGCCGCCGTACTGGCCGCCATCGCAGCCAGCCATGGCACCTCCCTGCAAGCCCTGAGCGCCCAGCAGGAGCAACATAAGGACGTGAGCCATGACTAATATCTTCCTGCTCGACAACTTCGATTCATTTACCTACAACCTCGTCGATCAGTTCCGCTCCCTCGGTTATCCGGTGCGGATCTACCGCAACAGCCTGCCGGCGAGCCGCATCATGAGCGAGATCGCCGCCTGCGAAGGGGACGCCGTGCTGGTGCTCTCGCCGGGCCCGGGTGCCCCCCACGAAGCGGGTTGCCTGATTGATCTGATCAAACTGGCCCGCGGTCAGGTGCCCATCCTGGGCATCTGTCTCGGCCATCAGGCTCTGTGCGAAGCCTACGGCGGCACCGTCGGCGCGGCAGGCGAAATTGTCCACGGCAAGCGCTCCCTGATTGAGCACAACGGCCACGGTGCCTTCGCTGGTCTGCCGAGCCCGCTGCCGGTGGCCCGCTACCACTCGCTGGTCGCCACCTATGTACCGGAAGAGCTGACGGTGATTGCCCACTATCAGGGCATGCCCATGGCCATCGAGCAGCAGGATGAGCGGGTGCTGGGCTTCCAGTTCCATCCCGAATCCATCATGACCTCGGAAGGGGCCCGTCTGCTGACCCAGGCGCTCGCCCATATCACCCGTCCAGAAAGCAGTGTGCGGTAAGGAGACCAACATGCATCAACATCTCAACACCCTCTATCAGGGTCAGTCTCTGAGCCGTGAAAGTACCCGCGACGCCTTCGGTCAGGTGGTACGTGGCGAAGTGGATCCCATCGTGCTCGCAAGTCTCTTGACCGCCCTCAAGATCAAGGGGGAGACCCCGGAGGAGATCGCCGGCGCCGCCGAGGCCCTCTTGGCAGAAGCGCGCGACTTCCCGCGTCCGGATTACGAGTTCTGCGACATCGTCGGCACCGGTGGCGATGGCCTCAACACCATCAACGTCTCCACCACTTCGGCGCTGGTCGCCGCCGCCTGCGGCCTGAAAGTGGCCAAGCACGGCAACCGCTCGGTCTCAAGCAAGTCTGGCTCAAGCGATCTGCTGGACAAAATGGGCATCAAGCTCGACATGAGCCCGGCGCAGGCGCGCCGCTGCCTCGATGAGCTCGGCATCTGCTTCCTGTTCGCCCCCCAGTATCACGCCGGGGTGCGCCACGCCATGCCGGTGCGTCAGGCCCTCAAGACCCGCACCCTGTTCAACGTGCTGGGGCCGCTCATCAACCCCGCTCGCCCCACCTATCAGCTGATGGGGGTCTATGCCCCCGAGCTGGTGCGCCCCATCGCAGAAACCCTGCTGGCACTGGGGCTGAAAACCGGTATGGTGGTTCACGGCGCCGGGCTCGACGAGATTGCCATTCACGGCCCGACCCAGGTGGCCCAGATCCGTGATGGCGAGATCCGCGAGTTTCTGCTCACCCCGGCTGACTTTGGCCTCGAGACCTATCCGGTCAGCGCCATTCAGGGTGGGGAGCCTGAAGAGAACCGCGCCATCACCGCCGCCATTCTGGAAGGGCGTGGCACCCCGGCCCACAACGCCGCCATTGCCGCCAATGTGGCGCCGCTGCTGCTGATGGCGGGCAAGGCGACCGATCTCAAGAGCGCGGCGGCAGAGGTGCTGGCGGTGCTGGCGAGCGGCAAGGCAGCGGAGCTCGCCGCCCGGCTCGCCACTTTAAGCCATCAGGAAGCGGGCCATCAGGAGGCATGATGTCAGCCACCACATTGCACAGCAGTCATTCAGAACGCCCACAGGGCAAGAGCCAGTTTCGCAAGGATAACGAGATGTCAGACCTTATTGCCCCCCATGCTTTTCTGAACATGGCCTCCATCAGCCAGACCATTCTCGGCAAGATCGTGGCGGCCAAGCAGGAGTGGGTCGCCGCCCGCAAGCTGGCCCAACCGCTGGAGAGCTTCCAGAGCGCACTGACCCCAAGCGATCGGGATTTCGTCGGTGCGCTCAAGGCGGGCTCCACCCGCTTTATTCTGGAGTGCAAGAAGGCCTCCCCCTCCAAGGGGTTGATCCGCGACGATTTCAGCCCGGAGGCCATCGCCGACATCTATGGCAAATACGCCACCGCCATCTCGGTGCTGACCGACGAGAAGTTCTTTCAGGGGGATTTCACCTTTTTGCCGCGGGTGCGCAGCCGCGTCAGCCAGCCGGTACTCTGCAAGGATTTCATGATTGACCCCTATCAGGTCTATCTGGCCCGTCACTATCAGGCGGACGCCATCCTCTTGATGCTCTCGGTGCTCACCGACGAGGGCTATCGCGCCCTGTTTGCGGTGGCCAAAGAGTTGGGTCTGGGCGTGCTCACCGAGGTAAGCAACGAGGAGGAGCTGACCCGCGCCATCGCGCTGGGTGCGCCGGTCATTGGCATCAACAACCGGGATCTGCGGGATTTGAGCGTGGATCTGAACCGCACCAAACAGCTGGCTAAAGATATTCCAAGTGATCGGGTGGTGATCAGCGAGTCCGGCATCAACCATCGCGCCCAGGTGGCGGATCTGCGCCACTATGCCAAGGGCTTTCTGGTGGGCTCATCCCTGATGGCCGAGCCGGATCTGGAAGCTGCGGTGCGCAAGCTGGTACTGGGCCAGAACAAGGTGTGCGGCCTGACCCGCGCCGAGGATGCCGCCGCTGCCCATCAGGCGGGTGCGGTATTCGGGGGTCTTATCTTTGTGGCGAAAAGCCCGCGCTATGTGGACATCCCCGCCGCCCGCGCCGTGATGGCGGGTGCGCCGCTCTCTTACGTTGGGGTATTTCGCAACGCCCAGCCCGCCACCATTGCCAAGACAGTGGATGCGCTGGGGCTCGCCGCGGTACAGCTGCACGGGGATGAGGATGCTGCCTATATCGAGGAACTGCGGCCGCTGCTGCCCGCTGACTGCCAGATCTGGAAAGCAATTGGCATCACAAGCGGCGAGCCCCTGCCCGCCCTCGACTACCCGGCCGATCGCCTGCTGCTGGATACGAAAGTAGGCAGTCAGAGCGGTGGCACCGGTCAGGCGTTCGACTGGGCCCTGTTGGCAGATCTCGATAAAGCCAAACTGATGCTGGCGGGCGGCCTTAATCCCGACAACGCCCTGCAAGCGGCACAAGTGGGCTGCCTCGGCCTTGATTTCAACTCCGGGGTGGAGAGTGCCCCGGGTCAGAAGGATACGCACAAGATAGCAGCCGCCTTCGGCGCACTGCGCAACCTGTAACGCAACCCTTTTTGATGTTTCGATTTAGCTAATACAAGGAAGAAGCCATGACCCTGCTCAACCCGTTTTTCGGTGAATTTGGCGGTATGTATGTACCCCAAATCCTTATCCCGGCCCTGCTCCAGCTGGAGAAAGCCTTCGTCGATGCCAAGGATGACCCGGCCTTTATCGCCGAGTTTCAGACCCTGCTGACCGAGTATGCCGGTCGCCCTACTCCGCTCACCCTGACCCGCAACCTGACCAAGGGCACCAAGACCCGCCTCTATCTGAAGCGTGAAGACCTGCTGCACGGCGGTGCCCACAAGACCAACCAGGTGCTGGGTCAGGCGCTGCTGGCCAAGCGGATGGGCAAGAACGAGATCATCGCCGAGACCGGCGCCGGTCAGCACGGCGTCGCCACTGCGCTGGCCTGCGCTCTGCTCGGCCTCAAGTGCCGGGTCTATATGGGTGCCAAGGATTGCGAGCGCCAGAAGCCCAACGTATTTCGCATGAAGCTGATGGGCGCCACCGTTATCCCGGTGCACTCCGGCTCCAGCACCCTGAAAGATGCCTGCAACGAGGCGCTGCGCGACTGGGCCGCCAACTACGAGTCGGCCCACTACCTGCTCGGCACCGCGGCCGGCCCCCACCCCTTCCCCACTATCGTGCGGGAGTTCCAGAAGATGATCGGCGAAGAGGCCAAGGCCCAGTGCTTCGAGAAGGAAGAGCGGCTGCCCGATGCGGTGATCGCCTGCGTCGGCGGCGGGTCGAACGCCATCGGCATGTTTGCCGACTTTATCGATGAGCCGTCGGTGCGCCTCATCGGCGTCGAGCCGGGTGGTCACGGTATCGAGAGTGGCGAGCACGGTGCGCCACTGGGTCACGGCAGCAAGGGGGTCTTCTTTGGCATGCACTCCTACCTGATGCAGGACAATCAGGGCCAGATTCAGGAGTCCTACTCTGTCTCGGCAGGGCTGGATTTCCCCTCCGTCGGCCCGCAGCACGCCCACCTGGCCGCCATCGGCCGCGCCGAGTACCCCTCGGTGACCGACAAGGAGGCGCTGGACGCCTTCCAGGAGCTGGCCAAATCCGAAGGCATCATACCGGCGCTGGAGTCCTCCCACGCGCTGGCCCACGCCCTCAAAATGGCCCGCAGTGAACCGGAAAAAGAGCAGGTGCTTATCGTCAACCTCTCCGGCCGTGGCGACAAAGATATCTTCACCGTTGCCGACATTTTCGAGAAAGAAGGAACCTTGTCATGAACCGTTACGCACAACTCTTCTCCCGTCTGGACGCGGCCAATCAGGGCGCTTTTGTGCCGTTCGTGATGCTGGGTGACCCCACCCCCGAATTGTCGCTAGCCATCGTCGATGCGCTGGTCGCAGGGGGCGCCGATGCCCTCGAACTCGGCATTCCCTTCTCCGATCCGGTAGCGGACGGCCCCACCATTCAGGGCGCCGCTCTGCGCGCCTTTGCCAGCCACACCACCCCGGACGACTGCTTCGAGCTGCTTGGCCGCATCCGCGCCAAGTACCCGCAGCTGCCCATTGGCCTGCTGGTCTACGCCAACCTGGTCTATGTGCGCAAGATTGATGGCTTCTACGAGAAGTGCCAGCAGGCAGGCGTGGATTCAGTGCTGGTGGCCGATGTGCCGGTACAGATGTGCGCCCCCTACAAGGCAGCCGCCGACAAGTTCGGTATCGACAGCATCTTTATCGCCCCACCCAATGGCGACGCCGAGACCCTGAAACAGGTGGCGGAGCTCGGCAATGGCTACACCTATCTGGTGAGCCGTGCTGGTGTCACCGGTGCCGAGACCAAGGCAGGCATGCCGGTGGAGGGGCTGATCAATACCCTGCGCGAGTTCAACGCCCCCCCCGCCCTGCTCGGCTTTGGCATCAGCGAACCGGCTCAGGTGCGTGAAGCGATCGCCGCTGGCGCCGCCGGTGCCATCTCCGGCTCCGCCGTGGTGAAGATCATCGAAACCCACCACCAGAACCCGGAACATATGCTGACTCGTCTGAAAGAGTTTGTGGAAGGGATGAAGGCTGCAACCAATAGATAAGGGGCGGCATTAGTCAAACGCCATTGACCGTGAGTGCAGAAAGGGAGCCTGACCGGCTCCCTTTCTATTTCCTGCTTGTTGCCGCTCCCAGCGTCTTTGTCCCCTCTCCCCTTGGGAGAGGGTTAGGGTGAGGGAACCCATAATCCCCCGGAGTTATCGAATCGTAGGTTCGAATAGCGAAGCGTATTCGGACGTTCGCGGATTGAATGTGATGGCGCGGCTTCACCGCGCAAGACGCGAGTGCTTCGCCCTCGACAAGGTTTCGCCCGCCTTCGGCGGGTTTCCTCGCCTCACTCTCTGGGTCAGGTGGAACGCTGCAGATGGTACATACCTGTACCAACTGGGCTGCGCCGTCATCCCTGACGGCGATCCTGACCCATTGAGCTCGACTCGGTGGCTTGAAGGGGGAGCAACACCGTGCCCGCCCAGAGCTCCGCCTAACCACAGACATGCACCCTCTCCCTTTGGGAGAGGGTTGGGATGAGGGGGGGGGGTCGCACTTCTGCTCACCCAACAGCCCACTTAAAACAGCAGTTGCTCACTAATTGGTTGAACCAGCTCAGGTTTCTATCAACTTCCTCTTTCCATGTCTCAATCCGGCCCCTTAAAATGGCAATCAACAATCCATCTCTAGGGAGAGCACCATGACAGCGATTGTTGCTTTCTCGCAGGTTAAAAGCAGCAAACTGGGAGCTGTCACTCAGGGGCGGTAGCGTGGTTTTTTGTAGGTTGACGCAGCGTGTAGCGAAGCCCAACAGGCGAGCATTATTGCGCCAACCAGAACAGAGTAAACAAGGATGTGGCAGATCCGTAAAACGGAATTACCGATATATTTTGCGGTAAACATTGGGATTCACGCCATTCTGTACCAACTTACAGTTTTAACCCAACATACGAAATAAGAGCATATTAACAATAACGTTGACTCCCTTTATCAATTAAAATACCTGACTAAGTATTATGTACACAGATACACAACTATATGTGTCAACAGCACTATAAATATGTATGGTTTTATTCATCGCACTCAAAATAATATAGAGTGCTTTTTATTCGGCTGCAAAAATGTTAACCCTAAGTACAATGTAAACCTAAATGGGAGTGACTCATTGAACGAATTAATAAAGCTTGTTGATCAAGAACCTCTAGAGCAAACTGTACAAGAGTATCTTGAAGACAACCCATCAGCAATTTGCGGTGCAAAATATGTAATGGGGAATGGTATTATTTCAAAATTACCCCTTGGCAATAATTACATTACTGACTTTGCTTATATAAATCCTCAATCAGGCTATACATTCCTACATCTTATCGAGATTGAAAAACCAGGGAAGTCAATATTCACAAAAAATGATGAATTTACTCAGGAATTTAAGCAGGCCCTTCAACAGGTTCAAGACTGGCTTCAATGGTGCTCTATTAACCACCCGTACATAAGGGATTTATTCGAGCCTCTGAGGGAAATGTTCGATGAATCTGTATGGCTTTATAATGTTCGTGCACTATTAATTTATGGTAGACAATCAGAAATAAATAATGCTCGCAGAAAGGATAGGTGGAGCCAACAAAAAACAAACAACCCCTTCATAGAAATAAGAACATATGATGGATTTGCTAGGGAAATGAATCATTTTTTGCCGCCTAATAATAATTTTGTAGATATGATTAACACATACCATTATGTTCAAAGATCTTTTAAGCTAAAAAAAAGAGCTAAAAGATGAGCTAAAGAAACCGATCGATTTTACGCTGATTTTTAAACGATATAGTTTATAGATATACAGTTGTTTTAATGATGTCGGGCACTACGTACTACCGCTTGAAGCGTTAGCTATAATACAGGGAAGCGCAATGAATGTATTTGTAGTAAGATTAAATCCAGATACCAGAGGTTCGCTCCCGTATACGGAGCACCCAACAATCGAAGAATATAAAAGCATTCACGATTCTTCGCCGATGAACGGGTTTCATGAAGCTATTAATTTTAAAAGTGAAAATGGAGTTATTCGAGGTTACCTGCCACCTAAACATCTGGCGTCTATGCGTGATGGTGAACCGTTCACATTAATAACCATTACTGCAAAGACAGCTAAAGAGGGTGGCGATTTTATAGTGGGAATTCAGGGCGGATGTAAATATGCAGGTGAAACACCTCGAATCGGGGCTGGAAAAATTAAGGAACTTAATTTGGTTTGGCACTACACATGCCCTGAAACCTTATCACTTCTTATAGATGAGCCAATACCTGATGCTAGAGGTATTGTTTTGGGCAGCAACGGTACTTGGGTAAGAGGACCTACGTTCAAGCCTGACAGTACTGCCACAACAAGAATTCTTAATAAGATTACATCTGGATTAAAGACAGAAACTAGCAAGAATAAGTTTAAGACTATAAAAAGCCTAATTAACGGGAAAAGCGTCTATATACCAGATGAGTTGGAAACTGACTCATCATTTGATGACGAAGTAAAAAAAGCGCTCAACTCAGAGCTAGACCATGTAAAAGGCAATAAAACGCCATCTCAAAAAGAAGTCAGGTCATTTCAATATGAGAGAGACCCCAAAGTTGTCGCTTATATTTTAAAGAAAGCAAATGGCATATGTTACGATTGTAAATATAAGGGGCCTTTTATATCAAAAACAACAGGTCTTCCTTATTTGGAAGTGCACCACATCAAAATGCTGAAGGATGGGGGTGAAGATACAGTTAAAAATGCTGTTGCACTTTGTCCAAATTGCCACAGGAAGCGGCATTACGGCTAACAAAGTAAAAATCAGGACACTCATCTTTCTGGGAAAAACGTTGCACAGCCAGAATAGAAGGGTGTCCAGTTTTTATTTTTTACTCAACCACGATTTATCCAACAACCCTTTCCACTTCCACAACTATCTCCCTCTGCCTCCCTCTGCCCCACACCCGCCATCCCATCAACACCAACATCAATACAACCCCCGGCAGCCAGACCCAGTAGAGCTCGGAGAGGATCACCGCCTCACCTCGGGCGGTGAGATAGGCCTCCAGCTTGAAGGGGGCAACCCGGATCACCTGCCAGGGGGCAAAGAAGCGCTCGTCACGCCACGGCCAAAGCCAGCCCACCCCCTTGCCGCCGGTGGTGAGGGAATCGAGCAGGCTATGGGAGAGCAGAGAGACCAGCAGAAACGACCAGACGGTGGCGGCGCCTGCCCGAAATTGGCGGTGAAACAGCATGGCCAGCGTGGGCAGGGCAAAGGCGAACAGCAGTGAGTGGGTAAAGCCACGGTGGCCAAAGACATGGCCGTAGGCGACCCCCAGTTTAAAGGCGAGCACATCGGCATCGGGCAGCATGGCGATGGCGACCCCCGCCAGCAGCAGGCGCGGCGGGATAATGCGGCTGCCAAGCCCGAGTCCAAGGCAGAGAGGGACGGCGGCGTGGGTGACGATGGTGGGCATAGAGTAAAGCTCCAACTGAAAACGTGAGCCTACCCTACCCCCGTTCGGTGAAGTGAAGGTGAAGTGCACTTTCTTTTGTTGTTGGGTATCCCCCTCGAATTCTTAGCCATCAGCCATAAGAGGCGTCTCTCAGGAAGTGATGAAACGGCTGTTGCACGCCCCCTAAGCCGGGGCCGAGCTTCTGTCGTTTGTCCCTTCTGCATTGGCTCGTTCGTTGTGTGTCGAACGCAGGCCCAATCAGCGTTGGCGCGTTAACTTGAAATGTTCATTTAACAGCGGCTGACATGCAGAACGGGATCGTGATAAGTAGTCTCTTCGGTTCACATCACAGGGACAGTGGCAGCGATGAATGTACCAAAAAGCGTCATGCGGATTGCGAGCGTTATCAGCCTTTGGTTAATGACAGGGTGCATGGCAGAGGCCGCCTCTGCGCTGCCGCAGCAAGAGCCATACGCGCTGATCTATAACGGGCCGGTTTCTGATGGGGATAGCACCAAGGCGATTGCGGATGTGGTCAAGCAGGTGGGCTTGCCAGTCAGGTATCTCTCCAATATCGGGGAGCTGCCAGCAGAGCTCGATAATGCCAGGGTGTTTATCGTTGGCGGCACTGAGGACGATGTTGAGCCGCTCCTCAACGCCTTCACCGCGGACGCTCGTTCGGCGTTAAAAACCTATTTGCTAAGCGGTGGCCGCTACCTCGGGATCTGTGGGGGTGCCTTTGTGGCATCCACCGGCTGGTCTGAAGAAGAGGGCTTTGTGCCAGCGCTGGGCCTTGTCCCTGCCACATCCGATGATTATGACGGCGACTTTAGCGCCAGGATCTTCCCGATCAACTGGCTTGGTGAAGAGCGCCAGATGTATTACCAGGCCGGCCCGCAATTTATGCCGGTGCCAAACCCCGAGCAGCTCAAGGTCATCGCCCATTTTCAAAACCATCAGATTGCCGCGCTGATCAGCTCATACGGCAAAGGCAAGGTGGCCGTTTCCGGGCCACACCCCGAAGCCCCCGAATCGTGGAAAGAGAATGCGGTGGATGGCGACAAGATGGAGTCGAATATTCATCTGGCTGCAGGACTCGTTAACGAGTTGCTCTCCGAAAAGCCCGTCACCCATTCGAAGTAGTCGCGTCCCTACGCCCTGGATTTGATCCGATTGCTCGGTCCGAAAGTGAGGGCAGCCAATCGGCCGCAATCCATAAAAAAAAACCACCGACCTGCAAAAGGTCGGTGGTTTTTTATCGGTGGTAGATAACGGGTAGCCGATACGAAGCGTTCGCTACCTCAACTTTCACCCGGGAGCGAGCACTACTCTTCCTGCTCCTCCGGTTGTCTCTCCTCACCCCGTATCTGTAGCAGCTCCTCGATCCTGGCTTGCCACTTGTCGTGGGCCTGTTTGCGCTCCTGCTGCATAAATGCTTCTCGCATGGTGTCGATTTTCTGGTCAAGTGTTTCCATCAGAGTGTCTCCTTGTGTGACCGCGTAAAGACTGGCTGACGGCGCGTTGGCCAACCTGCTCCCCTAATCTGACACCGCTAATGCCGTTACTGCCCAATCAAATAATCGATTGGAAGTGCTAAAACCAATCTAAGAATTCTTTTTCATGTATGCGCCACCACGCCAGTGCAAGGGAAACAGTCCGCTCAGAGCGGGATGATCCGGCACGGGGTCAACACGTTGTTGAGTCTGTTCGTCCCCCTTTTCAGGAAAATGGGGCACCGTCACCCAATCCGTCCGTTGAGGAGTACCGGCTGATTTCCGGGGTGTTGTTGTGCCCATGATCACACAGTAACAACTCTCACCCTCCGCTCACCGCGCCCCCGCTTTTTATCATCTAGAGTTAGCGGGCAGTGCAAAGCTGCTGATTTATATACATTCGCCGCCAAGAGGGATCTTTTTTCATGACCGAGCATATCGATCTGCTACCTATCAGCACGGATGATGAGCAGGACGCAGGTAACCGTTACCTCTACTACACCGAAGGGGATCTGGCCCGCATTCTTGCCAATCTGGAACAGCTGCGCCACGCGGTGTTTCCGGCCGCCATCGGAGAGAGTGAAACGGGCGCCGCCGTGCCCCACAACTTTCCGTCCGTCTGTCTGGTGGGGCTGGGACGCTGCGGCTCCAACATCGCGCAGGATGTGGCCTCGCTGGTCTACAACGCCCGCAGCTTTTATCTCAATGAATTCAACAGTGAAGAACAACGCAAGCGGGAGAAGGAGTTTGGTCCGGTAAGCTGGATCCGGCGCAATCTGCGGCTGCCAAACAACGGGGCTCGACCGGTCTTTCTGATCGAGCCCATGGTGATGCTGGGGGATCTGGACAAGGACATCGATGGCCGCATCCGCCACTCCAATCGCAGCGGCGAAGGTGGCTCCTTGCGTGACTACGCCAAGATGCGGGTGATGGACTTGTCGGAGATCCATGCGGGAGGCGCGGGTAACGCCCCCATCCTTGGCCAGTATCTGGCCAAGATCATCCTCAACAAAAGCCCCCACTACTTCGCCAACTCCGAGTGGCAGGCCATTCATACCTATCTGGTGGACTCCTGCGGCATCAAGGCCAACCAGTCCCGCCTCTATTTCTACATCTTCAGTGCCGGGGGCGGCACCGGCTCCGGCATGGCCTCCGAGTTCGGGCTGGCCCAACAGTACTCCTACATGAGCAAGACCTTTTCACCCCCGTCAGAAGAGGAGGAGCATCTCTCCCTCGGGGAGCACTTCATGTTCGATCCCATCTTCACCAGCGGCATCTGCATCCTGCCCAATATCTGTGATCGGGGTATCGAGATCTCGGAAGCGCTGCACATCAACGCGGGGCGTTTGCTGTGCAAGTATCTGGCCGAGGAGTGGGACTTCTCCTATCACTTCGACAACGAGCAGGCGTGCGATGCCAGCATGCTCAAGCGGATCAGGCCCTGGAATGCCATGATGCTGATCTCCAACGACATCATGCGCTACGCCGAAGAGAGCGACGATGGCGAGATCCAGCATGTTGATGTCAACACCATGGAGAAGTACGCCAACCAGTACATCTCCCAGCAGATCTTCAACATTCTTACCGCTCAGGCCGTCACCACCGACTACGACGAGAACTACTTTCGCCGGGCGGGCATCGACATCAGCGAGACCATTCGGCTCGATGCCAACGACCTCTTTATGAGTCTGGCGGGGCCGGTGGCGGTGGCGTATGCCGAGTCCATCTCGCCCCCCAGCGGCCTGTTTGACAAGGAGGACGGGCTCAATGTGGACGATCTCTTCACCCGTTCCATCGAGCTGCCCCACTTCAACAAGATGACCCAGGCCATCGAGGGGATCAGTCTGCTGCCCATCGAGGCGGGCAACTATCGGGAGTATCTGGACGACTATGTGAAAAGTGGCCATGACCCGGCCCACCTCAACGAGCTGCACTTCTTCAAGAACTGCTCATCGGTGGTGTCGATCATCTCCCTGCCCAAGGAGTACAAGCTCTCCTATATGGATCTCAACCGGCTCAAGTCTCACCTCAACGGACTCTTCCCCAATACCACCCTCAAGCGCTATGCGCTGGTCATTGGAGCGTCGGCCAACATCTCTCTCACCACCCTGATCGTCAAGAGCCCCTGCCTGAGCGATGACTTCCTGACCCTGATCGTGGCCTTTATCAAGCGCTGCTTTGCCAAGGATCACTATCGCTTCGATGAGCATCTGGACAAGGCGGTGATCGAGATGATCTGCAATGAGGAGTGGAACGATGCGCTGCTCGACAGCATGCTCAACGAGTTCGAGAACCCGGCCAAGATCCTCGATACCAACTGGTACGCCATCAAGCCCATGTATGAGAAGAAATATCGGGAGCTTATCCGCGAGAAGGAGAAGTTCGTCTCCATCAACGATATTCGCCTCAGCCGCGAATCGGTGAAAAAGGCGCTGCTCTATCTGCGGGAGATCTATCGTCACCGGGTCAGCAAGACCCGGATCCTCTCCCTCAACCCACGGCTGGGGGAAGCGAACACTCGCTAGCACCCTGCCCATAAAACAAAGCGCCCGCCCCAGATGGGGCGGGCGCTTTTTTACTGGCGCAGCCTCGTTTTATCTCATCAGAGGGAGACAAAGATCCCGGCCAGGGTGGCGCTCATCAGGTTGGCCAGGGTCGCCGCCAGCACCGCCTTGAAGCCCATATTGGCCACATCGTGGCGGCGCTCCGGCGCCATGGTGCCGATGGAGCCAAGCTGCACCGCAATGGAGCCCAGATTGGCAAAACCACAGAGGGCGAAGGTGATGATGATCTGGGTGTGTGCGCTCAGATCTGCCTTGATATTGGCAAAGTCCAGATAGGCGACGAACTCGTTCATGATCACCTTCTGACCAATCAGGGATCCTGCCGCCATCATCTCGCTGGCGGGCACACCAATCAGCCAGGCCACCGGGGCAAACAGATAGCCAAGCAGCTGCTGCAAGGAGAGATCGGCCCAGCCGAACCACTCGCCGACGGTGGTGAGACCGGCGTTGATCATGGTGATGACGCTGACAAAGGCCAGCAGGATAGTACCGATGGCCACGGCGATCTTCATGCCGCCCATGGCGCCGCCCGCCAGTGCGTCGATGGCGTTGCTGTAGTCGCTCTTGTCGAGGGTGATCTCGGTCTGATCGCTCACCTGCTGCTGCTCCGGCACCAGCAGTTTGGCCATCAGCAGGCCACCCGGCGCCGCCATAAAGGAGGCGGCAATGAGGTATTTCAGATCCACACCCAGACCGGCGTAACCGCCCAGCACCGAGCCCGCTACCGAAGCCATGCCGCAGGTCATCACCGCAAAGAGTTCGGAGCGGGTCATACCGGCGAGGAAGGGACGAATAAGCAGCGGCGACTCCCCTTGCGACAGGAAGATGTTGCCGGTGGCCACCAGGGATTCGGCGCGGCTGGTGCCGAGCAGGCGATGAATAGCACCGCCCAGTACCCGGATCACCCACTGCATGATGCCGAAGTGGTAAAGCACGGCGATCAGCGCGCTGATAAAGATCACCAGCGGCAGCACCCGCACGGCGAAGATAAAGCCGTTGCTGGCGAGATCGCCAAACACGAAACGGATACCGCTGTCGGCAAAGCCGAGCAGGGCGGAGACGCCATTACTCATGGCACCGAGCATGATTTGTCCGGGGGGGAAGTAGAGCACCAGAGCAGCAAAACCGGTTTGCAGGGCGAGCGCCCCCAGCACGGTTCGCCAGCGGATGGCTCGGCGGTTTTCACTCGCCAGCCAAGCGATAAACATCAGGGCCAGCATACCGACCAGACTCAATAACAGTGTCATCTTGCACCTATGAAGAGAGGAGTTTCATATGGCAAGTCTGCAGACAGGCGTCGCGGGCGATCCGGCGGGAGAAGTGCCGACCCACGCGACACGCAGACCACAAACCTACAGGTTAGTGGCGGGTCCCATCCTGGGGTCATTCACGTTCCGGGTGACAGCATGTATCGGGTGACGCCAACGCCGTCGCAGGGGGAGATGCGGCGGGTGGCAGGTCGGGCGGCGATGGTACAGTGATCATCGTCACAGAAAAAGCGGTAAAACGATTGGCCGGAGTAACTTTTTCAACTTGTTCACACAACGAAACAGGGCCAGCGTGAAGCTGTCCCTGTTTCAATCCGTACTTGAGTACTCAGATGATTACTTGAGGCGCTTGCCGCTCGCATCCACCACCTGCTCGCCATCCTCCTTGGCGAAGGCCCCTTTTTGCTGATCGGGCAGAATATCGAGCACCACTTCCGACGGACGGCACAGTTTGGTGCCAAGCGGCGTGACCACGATGGGACGGTTGATGAGGATGGGGTGAGCCAGCATGGCATCGATCAGCGCATCATCGCTGAAACGATCCTCCGCCAACCCGAGCGCCTCGTAGGGTGGCACGTTCTTGCGCAGCAGATCCCGCACCGGCATGTCCATGGCGGCGATCAGCGCCACCAGCTGGTCGCGGGAGGGGGGCGTCTCCAGATAGTGGATGACTGTGGGCTCGACGCCGCTGTTGCGGATCAGCTCCAGGGTGTTACGGGAGGTACCACATTCCGGGTTGTGATAGATGGTGATTGCACTCATTTGCGTGTCTCTCATTAATCAAGTGAATAGAAAATGGATAGCATCAGTTCGCGGCCATCTGTTAGCGGCCATCAGTTAACGGCCCAGCCCCGCTTCGTACCAGGGTTTGCTGGCGTTAACCACCCGCACCACCAGCAGCATGACCGGCACCTCGATCAGCACCCCGACCACAGTGGCGAGCGCCGCGCCGGAGTGAAAGCCGAACAGGCTGATGGCGGCGGCCACCGCCAGCTCGAAGAAGTTGGAGGCGCCGATCAGGGCGGAAGGACAGGCAACCGAGTGCTTCTCCCCCACCTTGCGGTTGAGCCAGTAGGCGAGCCCTGAGTTGAACAGCACCTGGATCAGGATGGGCACCGCCAACAGGGCGATAACCAGCGGCTGCTCAATGATGGCGTTGCCCTGAAAGGCGAACAGCAGCACCAGAGTGAGCAGCAGGGCTGCCACCGACCAGGGCTGGATGCGGGTCATGACGCCGTCAAAATGGGCCTCTCCCTTTTTCAGCAAGGCCTTGCGCAGCAGTTGGGCGATGATGACCGGGATGACGATATAGAGCACCACAGAGGTAAGCAGGGTATCCCACGGCACTATGATGCTGGAGACCCCGAGCAGCAGCGCCACCAGCGGGGCGAAGGCAAACACCATGATAAGGTCGTTCACCGCCACCTGCGACAGGGTGAAGTAGGGATCGCCGTTGGTGAGGCGACTCCAGACAAACACCATGGCGGTGCAGGGGGCCGCCGCCAGCAGGATCAGCCCCGCGACGTAACTGTCGAGTTGATCCGCTGGCAGCCAGTCGGCAAACAGCACGCGGATAAAGAGCCAGCCGAGGAAGGCCATGGAGAAGGGTTTGACCAGCCAGTTGATAAAGAGGGTGACCCCAATCCCCTTGAGATGCCCCTTCACCTGATGCAGGGCGCCAAAGTCGATCTTGAGCAGCATGGGAATGATCATCACCCAGATCAGCAGCCCCACCGGCAGGTTGACCTTGGCCACCTCCATGGCGCCGATCGCCTTGAAGAGATCCGGCAACCCCTGCCCGAGCCCGATCCCCACCAGAATGCAGAGGGCGACCCAGGCGGTCAGATAACGTTCAAAAAAGCCGATGGCAGGCACGGCCTTGGCATCACATGTTGCAGACATCACAGCTCCCGATGCGGCGCAATTCCGCATCTTCTATTGGTTCAAAACACGGGTTTATAACAAGTAACGGCATATTCAAGCCGCCCCGGCTGCTGGCCGGGGCGGCGACTCAATGGTGCTGGCAGAGGCGGCCTAGGGCATCGGGCCCCACCGGCTCCTCGGCGAGCAGCGGCACCACGGCGTAGCGGCTGGCGTGTTGCTGCTCGACCGCCTCAATATGGGGCAACTGGCACTCGGCCCGCAGTTGCAGCAGCGGCGAGCTGACCGCGGCTTGCTGCAAGCTGTAGTTGATGAGCCAGCCCCAGGGCTCGATGCCCGCGCGGCGCAGATCGGATTGCAGATTGGCCGCCTCCTGCACTGGCGTGGGCTCGGGTAGGGTCACAATCAACACCTTGGTCTGTTTGGGATCCTGCAACTGCATCATGGGGGTGGTGAAGTGCAGCCCCTTGTTTCCCATCTGGCGAGCGATCTCCCTGTGGTAGGCGCCGGTGGCGTCGAGCAGCAGCAGGGTGTGGCCGGTAGGGGCTGTATCCATCACCACGAAGCGCTTGCCCGCCTCGCGAATGATGCGCGAGAAGGCCTGGAACACGGCGATCTCCTCGGTACAGGGGGAGCGCAAGTCCTCCTCCAGCAACGCCCGCCCCTGCTCGTCCAGGGCTGCTCCCTTGGTGGCCAGCACCTGGGCGCGGTAACGCTCGGTCTCGGCGTGGGGGTCGATGCGGCTCACCTCCAGATGGGGCAAGCTACCTGCCAGCGTCTCGCTCAGGTGCGCGGCGGGATCCGAGGTGGTGAGGTGCACCGGCAGGCCGCGGCTCGCCAGCTCCACCGCCACGGCGGCCGCCAGCGTGGTTTTGCCCACCCCGCCCTTGCCCATCAGCATGATGAGGCCGTGACCGTCGGCGGCCAGCTCGTCCACCAGCGAACTCAACTCGGGCTGGGCTTGCTTGGCTGTAGACTGTACTGTCGGAGATTGGGCGGTTGTTCCCTCTGATTGCAGCAACAGCCGCAAACTGTCGACCCCCACCAGATTGGTGGCCAGCAGCGGGATATGATCCTGCGCCAGCCCCTTTATCCCCTGCGGCATCTGTACAAGAGCCTGTTGCTCACGCTGCCAGAGCGCCATTGCCAGCGGATCTCCGGCAATGGCGCCTTCGGGGAAGAGGCCATTGATCACCAACTGCTGGTTTGCCAGGCCGATGGCCGCCAGCTCCTCATGGGTGCGGGCCACTTCCCGCAGGGTGGACTGCTGGGCGCGCGCCACCAGCACCAAGCGGGTGCGAGCAGCATCAGCCAGCGCGGCGACCGCCTCTGCATACTGGCTGCGCTGTTTCTCCAACCCCGCCAGCGGGCCCAGGCAGGAGGCATCCCCCTTGCCTTGCTCCAGAAATTCGCTCCAGGCGCCCGGCAGTTGCAGCAGCCGGATGGTGTGACCGGTTGGAGCCGTATCAAAGACGATGTGGTCATACTCGGCCAGCAGCGTTTGGTCAGTCAGCAGGGCGGTGAATTCGTCAAAGGCGGCGATCTCGGTGGTGCAGGCGCCGGAGAGCTGCTCCTCGATGCTGCGTACCACGCTCTCGGGCAACTTGCCGCGCACCGGCCCGACGATCCGCTCCCGATAAGCTTTGGCCGCCGCGGGGGGATCTATCTCCAGCGCCGACAAACCGGACACAGCGGCGATGGTGGTGACGCGATTGCCGATCTCGGTGGCAAACACCTGCCCCACGTTGGAGGCAGGATCTGTGCTCACCAGCAGCACCCGCTTGCCAATATCACACAGCGCTACCGCACTGGCGCAAGCCAGCGAGGTCTTGCCCACCCCGCCCTTGCCGGTGAAAAAGAGAAACGGCGGTGGATTGGTCAGAAAATGGTACATAGCCTCTCCCGAATGGTGCGTCACGACTCAGCAGCAACCGCTGCCAGAGCAGCAGCCGCCCTTGACGATCCCCTTGATGGCCGCTTGCGGCGCAGGCAGCCCGGCATAACGAGCCAACTCGCTGCGGCTCGGATAACGGCCGGTCAACACCACCTGTCCCTCCACCAGCACCAGCGGCAACCCCTCCTCCCCGGCGTGGGTCAGAAAAGCGCTGACGGCAGGTGTCTCGGCAAACTGCATCGGCTGCTGGGCCAGATTGAAACGCTCGATGGCCACCCCCTGCGCCTTGGCCCAGGCTAGGTCGGCTGCGAAGGTGACCAGTGCCTGATCAACCTCGGTGCCACAAACACCGCTGGAGCAGCAGAGGGCGGGATCAAAAATCTGAATGAAGGACATGGCATTACTCCTTGGTGCAGCAGGGCTGCGCAGGCAGAACATGGGGGGAGCAGGCTGACTCGGCGCGCATCACGCCGCACGCTTCGGGATGACCGGCGCAGCACTCCTCGGTGAGATAGGCGATCACATCCAGCATCAGGGGAATATTGGCGCGGTAGCGCAGAAAGCGCCCCTCCTGCTCCACCGACAGCAGACCGGTGTTGAGCATCGCCTTGAGGTGAAACGAGAGGGTGTTGGGGGCAATATCGAGTTCGCTGGCCAGTTCGCCCGCGACCCGCCCCTCCAACCCGCCCTTGACCAGCAGCCGCCATACATCGAGCCGGATGCCGGATGCCAGCGATTCAAAGACCTTGGTGGCCATCTCTTTGTTCATCTTCATTCCCCTTGGTGTGACCTTTCATTTCAACTATACAAGAATTATTGAAATGATCAAGATACGTACCGAAGCAAAGATACGAGGTTCTGGCATCAAAGCGGGCTGACTGGAGAATCGACGAGTGAACAACAATCGCGGATGACCACACAGGGTTCATCGCAGATAAACAGACGCCCTCCAGAAGGAGGGCGTGTATCAGACAGTCAGAGCTGTCGGGGCAATCAGACAAACGCGTGCCTTATTTGGCAGCAGGCACCGCGTTAAAGGTGAGCAGGGCCGCCTTGTTGGCATCGCTCAGAGTCAGCTGGTTGCCGTTGATGGAGTAGGTTGCCACCTTCTCCAGCTTTTGCAGGAACTCGGTCTCTTTGTTCATGGCGTCACCGATGCACATCATGCGAGTGGAGCCCATGGCGCCCAGCGTCAAGACACCGTCACCCTGTTTGGTGATACCGCCAAAATAGCGGTTGCAGCCGCCCTTGCCCGCCACCTTGCCGTCGACCACTTGCAGGGTAAAGGTATCGCCGGTAGCGCCTTGCAACTGCCAGCTGGATGCTTGCAGTTGAGCCATGCTGGAACCTGTTGCCATTGCGCAGCCTCCCAGTGCCAGCGCGGCCAGCAGAGTCAGTTTCTTGTTCATGGATTCACCTCTTAATGATTAGAGCCATCAATACGGCAGCCTGTTTATCATGGCTGGCGCCCATGCCAAAGGATTTTATTGTGATCTCCCTTCACTTTACTACCAGCTGGCATGTGCCATGCTTAGGCTCAGTTCCGGACCCAGGGAGGGGAAACGAATGGTCAAATCGCTCATCATCACACTGCTTGCAACCTGCGCCAGCATGGCTGTACAGGCCGCCGACTGGGCAGTGGTTCAGCCGCAATCCAACCCGTCTCTCTATGTCAAAAGTTACTCGGGTGTGCTGCTCAATGGCCATAGCCATCACAGCGACAGTTTTGATCTCTGGCTGGTCAATAGCGGCTATCAATATCCGGTGGTGGATGATGTGACCCTCTTTATGGAAGCGGGCCCGGCGGTGGCGGATCAGAATCGCACATCCGGTTTCAATATGAGTTCGGGGGTACGCTACCAGCTCTCTCCGGCATTCAATATCGGCAGCCAGATCAAGCATCTCGATCTCAACAAGGCCAGCACCCTGCTGGAGCTTAACTCCAGCCTGCTGCTGACCCCCAGACTCTCCCTCACCGCCAACTACGGCGTCAGCGCCATCACTGCCGATCAGGCACTGAGTCTGGGGGTCGGTTTCAACTTCTGAATCAGATCAGCGGCGTGGCACTCACCACCACGCCGTTGCGATCCGCATAGACGTAATCCCCTTCGTGGATGGTCACACCGGCAAAGCTGACCACGGCCCCCAGCTCTCCCAATCCTCGCTTCTCGGTCTTGACCGGACAGGCTGCCAGCGCCTTGACCCCGAGCGCCAGTGTCGCCAGAGTGCCCACATCCCGCGCCGCGCCGTGGATCAGGATCCCCTCCCACCCCTGCTCCACCGCCTTGACCGCCAGTTGATCGCCCAGCAGCGCACGGCGCAGCGAGCCGCCGCCATCGATCACCATCACCTTGCCGTGACCGGGGCGGGTCACCAGATCCCGCACCAGACTGTTGTCTTCATAACAGGAGAGCGTTACGGCGCGACCATAGAAGATGGCCTTGCCGCCAAAATCCTGAAACACCGGGTCGGCCACTTGCAGCAAGTCGCCATGTTGATCGCAGAGGTCGGGCAGGAGATCCAGCATGATTTGATTCCTTTCAGATACATGAAGGTGTTCATTCTTTCATCAGGCAAGGTTTCTGGCAATCCAGAAGGATTCAATATTGCCCAGACAAACTGCTGATTTATCCGTCAATACTGGCACCAGCCAGAGCTGGCGATCCTCCACCCAGTAGATGGCGTTCTGGCCAAAACGCGCAGCCAGCTGACGGGCTTGTGGCAGGGATAGCGCCACCGCCAGCGATGACTCCTGCCAGCGTTCGTCCGGGTCAGATCCCCAAAATGGCCCCACCACGGGCACGTGCAAATCCACGGTCAGATGGCGCCACAGCGCCCGTTCCCGCCGCATATTGCGTCGTTCTGTGACCCACTGGCTGGCCGGATTCCAGGCTGTGATGATGGCAAAGGCAGACCTGTCTGGTGGCTCAAATGGCGCGATAAAGCAAATTTTCTTGTAGTTTTCCCACAAATTCATGTCAATCACATGTTACATTCCATTACATTTTGTAGGGGCGAAAACACGGTTCAGGCCAAGTATGATGCAGCTGTACCAGGGTTTGACCTATATCAAATCAGAGTTAAAAAGTTGCTATCTGACGGCAAAGAGTGTTGTTATGCTCCTGTTAACTGATAAAATGCGGCCACTTTCGTAATGGACGACCTTTCCAGGCTCTGCTCGACCAGACTTGTCGGGAACCTATAAGTGGCACAGGGATACTTGCCGGTACTGATGCCTAATTCGCGATATTCCGACCTGACTCTCATACCCAGGATGACGTAATAAATTTTCAGGATCAGTCAGGAAATCGGTTTGAAACGCCAAAGAGTGTTAAATTTAAGATAATTAACTGATAAGAATCTGGGAATACTCATGCAAACACCACACATTCTGATCGTCGAAGACGAGCTGGTCACACGCAATACCCTGAAAAGCATTTTTGAAGCCGAAGGCTACATCGTGCTCGAAGCCAACAACGGCGACGAAATGCATCAAGCCCTCACTTCCCACACCATCAATCTGGTGATCATGGACATCAACCTGCCGGGCAAGAACGGCCTGCTGCTGGCCCGTGAACTGCGTGAGAACGACAACATCGCTCTGATGTTCCTGACCGGTCGTGACAACGAAGTGGACAAGATCCTGGGTCTGGAGATCGGCGCCGATGATTACATCACCAAGCCGTTCAACCCGCGCGAACTGACCATCCGTGCCCGCAACCTGCTGAGCCGCACCATGAACGTGGCAGCCGGTGGCGAAGAGAAGAAACTGGTTGAGCGCTACCTGTTCAACGGCTGGGCGCTGGATATCAACAGCCGCGCACTGGTCAGCCCGACTGGCGACATGTTCAAGCTGCCGCGCTCCGAGTTCCGCGCCATGCTGCACTTCTGCGAAAACCCGGGCCAGATCCAGACCCGTGCCGAGCTGCTGAAGAAGATGACCGGCCGTGAGCTCAAGCCCCACGACCGTACCGTCGATGTGACCATCCGTCGCATTCGCAAGCACTTCGAAAGCGTTAACGATACTCCGGAGATCATCGCCACCATCCACGGCGAAGGCTACCGTTTCTGTGGTGAGCTGGAGCAGGAATAAGCTCCCGCTATGCTGTTGATCTGAAAAGGCGCCTCAGGCGCCTTTTCTGTCTCTGCGGCTTGCCTTAAAGCTTAGAAATGGTGAGCGTGACGTCGAACGGCGCACAAGACAGATGAAAAACAAAAAGCCCACTCGCAGGAGTGGGCTTTTTGTTTTGAAGCTGGAGCGGGCAGCGGGAATCGAACCCGCATCATCAGCTTGGAAGGCTGAGGTAATAGCCATTATACGATGCCCGCCTGGCATCTGAAATTTGGAGCGGGTGATGGGAATCGAACCCACGTATGCAGCTTGGGAAGCTACCGTTCTACCATTGAACTACACCCGCGTCAGGGCTCCTACTATATGCATTTTGCCGCCGAGCGCAATGGCGCCTTTGCCACTTTTTTCAATAAATCAATCTGTTCGGACAAGGATTGAACAGACGGTTGCTTTTTCAATCAAACATTTTCAACACAGATAATTTACAAGGTTGCCAAGGCCAAACGGCAAGGATAGTCTTGCGCCACTCGACGCGAGGATGGTGGTAATGGATAAAAAAACGCAAAAACGTCTCTATGGCTGGTTGCGCAAGCAATCGAGTCACGGTCGCCGCTGGATCACGATATCCATCGCTTTTGGCCTTGGCCAGGGCATTCTTATGGTGGCGCAAGCCTGGCTGCTGGCGACCCTGTTGCACGGCTTTATCATCGAAGGCTCAACACCTGAGCAATCCATCACGCTCTTTATTACCCTGCTGCTGGTGACGCTTGGCAAGGCCGCTCTGGCCTATGGCCGCGAAGTGGCCAGTTTCAAGGCGGGCAGCGCGGTGCGCCAGACCATCCGCCAGCTGGTGCTCACTCGCTTGAGTCGCCTCGGTCCAGCCTATATCCAGCGCCGTCCGGCCGGTAGCTGGGCCAGCCTGTTGCTGGAACAGATTGAAAACATGCAGGATTTCTTCTCCCGCTATCTGCCGCAGATGGCCATCGCCGTCTTTATTCCGGTGGTCATTCTGGTGGCTGTATTCCCGGTCAACTGGGCGGCGGGCCTGATCCTGCTGGGCACTGCCCCCCTCATCCCCATCTTTATGATCCTGGTGGGTGTGGGCGCCGCCGATGCCAACCGCCGCAACTTTCAGGCGCTGGCCCGTCTCTCCGGCCATTTCCTCGATCGGCTGAAGGGGCTGCGCACCCTGCAACTCTTTATGCGTACCCAGGCTGAAGGTGACGCCATTCGCGACGCCTCGGAAGATTTTCGCGAGCGCACCATGGAAGTGCTGCGCCTGGCGTTTTTGAGCACCGCCGTGCTGGAGTTCTTCGCCGCCATCTCGGTAGCGCTGGTCGCAGTCTACTTCGGCTTCTCTTATATCGACCATCTGAACTTTGGTAGCTATGGGGTCAAGGTCACCCTCTTTACCGGCCTGTTCGTGCTGTTTCTCGCCCCCGAGTTCTACGCCCCGCTGCGAGAACTGGGTGCCCACTACCACGCCAAGGCGCAGGCTATCGGCGCTGCCGAGCAGCTGCTTGAATTCCTCGAAGCCGAGGTGAGCGAGCCGGCCGCAGGCACAGCGCCGTTCCATGCCGACAGCCCGGTCAAGGTAGAAGCCAAAGCCCTTGAAGTGCTGAGCGCCGAAGGCAAGGTGCTGGTCGGCCCCATCGACTTCACTTTGGAAGCCGGTTCGCGCACCGCCCTCATCGGCGTCAGCGGCGCAGGCAAGAGCTCGCTGGTCAACGCCCTGCTCGGCTTTGCTCCCTATCGTGGCGAGCTCAAGGTCAACGGGCAGGAGCTTGCCACCCTTGACATGAGCCAATGGCGCCTGCAACTGGGCTGGCTCTCGCAAAACCCGCAGCTGTTCCACGCCTCCTTGCGCGACAACCTGCTGCTGGCCAAGCCAACGGCCAGCGATGCCGAGCTGGAAGATGCCCTGAAACAGGCGCAGGCGTGGGAATTTGCCATGGAAAAGGGGCTCGACTATCCGGTCGGCGATCAGGCTGGCGGCCTCTCGGTCGGTCAGGCCCAGCGCCTCGCCCTGGCGCGCACCCTGCTCAAATCAACCCAGCTGATGGTGCTCGATGAACCGACCGCCAGTCTGGATCGCCACTCCGAACGCGCCATCATGACCACCCTTGAGCAGGCGATGGCTGGCCAGACCCTGCTGATGATCACCCACCGCCTCGACCAGCTTACCAAGATGGACAAGATAATGGTGCTGGCCCGCGGCCAGCTGGTGGAGCAAGGCAGCTTCCAACAATTGAGTCAGGCGGATGGGCCTTTTGCCCGCCTGCTCTCCCAACGTTCCGGAGGTTCTCTCGATGAGTGATCTGTTGCCGTTTCTGCGCCTCTATCGCCAACACTGGCTCAGCCTCACCATTGGTTTGCTGCTGGCGCTGGTGACCCTGGCCGCCGGCATGGGGCTGCTCTCCCTCTCCGGCTGGTTCCTCTCCGCCGCCGCCGTGGCGGGAATGACAGTTGCGACGACCCATGCCTTTAACTACATGACCCCCGCGGGCGGGGTGCGCTTCTTCTCCATCGTCCGCACAGCCGGTCGCTGGGGTGAGCGGGTAGTGAGCCACGACGCCACCTTCAGGGTACTGACCCGACTACGGGTCTGGTTCTGGCAGAAACTCTCGCCGCTCTCCACCGGTACTCTGGCCGGTTTCCGTCAGGCGGATCTGCTCAACCGGCTGGTGGCCGACATCGATGCGATGGACCACGTCTATCTGCGGCTGATCACCCCCATAGGCGCGGCCCTGCTCAGCACCGCCGGACTGGTCTTCTTCCTGTCGTTTTTCGACAGTCGCCTCGCCCTCACCCTGGGTGCCATTCTGCTGTTTGGCATGATTGCCCTGCCGCTGGTGTTCTACTTCCTCGGCCGTCGCCCCGGTCAGGCGCTGATTGCCGAAAAATCGACCCTGCGTACCCGGATGGTGGACTATCTGGATGGTCAGGCCGAGCTGCAGATGTTTGCCGCGGCTCCCAAGGCGCTGGTTGAGCTGCAACAGGCCGAACAGGCGCTGCTCGCCGCACAGGCCCGCATGGCCAAGGTGAGCGGGCTGGCCAACTTCTCGGTGCAACTGCTGAGCGGCTGGACCCTGACCCTGATGCTCTGGCTGGCCGGTCATGGGGTAGCGGGTGCGGCGCCCGACCCCATCACAGCACTGATGGTCTTTGCCACCCTGGCAAGCTTCGAGGCTCTGATGCCGCTGGCGGGGGCTTTCCAGCACCTCTCCACCAGCCTCACCTCGGCACGCCGCCTGAACGAGATCCTGCAAGAGGCAAAAGCCCCCGTGTGGGGCGACGAGCAGACCCACGCTACCGCTGGCGCGCTGCAGATCAATGACCTCTATTTTGGCTACCCCGGCAACCCCCAGCCGGTGCTGCGTGGCTGCACCCTGCAGCTGCACGCCGGTGAGAAGCTGGCGCTGCTGGGCCAGACCGGCTGCGGCAAATCGACCCTGATGGGGCTGCTGACCCGGGAGTGGAGCCCGCAGGCGGGCAAAATCCTGCTGGGTGGCAAGCCGCTGACCGACTACAGCGAAGGGGCGCTGCGCGCCTCCATCTCGGTGGTGAGCCAGCGGGTGCATCTGTTTGCCGATACCCTGCGGGGCAACCTCAAGCTGGCCGCCCCGACCGCCACTGACGAGCAGCTGGTCGAGGTGCTGACCCAGGTCGGACTGGCCAATCTGCTGGAAGATGAGGCGGGCCTCGACGCCTGGCTCGGTGACGGCGGCCGCCCCCTCTCCGGTGGTGAGCGTCGCCGTATCGGCATCGCCCGCGCCCTGCTGCACGATGCGCCGCTCTGGCTGCTCGATGAGCCGACCGAAGGGCTCGACAGTCAGACCGAGCGGGAGATCATGGATCTGCTGTTCAAGCTTGGGGCAGATCGCACCTTGCTGCTTATCTCCCACCGCCTGCTGGGGATGGAACAGATGGACCGGATTGCCCTGATGGAAGAGGGACAGATCCGCCTCTGCGCCCCTCACAACGAGCTGCTGGCGGATGATTACTACCGCAGCCTCTATCAGCGACTGGCTCCGGTTTGATATCAGGCTGATGGGGGTCACACCCCGACAACAGGGCGCAAAACGGGGCTGGTCGCCGCAGGCGGCTGGCCCCTATAATGTCCCCCTCATTATTCAACAAGATGCCGACATGGAGCGCCTGCGCATTTCTACTGTCCTCATCACCGACACAAGATACGAGACGATGAAACGCCTGATCCTGATGATGCCCCTGATTGCCTCCGGCTGTGCCAACTACGCCTTCAACAGCAATCTGGATAAAGAGAACTTCGACGAATACTTCAAACCCGGTAGCGTGCGCATCTATGAACAGGGTGAGCTGGCTGACCTCAACTACCTCTACCTCGGCACCATCGAGGGTGAATCCTGCCAGGCCGACGCCAACCAGCCGGTGCCCAACGCAGGTGAAGCGCGCACCCTGGCCCGCCGCCGCGCCGCCGACATGGGTGGCAACGGCGTCACCATCGACAAATGCGCCGAATTCAGCGACACCCCGGGCTGCCTGAAACAGGTGATCTGCTACGGGCAGGCGCTGAAAGTGGCCGAAGAGAAATAACTCGCTGTCATGGCCCTCGCTATCGTTCGCCTTGGCAGCCCGCGCCTGCCCGATGAGGGGCTGCGGATCGGCACGGTGCGCCGCCCGCCCCGCGGCATACCCAAAAGCGAATTTGCCAGCCAGCATTGGTACGATGTCTGGTTCCCCAACCTCGCCCCCAGCAGCGAGACCATGAAGCTGGGGCTGGCAGCCGAGACACCCGCCCAGTGGGCGGCGTTTGGCAAACAGTACAAGGCCGAGATGGCGCAACCTGCCGCCAGACATGATCTGGCGCTGCTGGCTGCCCTCTCCCACACCACCAACCTCTCGGTCGGTTGCTACTGCGAGCAGGAGTCCTACTGCCATCGCACCATTTTGAAAGAGCTGCTGGTAGCCGCGGGGGCCGCCATCCGCTAACTCGGCGAGCGACAGCGCTACGATAGGAAATGGAGTCAGCCGATCTTAAGCCGTCATCAGGCATTTGATAGACAGAGAGGGCATCCCGCGGGATGCCCTCTCTCGTTATGTTCGCGCTATTGCAGCAATTTTCGACAGCAGCGGCTCGATGCACCCTCCCTTATTGCAGACTGGGCTCCAGCAACTGCTGCCGCAGCGAGGTCTCCTGTGCCTCAGTCATGGCATTCGCCGCTACCCCTGCGGCAGGCTCGATGGCCAGCCAGTGGGCAAGGTCGGCGGCGGTCTCCTCCAGTGGCCGGAAGTTCAACCCGTGGACGATGGCCGCCTCGGCGCTTATAGAGCCGTAACCGGCAAACTCCGCCTGCGCGCAGGGTAGCAGGGTGGGATAGCTCTGCCAGGGCTCGATTCCGGCTGCCATCAGGGTGGACCAGGGCAGCCACTCGGGCTGGATGGGGCGGGCGGGCTGCAACCGAGCGCTCAGCCGCTCCAGCCAGTCGCAGAGGGTAATGCCGGGCTTGAGCAAGTTGAATGTGCCCCCCAACTGCTGCTCGGCCGCGCGCAACACAAACTCGGCGCAGTCGCGCACATCGAGATACTGCAAGCGATCCTCGCCACTGCCCGGCAGCAACCAGAGCCCGCCCTGCTGCACCCGCTTAATCCACCAGGCCATGCGCCCGGTAGGATCATGGGGGCCGCACAGCACGCCCGGGCGCAGGATGCAGAGCCGCTCGCCCCAGCGGGCGCGATACTCCTGCTCGCACAACACCTTGAGGGGGCCATAGTCAGTGGGCATTTCCCCTTCTGGGATAGCATGCAGCGGCGCCGACTCATCCATCCCGGGCATTGAGAAATCGCGATAGACGCTGATGGTGGAGATAAAGATGAGCCGCGCGCAGCGCCCGAGTAAAGCTGCCGAGAGGCTCGCCGCCTGCTCGGGGCGATAGCAGCAGGTATCGATGACGAGATCCCACTGCAAACTGGCCCCTTGCAGGGCGATCAGGCTCTTGTCCCTGTCGCCGGTGAGCTGCACCAGATCGCGCCAGTCCGGATGCTGGTGCAGGCCACGGTTGAACAACGTCACTTCATGGCCCCAATTCAGCGCCAGCGCGGTGAGGTGGCGCCCCAAAAAGCCGGTGCCACCGATAATCAGCAGTTTCATCCCTCTCCCTCCCCCTTCGGCGCATGTGCGCATATTTCATCCTGACACGCCAATGCCTCCACCCTACGCAACTCGGCGTGCGGGCACAGCCCCCGACTGGCCGGGATGGGACAGGGATCACGGCAGCGCCGCAGAAATGGGCGTAATAAGGCCGAACCTGCGTTTTGGGGCCGCCTGTGCTAAATTGCCGGGGTTTTCAGTCAGGATCCGCCATGAAGTTCGAAATCGACACCCTCGGGATCATCCGCTCTCCCTACAAGGAGAAGTTCGCCATCCCCCGCCAGCCCGGACTGGTCAAATCGGCCCGCGCCCGCCTCGAGCTGCTCCCCCCTTACGATCAGCCGGATATGCTGCGCGGCATCGAGCAGTTCTCCCATCTGTGGCTCAGCTTCGTCTTTCACCAGACCATGGCGCAGGGCTGGCATCCGACGGTGCGTCCGCCGCGCCTTGGCGGCAACGAGCGGGTCGGCGTCTTTGCCACTCGCTCCACCTTCCGCCCAAATCCGCTAGGGCTCTCGGTGGTCGAGCTGCACGGGGTCGGCCGTGAACGGGGCAAGCTGTGGCTGGAGCTGGGGGCGGTGGATCTGCTCGATGGCACCCCCATCGTCGATATCAAGCCCTACATTCCCTATGCCGACAGCCTGCCGGATGCCCGTGGCGGCTTTGCCCCCGACGCCCCCACCCCGCCGCTGGCGGTGAGCTTCAGTGCCGCGGCCGAGCAACAACTACAACCCTGGCTCAAGGCTCACCCCGAGCTGCGCCAGCTGGTGAGCGAAGTGCTGGCGCAAGATCCGCGCCCCGCCTACAAGAAGGGCAAGCCGGATGAGAAGGAGTACGGGGTGCGGCTGTTTGACTGCAACGTCCGTTTTTGCATCAGCGAGCCGGATTGCGTGGTGCTGGCCATCGAGCCCGCCTGAACCTGGGCGGGCCGACATCACTGATGCTATTTCACGCCTTCTTCACGTCACAAGGGGCTTAATGAGCCTGTAAATTGTGTGGCATTGATCAGACTATCCACCCGGTTGCCAGTGATACCATGCAGACAGCAGAGGGCATCTCCTCTCTGACTGATGCCAGCAGCAGGCTATCGATGTATGGCAAGCATGGTAGCCCGGCTGTTGCCGCCAAAGGATCTGGCCTCGCTCCGACACGTTTGAGTGCGGGGATGCCACACGGATGTGACAACACTTCGAAGGAACAAACCTATGCTGATGAACAGTGAACAACGTTATGGCACCCTGAATATCGGGCTTCACTGGCTGACCCTGTGGGCCATGATCGCCGTCTACGCCCTGATCGAATTTCGCGATATTTTCCCTAAAGGGGACCCTGGCCGGGATCTGATGAAGGAGTGGCACTTTATGCTGGGGCTGCTTATCTTCGCCTTGGTCTTTGTCAGACTGGCCCTGCGCTGGATGAGCCCGACACCCCGTATCGTGCCCGAGCTCTCCCCGATCATGCACAAGCTGGCAAAACTGGCCCACCTCGCCCTCTACGGTTTTCTGATTCTCACCCCGCTGTTTGGCTGGCTGCTGCTGAGCGCCGCGGGCAAGCCCATCCCCTTCTTCGGGCTTGAGCTGCCTGCCCTGCTCTCCCCCAGTCCGGACCTCAAGGGACTGATCAAGGAGGTGCACGAGACGCTGGGTAATATCGGTTACGCCCTGATCGGCCTGCACACGGTGGCGGCCCTCTATCACCACCATATTCTCAAAGACAACACCCTCACCAATATGCTGCCGCCACGCCGCAGCTAACGGGTGACAGATAAACGCAGAGGGGGCCATCGTGGCCCCCTCTCTGTTTTCCTGAACAACCGTCATCTGCACCGCTGGCAAACGGCATCACGCCTGCTTGGCCAGCTCCTCGGTCGACTTGCCTTTCGGCTCGTGCGGCAGCTTTTTCACATTGCTCTTGTTCTCCGGCTGCTTGCTCCCGGACGAACTGTTTTCAGACAAGGCTTGCAACACGGGATCGGCCTTGCCGGCCACGGTGGGCTGGGACTGGCCAACAAAGTTGCCGCCCTTGCAGATGGAGAGACTGCCCCCCTTGAAGATCCCCTGCATCTTGCCGCTCTCCAGGATCTCCACCTCGGCGGAGGTACAGGTGCCTTCCAGCAGACCATTGATGATCACGTGGGGCGCACTCACCTCCCCCTCAACGCTACCGCCCTGCATGATGCGCAGCACACCACCGATGAGCTGGATGGTGCCATTGACCTGACCTCGCACCTCCAGATCCCCCTCCACCTGCAACTCGCCCTTGAAGCAAGCACCGGCTGCAATCACGGTGGCCCCCGCCGACGCAGTAGCCGCACCACCTTTGTTTCTTCCAAACATCCGTACTCTCTCCACCAACCACACAAGCAGAACCAGCGGCATCGGCGCCACTGGCCACAGAAAACAGGGCGACCCCAGCACGTAGAGCAGCAAGGCTGCCCCCCAGCAGAGCCAGACAATATAGAGGAGGTCGCTGCGCTCACGCTGTTGCAGTCGCGCCAGCAGCCTCCCGGCCATCTCTCTCATCACATCAAACCTTTCGCAACATGACTGCCGACCAGCATGCCATCGACAACCCGGACCATGGTTAAACGACCAGTTGGCGCGAACTCTGAAGTCCTGCTGATTCAGTCCCGATACAGCCGGGATGCATTAGGATTCGAATTGACTCGAAGCGACATACACTTTCTAATTGACAGCCTGGATCCCTATGACCGCTCACATCATGAAAATTCTGTTGGTCGAAGACGACAAGCTGCTCAATCACCACCTCTCCTCTCTGCTGACCGAAGCCGACAATCAGGTCTACAGCACCGACCAGGCCGGGATTGCACTGCACTACGCCGCCGACTATCCCATTGATGTGGCCATCATCGACCTCGGTCTGCCCGATATGGACGGCCTGCAACTGATCCGGCAACTGCGCGAACGGCAGATCCCCTTCCCCATCATTGTGCTGACCGCCCGTGGCAACTGGCAGGACAAGGTCGAAGGACTGGAAGCGGGTGCTGATGACTATCTGGTCAAACCGTTCCAGAAAGATGAGCTGCTGGCCCGACTCAATGCGCTGGTGCGCCGCAGCGCCGGTTTTATCTCGCCCAGGGTGAAAGCCGGTGATTACGAGCTGGATCTCTCCCGCAAGGAGCTGACCATCGCCGGTGAAGTGGCGGTGCTCACCAGCTTTGAATACCTCATTCTGGAGTACCTGATGCGCAACGCCCGTCAGGTAGTCTCCAAGCAGCAACTGCTCGACCAGCTCTACGGCGATGGCGAAGGGGACCCCAACACCATCGAAGTGATGGTGAGCCGCCTGCGCAAGAAGCTGGATCCGGAAGGGACGATTCAACCCATCTCCACCATCCGGCGTCAGGGTTATATCTTCAACCTCTCCTGTAACTGATGCAGTTTCATCTGCCGCGCCCTATCAAGATGATCCGCAGCTCACTGCACATCAAACTGCTGCTCAGCTCGCTGCTGGTCATCGCGCTGATCATGGGGTTTGCCGTCTACGCCCTCTACCTCGGCCACGTCGAGGAGCAGACCCAGAAGGCCAGTGCCCGGATGCAGGAGAACCTGGCCAAGTTGTTTTCCTCCACCGAACCGGATGACAAGGGGTCGAACGTCGAGCTGGGGCGGATATCCCGTGGTGCGGGGGATCGCAACCTCGATACCCTGATCTGCCGCGCCGATGGCGATCTGGTCTGGTCGAGCCTCCATATGCCGGAGGTGATCAAGGCCAAACAGACCATCTGCGGCGATCTGATGAAGTATCTGGGGGGGATGGATCTCGACTACTTCTTCAAGAAGCACACCATCAAGAACGGCGAGAGCTACTTCGTCTACAGCCTGCGGTTTATCCGCAATCCCGGCAGCGGCACCACCGCCTACTACGTGGTGATGATCGACTCGGCCAAACGCTACCACGAAGAGTCCCGCACCTACCTCTACCAGACCGCCAAACAGGCACTGCTCGCCTATATGCTGCTGGCCGGGCTGCTGCTGCTCACCACCTTCTGGAGCCTCAGCTCCCTGCGCACCATCGCCCGTCAGATCGACGATATCCGGGCCGGCAAGCGCGATGACCTCTCAAGCGATTTTGAGCGAGAGCTGGCCCCGCTGACCGACTCCATCAACCAGCTGCTGGAGAACGAACGCCAGCAGACCCAGCGCTACCAGCACGCCCTCAACGATCTCGCTCACAGCCTGAAAACCCGGCTGGCGCTGATCCAGATCACCACCCGCGAAGTGAAGCTGGGGCGGGAGATCCACGACAACATCAACGAGCAGATCCTCACCATGGATCAGATGATCCAGTATCAGCTCAGACGGGCCGTGACCGGCCGCCAGCGCCTTGCCAGCAAGGGCACCGAGCCGGTACCGCTGATTGAAAAACTGCTGGCCAGCCTGACCAAGGTCTATCGCCACAAAAAGCTGCAAACCCACTTCAAGTTCGACGATGACGCCCTCTTCCACGGCGAACAGGGCGACCTGATGGAGCTGATGGGTAACCTGCTCGACAATGCCTGCAAATTTGCCATCAGTGAAGTGAAGGTGACGGTGCGCCGCCATCTCGAGCGGCTGCGTATCGAAGTGGAAGATGATGGCCCGGGTATCGATCCGGCCAAATCGGAGCAGATCTTCCAGCGCGGCGTGCGGGCAGACAGTTCACCCGGTCAGGGCATAGGTCTGGCAGTGGTGACCGAAATCGTCCACAGCTATGGCGGCCAGATCCGGGTCGATGAATCCCCCCTCGGCGGCGCCCGCTTTACCCTGGACTTACCCTGATCGGCATTGCCCTGCTCAGCCTCGCCAGTGATGCCCCTATCACAAGGCCCCCGACCTCGGGGCCTTGTCGTTTCTGCCACCCAAGTTGTTTTAATTTATTGATCCGGCACTGATTATCGCCCCTCTGTCCTTCCACCATCGGCTTCAATCGGTATCATGGTGGCACGGCACAAAGCTGCTTCCGGAGCCACACCATGAGCATTCGCTGTCAGAAGGGTGACGAATATCGATATGACTCGACTGAGTAAACACCCTAAACTACGGATGCAATAAGGGGTTGCGTATGATGATAAGGCTAAGTTTTTTACTAACAAGGTAGTAGCAGGCATGATTGCAAAAATAAACCTGAGCGACATCATCGGAGGCAGCATCATGCTCCGTTAGGGGCAGCTATCGCTCAGTTGTTGCTGCAACGCCCGCTCCCCCTAATGATCTGAGTGTGGCTGAGTTCTGTAATGGGTTAACGGCGTTGGCAAATTAGAGACATTCCCGATTTGGTAGCCTCGCCTCGTTCAATCCGCAGATTATATTAGTGCAGTGCGCAAGGATTGCTTTGATGAATATCGAATTAATCGATGGATTGGGATTGGATGCTGATGGCTGCCTAACCAATGCCAATGGTGGTGCCGTTCATCTGCGCCAAGGTGATCTGGATGGCGCATGTGGCCCCTACTGCGTGGTGATGGCTCTACTGGCACTGAATGTGCTGGATTCGAGCTCGCTACCTGCCATGAATCGGCTCGACTACCGTACCCGGATTGGTCGGTTGTTTCGTGAAATCGAACGCTTACATGACCCCATGGTGACTCAGGGCACCACCATCGAGCAGCTCGAGGCGATGTTCGCCGTCTATCCCAATCTGGCTACTCGTACCTATGCCGATTCTCCGTCGGCAGTTTTGTCTCAATTGAGCCAAGCCCTGGCCGGTCAGCACCCTGTCATTGTCGATGTGACCTCCCGCAAGAACGATGGCTTGAACCACTGGACCCTAGCGATAGGGCAGTGTTGCCAGTTTATCTATCTGCTCGATCCGGCTTATGAATTACCGGTGGCCAGCTGCTGGAACGCAGTTTTGAGTCGTCGGCCTCAGTCGAACCGCTACGGCTATCGATATATTAACCCCTGGATCAATCATGACGTTGAGGTCAACGTCATGCTGGAAATCTTCCCCAGATAAAAGCTTTATTCTCAGGAGTCAGAGTGAAACCTGTTATTCCCATTCATATCGGTGTTTCTGGGCACAGGGACATACCTGCTGAGGATCTCCCTCAACTCAAGCTGAAGCTCTGTGAGCGATTTACCAGACTCAAAGCGTTGCATCCCAATAGTACCATCAAGTTGCTCAGTGGCTTGGCCGAAGGGGCTGACCGGGTCGCCGCCTATGCAGCATTAGAGGCTGGGCTGGAACTGGTTGCCGTGCTGCCGATGCCAGAGGCGTCATACCTAGAGGATTTCGTCTCTGAGGAGTCCAAAGCTGAGTTTCATCGGTTGTTAGCGCTTGCGACCGTGCTTCAGGCCAATCTACAACCACCTTCCGTGCGTGATGATGGCTATGTCGATCTGGCCCGGTTTCTGGTGCGCCATTGCCAACTGATTGTTGCCCTGTGGGATGGTGTTTGTGAGCAGCCAACCGCGGATGGCTCCATGGCTATATTGCCGGGCGGCACGGCCGATGTGGTGCAGATGAGTGAGCAGGGCATCAAGGTCAACGAGGACGTGTTATTGACCGCGCCGGAAAAGACCCCGGTAGAGCATCTCTGGACACGACGACTAAAGCACGCACAACTCGGAAACCCGATCGTGAAGCCGGAGTTGGTAGCTACCTGGGCGGGCACGCGTAGTCAACCGGTGGACCCCTATCCCGTGATGCAGGAGATAGATGATTTCAATCGTCATGCAGCCCAAGAGATCACGGGTCAACAACTTGCCCAGAGCAAAGAGTGGCTATTATCCGGCTCTGCACCTGAACAGTTGCAGCAAAACTGCACCCACCTTCTGGATGTATATGCTGCGGCAGATGCGTTGGCAATCAAGCGGCAAAAACAGCGTGAATCATCAATTCGATGGATCACTCTGGTAGCCCTGATTTCAATTTTTTGTCAGCAGGTCTACTCTGGCCCCGATATGCGTTGGTTCTGGCTCGCTGGCCATATTACGCTGGCCGTAGTGGCTTGGTGTGCATTCCGTTTCTTTTTTAAGGGAAAGATGCCGCGTGAAGAGCAATTTATTGAGTGGCGTGTATTGGCTGAAGGTTTGCGTGTGCAATTTTTCTGGTGCGCATTGGGCCTGAAATATGTAGCCTCTGATTATTACCGTACCAATCGACTGGGAGATGTGGATTGGATATCTCAGTCGATTCGAAATTTGATGATGGTGACCGAGTTGTCGGCAAAACCCGATGTGTCATGGGTAAAGCAGGCATGGGTTGCAGATCAGGCTAAATACTTCGATAAAGCGAAGAACAGAGATCTGGCAAAAATAAACAAATGGAATAAAGCGGTATTGATGACGTTCGGTTGTGCCATTGGGATGACTATTGTCACTTTGGCGGCTGATTTGTTGGAATTGGATGGTCTGTGGCTGAATATCATGGTCTTGATCTCCGGTATGTCTTTTGTAGTCTCAGCCTTAGCCAAAGCCTTTATGAGCCAAATGGGATTCGAAGAAAATGTATCGCGCTATGAGCGTGCAGCAGCAATATTCAATTATGCAGAGCAACAAATTGCGCGGGCGATTGCTCAAGGTGATGAATCCTTGGCCCAAGAGTTATTAAAAACTTTAGGCTGGGAAGCGCTATATGAAAATGCGGCTTGGCTGCAGATGAATAGAACTAATGAATTCGAAGTAAATATTGCATAAGGAATTTGTCATGGCTATAAAAAACAATGTTTTAGATGTATTCATAAGCTATCGCCGAGAAGGTGGAGCCACTGTCGCTAGATTGCTTTATGAGGTACTAAAATCTAGAGAAATTAGTGCGTTTATGGACGCTGAAACATTATCTCGTGGTGATTATGAAAAAAGCATTCAGTCCAACATAAAAAACTCAAAAAACTTCTTATTGATCTTGGCACCAGGGACATTAGATTCTGAATGGGTGCAAACGGAAGTAAAATTTGCCTTGCAGTATAAAAAGAATATCATCCCTGTTTTTGTGAATGGCGTTGATCGCTTCCCTGAAGTTATACCTAATGGGTTGGGAGCTATCAAGAGTCTCAATGCAATTGCTTTTAATCATGAAAACTTTGAAACCAATATGAACAAGCTGATGTCTTGGTTAGAAACAAAGCATAATCTCTTGTTAAAAGCGTATCTTGATTTTTCTTATAAAAAAGGTGAGGAAGAGTTAGCTCAATCCCTGATGGATTCATTAAGCAATATTTTGCCTCAGTCTGTATTAATCGATCTATTGAAAGAACACTTAAAACAGTCATGGGGCGATTCTGATTCTAATAATGCCACACCTGAAAATCTTCTTAAAAATCTTGATACCTGGATTATTAAGGGGATGGCCCAACACCTTGGAGTTGAACATAAAGGCGTACGCGAATATATAATTAACAATATTGATTCTTGGCTTAGAGGTTTGGATGTGCCTCTAATTAAAGAAGACAATGATGAAGAATTTGAACGCTACTATAGAGTCCAGCATCACCTTGAACGTATGTTCAAGTCAAGAGATAACCTGTTCAAACTAAAGGTCCTTTGTGAAACCAATATTCCATATTTTAAACCAAAATCATGGAAGTCTAGTGCGGACATTCTGTTTTCACTTGTGGACGAGCCATTCGTTTGTAATTTGGATCTGCTTTTTAAAACTCTTGAGCTATCAGAGAGTGATATCAAGGAACTATGTGGTTCTTTGATTGGAGATTCTGTTGGTAGAAGAACAGCTTTGATAGAAAAATTGGAAAAATGGGTAAATTACCAAGATGAATGATCAACTACTCATTCAAGCCAAACAGGCTATGACTAACCTGGTGTCTATGTGTTGCAGAGACACCATGGTTCGCCCTTTTGATAACGAGCCCCCTGTTACTCCATCACTATTGACCATGTTGGTGGCCTGGCTGTTGCCAGCTCTGGATTATGTGATGACAGGCCCAAGCCGAATCAAACTGGCGGATAAGAAATTTATCAACCAATTGACGGGTCTGAACCTGACCATTGAGTTGATCGATCGCTTGTCTGGATCTGGTGCCAATTCTGCAGGTTTTGAGCCAACGATTCCGCCAGCTTTTATTCTGCTGGCGGAACGCATAGAGGCCGGGGCTGGTCAGCAAATGTATCCGTATCTGGATATTTTGCTCAATACTGCCTGTGCTTGGGATGGTGATCGCTCGTTGGCGGATATCCGACGAATTGAGTCATTACTGAGGCCTATTCGTGTTGCACTAGGAATGGGATGCCCGGCTGAGTTCATAGATGAAAATGATTTATCGAGCTCTTCTGATGAGCCCTCGAATAATGCGTTGCATGAGGATGCACAGAGCGAGGATGACATCCCAGTAAAACGGGTATTAGCCAATAAAATTAAAAATCCTCAAGGACAGCTTGATGGTTTAATCGGCTTGGCCGAAGTAAAAGAGGAAGTGCGTAATCTAACCAATCTGGCTCGCTATTTGATGCATAGAAAAGCCGCGGGTTTACCGACCCCTCCGTTCTCATTGCATTTGTCATTTGTCGGTAACCCTGGAACGGGTAAAACGACGGTCGCTCGACTGATTGGTGCTATTTATAAAGAGATCGGCTTATTGCGTACAGGGCATGTGGTTGAAGTCGATCGGGCTGGTCTGGTTGCCCGTTTTCTTGGCCAGACAGCCTCACAAGTTCATGCTATCTTTGAACAAGCGCTGGGTGGGGTATTGTTTATCGATGAAGCTTATACCTTGGTTCGCTCAGATGATGGTGATGATAACTATGGCCAAGAGGCGGTTGATACCCTATTAAAGCTAATGGAAGATCATAGAGACGACATCGTAGTGATCGTTGCGGGCTATCCAGAAGAAATGCATACCTTTATTGAGAGTAATCCTGGCTTGCGCTCGCGCTTTTCTCGCGAGTTACTGTTCAAAGATTATTCAGCTCGTGATCTGACCAAGGTTTTTTATAAAATGTGCCAAGACAATAAATTGATTATTGACCAAGCTGTGCTGTTGAAAGTATTTTCCTGTATGAAACAGCTGATCAGTGATGCAGAGACTAATTTTGGTAATGCCAGAGTGGTTCGGCAGTTATTTGAGCGAAGCATGCAGCAACAAGCAAATCGCTTATCGAAGGTAGAAAAGCCATCACTAAAACAGCTTTCTGTTTTGATGGCTGAGGATGTTGTTTATGAGTGATGAGTTATTCCAACGCTCGATTAAAATCACAACCAGTCTCATTGAACAGATCGGGGAGCAAACATTACAGGCCGCATGCGCTAAGTTATCAGCCCAATGCGGTGGAGATACTTCAAAAGTTACTCAGCCAGCAAATCCTGAACGTGATTTAGAAACATCAATGCAATCTGAATGGATGGATGATACTCATGCGGATGTGCATGCTATCTACGATGTGAGTTATGCATTAGATATGGCGTGGAGTATCGCTCTTGAGGTGTCACTTTTAGCCGCGATTGTTTTTTATGTTGTGGGAAAACAGATAAAAATGCATTTCCCTATATTGGGTATTGAGTTGCTTGCTATTCCTTCGTTTTTAATTTTAGTTGTATTCATCATTTCTTTTATCCGGGTTTGGCGAGTACACCAGCCAGCCGTCATTTTCGAGTTTGGAAAGTCAGCTCGCGTTAGCTTTTGTGCGCAAGATATGGAAAATTCAGTGTTTGATTACTTGTTTTTCAGGAAGTTTCGTAATTCCTGGCAACGAAAGACTGTTTCTATATCAGATATCTATCGCATCGATAACGAAATATTCCAGGTTGGCTCTAAGCGCAAGAAAAAATGTTTTTCTATTAATATCAGTGGCAATTTTGGCTCGCAGAAGATTGTATTCAGTAATAAGCAAAAACGTGATGAATGCCGAGCTTTGTTCTCGGTGGCGATTAAAAAATATGCCAAGAATGCACGAATGGATAGCAACCTGAGCATTGGCTCATCGGGGGACAGTGGTTTTTAGTGTTGAATGTGGTGAGTTCTCCGCGTTCAAAGGCGAAATTTATTTGTGCGGCTTGCTGCGATGCATACATGGTTGTTGTATCGGCACAAGCCCACGACTTTATTCCTGCCGCCTTTTGGCATGAGCAACGGGCAGCGATACGGGATATCTATCTGCCCGCCAGCAAGAGCTGGGTCTATGAGGAGGATGGACAGCTACTGGGCTTTATCTCCTGATATCAGGGGTCTGTTGCCGCGCTGTTTATTTCCCCTGATCCCCAATCACACGGGTTGGGTCGCCAACTGCTCGAACACCTCAAAGCCCAATATGATCGACTCGAGTTGACGGTCTACGCCGAAAATGAGCAGGCGCGGCGCTTCTATTCCCGCAACGGTTTTAAAGAGGGTGAGCAGCAGTTGTGCGAGCGTAGCGGTCACCCCGAGCTGGTGATGCATTGGCAACGAGGATAAGCGGGTCGCCCATAGCGATGGCGAGCACGCTTTGCCTGTTTTGTGGCCGCCTTGAATGCCATGGCGGCATTCTCTACAATGACCCACTTTTTATTCATTTCGGGTTATATCGATGAGCGATACCAGCACCAAACCGGCTCTGCCGGATCACCTCTCCTGCAATCCCCGCAGCCCTCACTATGTGGCCGCCTGCTTCGAGCACCCGATCGGTATTCGCCTGAACGGCAAAGAGCGCACCGATGTCGAGGAGTACTGCATCAGCGAAGGTTGGGTGAAGATCCCCTCCCCCAAAGCGCTGGATCGCCGTGGTCAGCCCATCCTGATCAAACTCAAGGGCACCGTTGAAGCCTTCTACAGCTAATCAGCGCGCTACTGCTTGATAAACAACAAGGCCACCCTCACGGTGGCCTTGTTGTTTCTGGTATTGGTGCTGGCGTCAGCGTTATCTACGCGGCACCCACCAGCCCACATTTCTCGCTGGGCAGCTCTTATACACCCAAGCGGTCGCGCAGGGTGTACCAGGCGGCGCCCGCAGCAGTGAAGGGGATGCGGAACAGGCGGCCACCCGGGAAGGGGTAGTGCGGCAGTTTGGCAAAGGCATCGAAGCGCTCCGCCTGACCGCTCAGCACCTCGGAGAGCAGCTTGCCAGCCAGATGGGTACAGGTGACGCCGTGGCCGCTGTAGCCCTGCATGTAGTAGATGTTGGGGCCGATGCGACCAAACTGCGGCAGCCGTGACAGGGTGAGCAGGAAGTTGCCGGTCCAGGTGTACTCCACCTTGACGTCGGCCAGCTGCGGGAAGGTCTTGAGCATCTTGGGGATGATCAGCCGCTCGATATCCGCCGGATCCCGCGCGCCATAGACCACGCCGCCGCCATAGAGCAGCCGGTGATCGCCGGAGGTGCGGTAGTAGTCGAGCAGGTAGTTGCAATCCTCCAGACAGTAGTTTTGCGGCAGCAGTGAACGGGCCCGCTCCTCTCCCAGCACTTCGGTGGCGATCACCTGGGTGCCGCAAGGCATGCTCTTGCTGGCCAGTTCCGGCACCAGATTGCCGAGGTAGGCATTGCCCGCCACCACCACAAAGCGCGCCTTCACCGCCCCCTTGGCGGTCTTGACCAAGGCTGGCTGCCCCGGGGTGATACTGGTGACGGCGGATTGTTCGAAGATCTGCCCCCCCTGGATGCGGATGGCTTCAGCCTCCCCCAACGCCAGATTGAGCGGGTGAATATGGCCGCCGCTCTTGTCGAGCAGGGCGCCGACGTAGCGATCGCTCGCGACCACCTCGCGCACCCCCTTGGCATCGAGCAGTTCCAGCTGGTCGTTGCCCCACTTCTGCCAGCGGGCGTATTGGGATTTGAGCTCGTGCAGCTGCTTCTCGGTCTCGGCGGCAAAGACGCCCCCCTCCTGCAGATCGCACTGGATGTTGTAGCGCTTGATCCGCTCGCGGATGATCTGGCCCCCCTCAAACAACATGGAACCGAGCAGCCTGGCCTGATCCGGTGGGCAGTTCGCTTCTATGGTGTCGATGTCGCGGCTGTAGGAGTTGACGATCTGGCCACCGTTGCGACCGCTGGCGCCAAAGCCGACTCGTGCGGCCTCCAGCACCACCACCTTGTAGCCTTTTTCTACCAGATGCAGCGCGCTGGAGAGGCCAGTATAGCCCGCCCCGATGACGCAGACATCGCACTCCAGCTGCTCGGTCAGTGTCGGATAGGGCGCGTGTTTATTGGCGCTGGCTGCGTAGTAACTGTTTACATGTTCGGTCATGATCCCTGTTTCCTTACCGGTTCGGTTGCCAAACTACTGTCAGGATTAAAAGCTCGCCGGGGTGTGGGCGCTGACGATGCGACAGGTCTCCCCCGACGGATTGCTGAAGCTGTGGGGCTCGCCGGTGTCGATCACATAGCTGTCGCCCGCCTCCAGCTGATAACTCTGGCCCGCCACCGTCAGGATCACCGACCCCTCCAGCACAGTGCCGACCTCCTCCCCCTGATGGGTCACCTGACCGCCAGTGTCGGTGCCGGGGGGATAGGTCTCCAGCATAAAGCCGAGCTGGCGGCGGTTGTTGCCGTTGTGCACCAGCTTGAGGGAGACCCCCTGACTGCCCAGCTCGATCAGCTGATCCGCCTTGATCACCACTTCCGGAGTGCGGCTCTCCTCCTCGGCGAAGAAGCGCGACAGCGGCAGGCCGTAGATGGTGAGCAGCTTTTGCAGGGAGGCGACCGAGGGGCTCACTTTGTCCTGCTCGATCATGCAGATGGCGCCATGAGTCAGGCCGCTCAACTCGGCCGCCCGCCGCTGGGAGAGCCCCAGCTGATGGCGTACCGCCGCCAGCCGTTCCCCCATGGTGCGCGCCCCGGCGTCAGCCACACTCAACGGTCGAGCCACGCCCTCCCGGCTCTGTGGCCCGCTCATGAAAGGCCCCCTGCTGCGCCATGTTTGCATCCTTGCATCATCAGCCTCTCCTGCTTGCGCGTGATCGCATTGGATCAGGCGCTGCCTGTTTACCCTGCTGGTTAAAATAGCCGACCAGCTTTCCCTTGCCGTTCACTATGTTACACAGCACAGCCGTTCATTATTTTGCACACCTGATTTACCATCTCCCGGTCGTCTGCCCACATGCAGCCTGCAAGCGAACCGGAGAAAGCGCGCTATACAGCCCATTTTCTAGCATGGCGCCCCCCAGCAATTCAAATATATTTAACACTTGAAAAACATTTCAGCTCAAATTATGGTCTTCCTGTGCTTATTATTTTATACGGCAGCGGCGCAGGAAGGGTCGGCTCACTCCGGCAACCAGCTGCTCTGACCCACACTCGAGGCTTCTCATGTCAGGAACAACATCCCACTCCAGCTTGATCACATCCCGCGCCTATATAGATGGACAGTGGTGCGAGGCCGCCAGCGGCCGCACCTTCGAGGTCACCAACCCCGCCAGCGGTGCCGTCATTACCCAGGTGCCCGACATGGATGCCGAGGATACCCGCCGCGCCATCGCGGCCGCCCACGCGGCGCAACCCGCCTGGGCGGCGCTGACCGCCAAGGAGCGCAGCAACAAGCTATACGCCTGGTTTGCCGCCATCACCGCCCACAGCGACGAGCTGGCCCGCATCATGACCTGTGAGCAGGGCAAGCCGCTGGCGGAAGCAAAAGGCGAGGTGGCTTACGGCGCCAGCTTTATCCAGTGGTTCGCCGAGGAGGGCAAGCGCGCCTATGGCCGCACCATCCCGGGCTTTAGCGGCGATCGCCGGTTGGCCACCATCAAGCAGCCGGTGGGCGTGGTCGCCGCCATCACTCCGTGGAACTTCCCCATTGCCATGATCACCCGCAAAGCGGGCCCGGCGCTGGCCGCAGGTTGCACTATCGTCATCAAACCTGCCGCCGAAACCCCGCTCTGTGCGCTGGCGCTGGCGCTGCTTGCCGAGCAGGCGGGCATCCCCGCCGGTGTCATCAATATCGTCACCAGCCATCAGGCGAGCGCGGTGGGCAACGAGCTGTGCAGCAATCCGGTGGTGCGCAAGCTCTCCTTCACCGGCTCCACCCGCATCGGCAAACTGCTGATGCGCCAGTGCGCCGACACCATGAAGAAGCTGTCGCTGGAGCTGGGTGGCAACGCCCCCTTTATCGTCTTTGACGACGCCGACCTCGACGCCGCCGTGGCCGGGGCGCTCGCCTCCAAATACCGCAACGCCGGGCAGACCTGCGTCTGCGCCAACCGCATTCTGGTGCAGGCCAGCGTCTATGACGCCTTCGCCGAGAAGCTGACTGCCGCAGTCAAGGCCTTCAAGGTGGGAGATGGCATGGCGGAGGGCACCCAGATCGGCCCGCTTATCAACCCGGCTGCCGCCAGCAAGGTGGCCGAGCTGGTGCAGCAATCGGTCGCCGCCGGTGCCGAAGTGCTGCTGGGGGGCGAAGCCCACCCCGCCGGCCCCCTCTTCTATCGCCCCACCATTCTCGGCAAGGTCGCCAAGGACAACCCCATCCTGCAGGAGGAGATCTTCGGCCCGGTCGCCCCGCTGGTGAGCTTCGAGACCGAAGCCGAGGCCATCGCCATTGCCAACGACACCCCTTATGGCCTGGCTGCCTACTTCTATGGCCGCGACATCGCCCGGGTATGGCGCGTCGCCGAACAGCTTGAATACGGCATGGTCGGCATCAACGAGGGGATCATCTCGACCGAATTGGCCCCCTTTGGCGGCATCAAGGAGTCGGGTCTGGGCCGGGAGGGGGCAGCCGAGGGGCTGGAGGAGTATCTGGAGACCAAATACCTCTGCTTTGGCGCCATTCGCTAGGGCAGCAACAGAGAGACAAGGCGCCGCCGATCTGGCCTTATGGGCTGATCGGCGGTGATGGGCGCCAAAACGCCTGCCACATTTTCAGGGAATATCGGGGGCTGCGGCCCCTCAGGGAGGAAAGATGAGTCAGTCAGAATCAAACAAGGCGTGGCAAGCGCGCCGCGAAGCGGCCGTGGTCAACGGCGTTGGCACCCTGCTGCCGGTCTTTATCGACCGGGCGCAAAATGCCGAGCTGTGGGATGTGGATGGCAACCGCTACATCGACTTTGCCTCCGGCATCGCCGTGCTCAACACCGGTCACAACCACCCCAAAGTGGTGGCAGCGGTGCGCGAGCAGCTGGAAAAGTTCAGCCACACCTGCTTTCAGGTCACTCCCTACCCGGGCTATATCGAGCTTGCCGAGAAGCTCAACGCCCTGGTGCCCGGCCCGACCCCGAAGCGCACCCTGTTTCTCTCCACCGGCGCCGAGGCGGTCGAGAACGCCATCAAGATCGCCCGCGCCCACACCGGTCGCAGCGGCACCATCGCCTTCAAAGGGGGCTTTCACGGCCGCACCATGATGGGGATGGCGCTCACCGGCAAGGTGGTGCCCTACAAGACCGGCTTTGGACCCTTCCCGGGCGAGGTCTACCACATCCCCTTCCCCGCCGATTATCTGGGGGTAAGTGAAGAGGATGCCCTGCACGCCCTCGAGCTCTGCTTCAGCGCCGATATCGAGCCGAGCAGGGTTGCCGCCATCATCATCGAGCCGGTACAGGGCGAAGGGGGCTTCTACCCCGCCTCCCCGAGCTTTATGCAAAAACTGCGCAGCATCTGCGACCAGCACGGCATCCTGCTCATCTGCGACGAGATCCAGAGCGGTTTTTGCCGCACCGGCAAGACCTTCGCCACCGAGTATTCAGGGGTTGAACCCGACATCATGACCCTGGCCAAAAGTCTGGCGGGGGGCTTCCCCCTCTCCGCCGTGGTGGGCAAGGCGGAGATCATGAACGCGGCCAAGCCGGGTGGTCTGGGTGGCACCTATGCCGGTTCCCCCATCGCCTGCGCCGCGGCACTGGCGGTATTGCAGGTGATCGACGAGGAAAAACTCAACCAGAAAGCGCTCGATCAGGGGGAGCAGATCAAGGCGGGGCTGGAACGCATAGCCGAGCGTTTTGACTGCATAGGTCAAATTCGCGGACCCGGTGCCATGGTGGCCATGGAGCTGGTGAAACGGCGTGATGCCAACCAGCCCGATCCCGACCTCACCAAACGTCTGGTGGCCGAGGCGGGCAAACGGGGTCTGGTCCTGCTCTCATGCGGGGTGCGCGCAAATGTCATCCGTTTTCTCGCCCCCCTGACAGCCCCTGCGGCAGTGATTGACGAGGGGCTGCAACTCCTTGAAAAATCACTGGAGGCCGTGCTGGCCTGACCAGCAGGAAAGTGACCACTCACCTGTGCAAATAAATGCAATTTTGCCCCCTTTTTTTCTTGTCAAGGGGGCCCTGCAAATGCACAATGCGCCGCCACTGAAAGAACCGATGTAAAACAATGGCATCGGTTCTTTTTTAGACAGTGAACAAACCCATAAACGAGGCCGGATCACCCCCGGAAAAGATAGCGAGATTGGCAGCAGTCTCCCGACACCAAGTCTAGTGAGGAACAACATGGGGCATCTCAATGCTTTCCAACCGGCCATGGCCGGTGTGCGCCGCCCTGGCGCCCTTGATTCCCGGGCCTCTCTCCCGGTTTCGTTGATGGACCGTGCCACTCTGGCACTGCATGAGGAACATGCATAATGGCGGCCCAGCAGGTTGGTCTGAAAAAGACCCTCAAACTGTGGCAGGTCGTGGTTATGGGACTGGCGTACCTCACCCCCATGGCGGTGTTCGACACCTTCGGCATCGTTACCGAGATCACCGAAGGCCATGTGCCAACCGCCTACCTGTTTGCTCTCATCGGCATGCTGTTCACTGCCCTGAGCTACGGCCATCTGGTGCGCAAGTTCCCGTCAGCCGGCTCCGCCTATACCTATGCCCAGAAGGTGTTTCACCCCTATGTCGGCTTTATGGTGGGCTGGACCTCCCTGCTCGATTACATGTTCATGCCGATGATCAACATGCTGCTGGCCAAGATCTATCTGGAAGCCCTCTTCCCGAACGTGGAGCCCTGGACCTATATCTTCGGTCTGGCGTCGGTGATGACCGCCCTCAACCTGCGCGGCATCAAGCTGGTGGCCAACTTCAACAGCCTGATCGTGGTGATGCAGTTCAGCATCATCGCCATCTTTATCGGCCTGATCGCCTGGGGCGTTCACAACGGTGAAGGGCTGGGGACCGTGGCCAGCAGCCGTCCCTTCTTCTCCGAGCAGATCCAGGTGTCACCGCTGCTGATGGGAGCCTCCATCCTCTGTCTGTCGTTCCTCGGTTTTGACGCCATCAGTACCCTGTCGGAAGAGACCCCGGACGCCGATCGGGTGATCCCCCGCGCCATCGTGCTGACGGCGCTGATCGGCGGTGTGCTGTTCGTCACTACCTCCTACTTCCTGCAGCTCTACTTCCCGGACATCTCCCGCTTCCAGCATCCGGATGCGGTACTGCCCGAGATCGCCCTCTATGTCGGCGGCAAGCTGTTCCAGGCGGTGGTGCTGGTCTGCACCACAGTAGCGGTGCTGGCCTCGGGGCTCGCCTCCCACGCCGGTGTATCGCGCCTGCTCTACGTGATGGGTCGTGATCGTGCCCTGCCCGCCCGCTTCTTCGGCTACATCCATCCGAAGTGGCAGACCCCGGCGTTCAACGTGCTGCTGGTCGGCCTGCTGGCCCTCTCTGCAGTGTCGCTGGATCTGGAGATGGCGCTGGCGCTGATCAACTTCGGCGCCCTGGTAGCCTTCACCTTCGTCAATCTGGCGGTAATTGCCCACTTCTATGTGAAGCTGGGCCGCAACAAGTGTCTCAAGGACCACCTGATGTACCTGCTGCTGCCGCTCTGTGGCGCCGCCTGCATCGGGGTACTGTGGCTCAACCTCGAGCCCTCTTCCTTCGAGCTGGGGCTGATCTGGGCGGCGCTGGGGGCCATCTACCTGTTCCTGCGCCTCACCGTGTTCCGCATCCCGCTGCATACCGCCGACAAGGTGGAGATCGCCCAGTAACCGCTGGCGCCCCTCCCCCCGATAGCGAACAAGGAGCCTGCGGGCTCCTTGTTGTTTTTGCGGTGCTCTGGTGGCCAGCAGCACGGGTTGCCAGAAATGCGGTTTCTGCAGGAAGTGTGACTGATTTCAAATAACTACCCAGCCGGGCCGCTTGCCGTGCCATGACCCGAGCCGTGTCGCCCCCTATCCTCAGTCATTAATGTGAATGGATATGCAGCCACTCTTTTTCCACTTCACCCCCTCCCATCCCCCACCAGCCGATAAGCTCGCAGGACTCGAGCCTGGGGGAACGCCGCCAAATATGATCAGGATCAATGTTGAGGCGCTATGCACCCTGCAGCCCCGATTTGCCGATTTTTCATACGCCATGACAGGGTTCTCTTCCCCCCCGAAAAAGGGGGAGCGGCTCGGGGACGGCTGCAGGGGGCGAGTGACCACTTACCTGCTCCGTGCGTATGCAAAAAAATGCGTTAATCCGCCCTTTTTTGCTTGTCAAGGGGGCTGACCGAATGCACAATACGCCGCCAATAAAGGACCGATGTTCACTGCGACATCGGTTTTTGTATTTTTGAAGTGCAGTACAAACCCACCACAAGAGGCCGGAACGTTTCCGGAAGTGATATTCGAGATTGCCAAACAATCTCCCGACGTTGAGAGGATAACAATGGGGCGTTTTAATGCTTTCCTGCCGGTACAGCCCGGTATGCGCCTCCCCGGCGCCCTTGATGTACAGGCTTGCGAATCCATCGTATCCCTGCGCTCGTTGCAAGCACGTGCTGCGGCACTGATTGAGGAGAAAGCGTAATGGCATCGCAAAACGCCAAGCTGCTCAAGACCCTTACCCTGACACAAGTGATTGTGATGGGTCTGGCCTATCTGACCCCCATGGCTGTCTTCGACACCTTCGCCATCGTCGGTGACATCACCGATGGCCGGGTCGCCACCGCCTATCTGCTGGCTCTGGGTGGCATCCTGCTCACCGCTCTCAGCTACGGACATCTGGTACGCAAGTTCCCCTCTGCGGGCTCTGCCTATACCTATGCCCAGAAGGTGTTCAACCCCTACGTCGGTTTCATGGTCGGCTGGTCATCCCTGCTCGACTACATGTTCATGCCGATGATCAATATCCTGCTGGCCAAGATCTACCTGACCGCCATGTTCCCGGGCGTCGAGCCCTGGGTGTTCATCTTCGGTCTGGTGACCGTGATGACCTTCCTGAACCTGCGCGGCATCAATCTGGTCGCCAACTTCAACGGTCTGATCGTGGTGATCCAGCTGGCCATCATCACCCTCTTTATCGGCCTGATGGCGTGGGGCATCTACCACGGCGAAGGGGCTGGCACCCTGATGAGCAGCCGTCCGTTCCACTTCGAGTCAGCACAGCTGGTACCGCTCTTTACCGGTGCGACCATCCTCTGCTTCTCGTTCCTGGGCTTTGACGGTCTGAGTTCCCTCTCCGAAGAGACTCCGAACGCTGGCAAGGTGATCCCCAAGGCGATCGTGCTGACTGCCCTTATCGGCGGCATCATCTTCGTGGTGGTCTCTTACTGCCTGCAGCTCTACTTCCCGAGCCTCGCCCGCTTCCAGCATCCGGATGCGGTATTGCCGGAGATCGCCCTCTACGTTGGCGGCACCTTCTTCCAGTCCGTTGTTCTGGTCTGCACCACGGTCGCGGTACTGGCCTCCGGCATGGCGGCTCACGCCGGTGTGTCGCGCATCCTCTACGTGATGGGGCGTGATCGCATGATCCCGGAGCGGGTATTTGGCTACATCCACCCGAAATACCGCACCCCGGCCATCAACGTGCTGATGGTGGGTGGTCTGGCCCTCTCCGCCGTGTCGTTTGATCTGGATACCGCACTGGCGCTGGTCAACTTCGGCGCACTGGTGGCGTTCAGCTTCGTCAACCTGTCGGTGATCGGTCAGTTCTGGGTGCGCGAGAAGCGCAACAAGACCCTCAAGGATCACGTCATCTACCTGTTGATGCCGCTGCTCGGCGCCGCCACCATCGGTGCTCTGTGGATCAACCTGGAGCAGAGCTCGCTGGAGCTGGGCCTGATCTGGGCGGGCCTCGGCGCAACCTATCTGTTCCTGCGTCTGGCGGTGTTCCGCATCCCGTTCCGTCAGTACGAAGAGGCGGCTGACGCCTGATCCTTTGCGGATAACGGATAGACAGAAGGGGAGCCATGGCTCCCCTTCTTGCTATTTGACGGGCTGAATATGGGGCTCGACTATTGCCACTCTCCCGCACTTGCTTGGTCGGCAAGGAACAGACAGGGTGGATGGCGCCACCAGCCATATTTCTCGCCATCCCCATCATCTATTGATGAGCAAACCACCAAAGCAAGTCATAAAACCATCATAAAAGTGTCACCTTGTCATATTTCTGTCATTAACCACTGATTAAATGCGCGGGTCATCAACAACCCAAGACGGAACGACCGTCTCAAGAGGCTTTATGCAACACCATCACTCCTTGTCACAGCCGCCCGCGACCCGCGCCCTGTTCAACTGGATGAGTGTCATCGTACTGGTCTACCTGATCCTGGTTGCCGTGGGCGCAATCTCCCACGGCTTCAAAGATTTCTCCGGCGGCGCCGAGGGCGCAGCCCAGATCTTCGCCTTTGCCAACAACCCCTTTGTCGCCCTGCTGCTGGGTATTCTCGCTACCGCGCTGGTGCAATCCTCCAGCACCGTCACCTCGGTGATCGTTGGTCTGGTGGCTGGCGGCCTGCCCATCAGCATGGCCATCCCCATGGTGATGGGTGCCAACCTCGGCACCACCATCACCAATACCATCGTCTCCATGGGCCATGTGCGGGATCGCGCCGAGTTCCGCCGCGCCTTCGCCGCCGCCACCGTGCACGACTTTTTCAACCTGCTGGCGGTGTTCATCTTCCTGCCGCTGGAGCTGATGTTCGGCCTGCTGCAACATAGCGCCGAGTGGCTGGCCAACCTGCTGGTAGGCTCCGCCAACATGTCGATGAAGGGCATGGATTTCATGAAGCCGCTGACCGCACCGGCCCAGCAGCTGATTGACAGCGCCGTGGCCTTCCTGCCGGGCAAGGGCGCCGCCATCGCGACCATCATCATCGGTATCCTGCTGATCCTCGCCTGCGTCACGTATCTCGGCAAAGTGCTGCAACAGGTACTGGTTGGCCGTGCCAAAGAGCTGCTGCACAAGGCGCTGGGCCGTGGCCCGCTGACCGGCATTACCTCCGGTGCGCTGGTGACCATCATGGTGCAATCCTCCTCCACCACCACTAGCCTGATGATCCCGCTGGCCGGCGGCGGCGTGTTCAGCACCCGTCAGCTCTACCCCTTCACCTTGGGGGCCAATATCGGCACCACCATTACCGCCCTGCTGGCTGCCACCGCCATCAGCGGAGCCGGTGCCCAGCTGGCTCTGACCATCGCGCTGGTCCACGTGCTGTTCAACCTCTTTGCCGTAGTCATCATCTATGGCATCCCCTTCCTGCGCGACCTGCCGGTGCGCGCCGCCGAGGGGCTGGCCCGGGTAGGCAGCGAGAACAAGCTGCTGGCTCTGGGTTATGTGACGGGTCTCTTCTTCGCCCTGCCCGCCCTGATGATGGTGGCCGCCAAGTAAGCGCCGCCGCCATGACAAGGGGCGAGTCACCGACTCGCCCCTTTTTGCGTCTGCGTCTCCGAGATTTGCCTGCCCACTCACATCCTCCCGCCCTGTGGCTCGCCATCAGGAGCGGTGCGCGATAAGATGGCGCCCTCATTGCACTTTTTACATTTCATGGAACAGGAAAAACCGATGAAATTCATACTGATCGCGCTGCTCATCGCCGGTGTGGCCTACTACTTCTACTCCAGCAGCAACAACAAGAAGCTGGCGGCTGACAACGTGCGGATTGGCGCCGAGTTCCTCGCCAGCAACAAGGAGAAGCCGCTGGTGACCACCACCGCCTCCGGCCTGCAGTACGAAGTGCTGACCCCGGGCACCGGCACCGTTCACCCCACCGCCACCAGCAAGGTGAAGGTGCACTACGAGGGCAAGCTGCTGGACGGCACAGTCTTTGACAGCTCGGTCGCCCGTGGCGAGCCCATCGAGTTTGGCCTCAATCAGGTGATCGCTGGCTGGACCGAAGGGGTGCAGCTGATGGTGGAAGGTGAGAAGACCCGTTTCTACATCCCCGCCAACCTCGCCTACGGCGAGCGTGCAGCAGGCAAAATCCCGCCGGGATCAGTCCTGATCTTTGACGTGGAGCTGTTGGGTATCCAGTAACCGCGCAGGATGCTCCAATGGCAATATCCCACTGAGCGCCCGTCCTGATCTTCGACGTGGAGCTGTTGGCATCCAGTAAGCGCACCATCAGCAACAAGGCCAGCATTATGCTGGCCTTGTTGCTATGGGAACCTCACTCCCCCTTGGCGATCCCTTCCCGGCGCGGATCCGCTGCGCCAAACCAGCCACCAGCGTTGCGCTCAACCCCCTGCAGGCCGGAGGTTTGCTCGTTCAGTACCACCTCGTGTCCCCTCGCCTTCAACCCCTCGACCACCGACAGGGGGGTGCGTCCCGCTTCCAGCTCGGTGGGACCGTTGCGACTGCCAAAGTTGGGCAGGTTGATGGCCTGTTGCAGGTTCAGGCCCCAATCCTGAGTGCCGAGCAGGGTCTTACCTACGTAGTTGATGATGGCGGAGCCCCCCGGCGAGCCCAACGTCATGGTCAGCTCGCCGCTTGGCTTGTCAAACACCAGCAGGGGTGACATGGAGGAGCGGGGCCGCTTGCCCGGCTCCACCCGATTTGCCACCGGCAGACCGGCAGCATCCACCGAGGTGAAGGAGAAATCGGTGAGCTGGTTGTTGAGCAGGTAGCCGTTGACCATCTGACGCGATCCGAAACCATCCTCGATGGAGCTGGTCATGGAGATAGCCATCCCCGCCTTGTCGACAATCGAGACATGGCTGGTAGAGGGGAGTTCGGGGGTCGCATCCTTGCCGCGTGCCAGCGCCAGTGGCGGCGTGCCGGGCTTGGCAATCCCCATTGAGTGCTGACCGACAAGCTTGCCCCGCTCGGCCAGATAGCCCTTGTCCAGCAGCCCCTTCACTGGCACGCTGACAAAATCGCTGTCGGCGACGTACTGGTTGCGATCGGCGAAGGCGAGACGCGCCGCTTCACTATAGAGATGGATAGCCTCGCTGGAAGCAGCCAGTCCCCCCTCCTTCGTGGTGAGCGGCTTGAGGGCGGCCATATCGCGGCTCTCCAGCATGCCGAAGATCTGGCCGAGCGCCAGTGTGCCGGACGAGGGAGTGGGAAAGCCGCAGATCTTGCTCTGGCGATAGTCAAAGCAGAGGCCATCCCGCACTTTGGCCTGATAGCTGGCCAGATCGGTGGCCGCCAGTACCCCGGGATTGGTGGGATGCTGGCGTACCTTGGCCACCATGGCATCCGCCAGCGGCCCCCGATAGAAGGCATCCGCCCCCTCTGTGGCCAGAGTGCGCAACACCTTGGCCAGCGCCGGGTTGGTCAGCCGGGTGCCCGCCATTTTGGGGCGACCATCCGCCTGATAGAAGTAGGCTCGCGCCTCTGGATCCCGTGCCAGATAGGGATCCTTGGCCAGCAATGTGGCCAGCCGTGGACTTATCACAAATCCTTGTTCTGCCAGCGTGATGGCGGGCTCGAACAGCGCAGCCCAGGGTAGCTTGCCATAACGTTGATGGGCCAGTGCCAGAGCGCGCAGGGTGCCGGGAACGCCGACCGAGCGGCCCCCCACCACCCCGTCATAAAACGCCAGCGGCTTGCCATCTTGCATAAACAGCTGGTCGGTTGCGGCAGCCGGCGCCGTCTCGCGGCCATCCACTGCACTCACCTTGCGGCCATCCCACACCAGCAGCAGCGTTCCGCCACCGATCCCGGAGGATTGCGGCTCCACCAGCGTCAATACCAGCTGCACCGCAATGGCGGCATCGACGGCACTGCCACCGGCCTTGATGATCTGGTAGCCCGCATCCACCGCCAGCGGGTTAGCGGCCGCCACCATGAAGTCATGGCCCTGCCAGCCCTGTTTGTCGGTCCAGCCACTGGCGGCTTCGGGTGCGATCAGGGTCTGGGCTGGCGGGGTGTAGTGAAAGCCGTTGTCACTGGCACAACCGGCCAGCAGGGCAAGGGCGATAGCCAGCCCCAGAGGTTTGCGCAACATGACACTCTCCTTGTCTGTTTTATGACCATGAAGGGGGACTATGTCACGATTGGCGCTGACAGCTCAAGTTATTGAACAAGATCAATATCTTACTCATCTATCAATAATGGCTATCCGTAACAGATATAAAAAAACCGCCCGAAGGCGGCTTTTACGATGGGATGGCAGAGGCCAAACAGGCGCAAGTCCGGTTAGATGGACTGCTCTTCGCCACCCAGGGCGGCAAACAGCGCCGGGATAAACTGGGAAAGCTCAGCGGTGACCAGCGCGAAGTCCGCATCCAGACGGGCGGCCGGATCTTCGCTGGTGACGTCGTCGTTCTGCTCGCGCAGCTCTTCGCTGAATTTCAGGCGCTTGATGGAGAGATCATCCCCCAGCACGAAGCTGACAGTCTCGCCCCAGTTGAGAGCCAGCTTGGTCACCAGCTTGTCATTGGCCAGGTGGTTCTTGATTTCATCCGTCATCAGATCCTGCTGCTTGCAGCGGATGATGCCGCCGTGCTCCATGGCACTGCGCAGCTCGGCTTCATCTTCCAGAGTGAAGGAAGCGGGCAGATTGCCCTCGTTCAACCACTCGGTCATGGTGATCTCGGGCGGGTTCTTGAGAGCCACCGGCACCACCGGCAGGGAGCCGATGGATTTGCGCAACAGTGCCAGCAGATCATCCGCCTTCTTGGCAGAACCTGCATCCACCACCATCAAATTATCGGCCGGATTGATCCAGGCAAAGGTCTGGCTGGTACGACTGAAGGCACGGGGCAGCAGGGTGTGGAGGATCTCCTCTTTCAGCGCTTCCTTCTCTTTCTTCTTGAGGGCGCGTCCCTGTTCGAACTCGATCGCTTCTACCTTCTCGGCCAGCATCTCCTTGACCACGGTACCGGGCAGCATCTTCTCCTCTTTTCGGGCGCAGATGAGGATGTGGCCGGAGGCAGAGTGGGTCAGGGTTGAGCCGAATTTGCCAAGGGGCTTGACCCACCCGAAACGGGAGATGTCCTGACTGCCGCAAGGGGTGAAGGCACAGGCTTCCAGCTGGGTTTCCAGCTGATCCACGGTCAGGTCAAAGGGGCGGGTAAAGCGATAAATCTGCAGGTTTTTAAACCACATGGCGTCCTCGGTCTCTAGATTGTCCGGCGGGCATTGTACTAGAGAGGCGCTTTGTGATCAGCCAATCATTCTCGCTAAATAAAGGGCGATCGACCTCACAGGGTCTCATTTATGTCACCTGTTTGTTCACCAAGTTCTCCTAGACTGCGAAAGTAAATTGTTAACAAGGATGAAGGTATGTTGCGGCCCAGTCGCCCGGAAGACATGGAAGAGATCGTCGAAATCTGGTTGCTGGCCTCCCTGCAGGCCCACGATTTCGTCGATGCCTCCTGCTGGTGGCAGGCCCAGGAGGATCTGCGTACCCGCTATCTCGATCGCGCCGCCATCTGGGTGTTCGAGGAACGCGGCGATCTGCTCGGTTTCATGGCACTGGTGGACAACTATCTCGCCGCCCTGTTCGTACGCCCCGACCGTCAGGGCCGCGGCGTCGGCCACGCCCTGCTGCAGGAGGCCAAGCGTCAGGGGGCGTCGCTCCACGCCCGGGTCTTCGTCGAGAATGATCAGGCGGTGCGTTTCTATCGCCGCCACGGCTTCGTCATCGAGGCCGAGGAGTCCGATCCCCTTACCGGCCACCCCCAATACCGGATGTGCTGCGAACCTGCCTGAATCGATGCCAGCCCCCTGTTTTACTTGAAAAAAGCACGGGGCATCCTCATCTTGTCACCATCGGGTGCCACAGGCACCGTCCCTGCAACCGGGCTGCTTTCCAATGAAAATCCTCCATACCGCCGACTGGCACCTTGGCCACCAACTTCATGGTCATGACCGCCGTTTTGAACACGATGCCTTTCTCGACTGGCTGAGCGACACCCTCAAGGCGCGCGAGATTGACGCTCTGCTGGTAGCGGGTGATCTGTTTGATACCGCCAATCCCCCCGCCAGCGCCTGGCAACAGCTCTACCGCTTTCTGGCCAGACTGCGCGCCGAAATGCCCCGCCTCAACATGGTGCTGATCGGCGGCAACCACGACTCCCCCTCCAAGCTCGACGCCCCCCACGAGCTGCTGCGCGCCTTTGATCTGCATCTGGTGGGCAGCATCAGCCGCGACAGTGAGGGCAAGCTCGAGACCGACCGCCTGCTGGTACCGCTGCAAGACCGGGAGGGCAACATTGCCGCCTGGTGCGCCGCCGTGCCGTTCCTGCGCAGCAGCGATCTGCGGGTGGAGCAGTTGGCTGAGGGGCAGGACAGACTGATCGAAGGGGTTCGACAGGTCTACGCCAAGGTGCTGGCCGAAGGGCGCGCTCGCTGCGGGGAGGCGCTGCCACTGATTGCCATGGGCCACGCCTATCTGGCGGCGGGCCAACTCTCGGAGCTGTCGGAGCGGCGGGTGCTCGGCGGCAACCAGCACGCCCTGCCCGCCGAACTCTTTGCCGGTGCTGACTACACGGCGCTCGGTCACCTCCATCTGGCCCAGAGCCCGGCCGAGGGGGTGCACTACAGCGGCTCACCGCTGCCGCTTTCGCTTGCCGAAGCCAACTACAACCATCAGGTGCTGGAAGTGACCTTTGCGGAGGGGAAAATGGCCGGATTGGAGCGGATCCCGGTTCCCCGCGCGGTGGAGATGATCCGCCTGCCCCAGAGCACCCTCGACGACGCGCTGAACGCCATCGCATCGCTCGAGCTGCCTGATTGTCCACAAGAGGCACAACCCTTCCTCGAAGTGCGGCTGCTGCTGCCCAAGCCCGAGGCCCGCATCCGCGAGCGGATTCTCGCCGCCATCGCAGACAAACCGGTGCGTCTGGCCCGCATCAGCACCCAGTATCAGGGCTCGGGGGAAGGGCTGGCCGATGGTCGCGAGCGGCGCAGGCTCGATGAGCTCTCCCCCACCGAGGTGTTTCGCCTCTGCTATCAGCGCCAGTTCGAAGGGGAGCCCGAGGCTGGGTTGGTTGCCTCGTTTGAAGAGATCCTGGAGCAGGTGAAGGAGCCAAACCAATGAAAATCTTGTCTCTGTCAGGTGAGAATCTGGCCAGTCTGACCGGCCCCTTCACCATCGACTTTACCAAGGGGGCGCTCGGCGCCGCGGGTCTGTTTGCCATCACTGGCAATACCGGCGCCGGCAAGAGCACCCTGCTCGACGCCATTTGTCTGGCCTTATACGACGAGATGCCGCGCTTTATCGCCAATCGCAAGAACGTGGCCGAAGTGGGTCGCATGGATGATGAAGAGAAGCTCAAGGCCAACGACGTGCGCGGCATTCTCAGTCGCGGTCACGCCAGCGGTTTTGCCGAGGTGCAGTTTCGTGGCTGCGATGGTCGCATCTGGCTGGCCCGCTGGGCGGTACGCCGGGCGCGAAACCGCTCGGAGGGGCGTTTTCAGGCGCAAGAGCGCACCCTGACCGATGTGGAGTCCGGGCAGGTCTTCTCCGGCAGCAAGCGGGAGCTGCAGGATCGCATCGACGAGCTGGTGGGTCTCTCCTGGGAGCAGTTCCGCCGCGCGGTGATCCTGCCGCAAGGGGAGTTTGCCGCCTTCCTCAAATCGGATGCCAACGAGCGCTCCGCTCTGCTCGAACGGATGACCGGCACCGAGCTCTACTCCGCCATCTCCATCCAGACCTATGAACGGGCGCGGGAAGAGCAGCAGAAGCTGGCCACCATCGCCCAGCGCCTCGGCGACGTGGCGCTGATGGATGAAGCGACCCGCGAACAGTGGGTAAGCCAGCAGGTAAGCCTCTCGACCACCCTCAAGCACGAGCAGCAGCAACAGCTGCTGATGCAGGACTTGCGCGACCTCAACAGCCGCATTGCCGCCCAGCTGCAGGGCTGCGCCGAGGGACAGGCGGCGCTCGATGCCGCCCTGCAGGCCCACGGCGCCGCGGCCCCCGAGCGCGAGGAGTTTGCCCGTGCCGAACAGGCCCAGGTAGCCCGCGCCGATCACGACGAGCTGGCCCGCCTCACTCTGGAAGTGCAGCAGCAGGAGAAGGTGATCGCCGAGCTGGGCCCGGAGCTGGCCAAACTCGAGGAGCAGACCCAGCAGAGCGCGCTGACCGAGCAGCAGCTGCTGGCGGAGAAGATCGCCGCCGAGCGGGAATGGGGTGCCCTGCAACCCGAACTCAAGCGGGCGCAGGAGCTCGATACCCGCATCCGGGAAAAGGTGCAGCAGTTGCAGAAGATCCAGCAGGAGGGGGCACAGGAGCGAGAAGTGCAACTCACGCTGGAGCAGGGCTGGCGCGAGCAGAGCCGACAGGTGGAGCTGCTCAAGCAGCAGCACCAGCAGTGGGGACTTTGGCTCGAAGAGCACAAGGAGCTGGCACCGGTTGCCCGCCAGTGGCAGCCCCTGCTGACCGCCATGCAGGATTGGGCAGAGGATGCCGACAAGCTGCAGCAACTGCTCACCCTGCGGGATCACAAGCTGCGCGCCCTGCAGCAGTTGCAGCGCCAGCTGGAGCAAGGTCAGCAGGAGCGCGACTACTGGCAACATGAACAAGCTCGGCTGCAACAGCAACAGAACGAGCTGCAGGAGCAGCAGTGGGAGAGCCGCCTCGCCAAGGCGCAGGAGCAGTGGCAGCAGCAGACCGAGCAACTGGGTCAGCTGCGCCAGTTGCTGGAGCTGGCCGATTATGGCCGCAACCACGGCGAACAACATGGCCGCTTGCAGCAGGAGATTGCCCAGCTGGAGCAGGCGCTGGGCAAGCTCGCCACCCTTGGCGAAGAGCTGGCCCCCGCCCGCGAGCGGCTCGCCCTGCAGCGGGACGAGGCGCGCCATGCGCTGGAGCAGTCCCGTGCCATCGCCAGCTTCGAGCAGTATCGCCATATCCTGAGCGATGGCGAACCTTGCCCGCTGTGCGGTTCCGGGGAGCACCCCTACAGCCAGAGCCAACCACAAGTGGCGGGGATCCTGGGTCAGCTGGCGGAGCGGGTCAGAAGCCTCGAACTCGAATGGGATCGGCTCAATCATCAATACATCCAGTGCGAGAGCGAGCGTCAGGAGCTGGCCCGCCAGCTGGCGGTACGCCAGCAGCACCAGCCGGAGCTGGAAACCCGCGCCGAGCAGCTGACCCAGCGCTGGCAACAGCTGGGGGGCGATACCCTGCTCGGCCATCCGCTGCCGCTGCGCCAAAGCCCCATTGAGTGGAACGAGCTGATGAGCACACTGCTTGGCCATGGCCAGGCGCTGGAGCAGGGGTTGGCCCAGAGCCAGCAGCAGCTGCGTCAGGCCCAGCTTGGTCAACAACAGCTGCAAGGGGTGCGTCAGCAACTGAGCCAACTGGCTGCCCAGCACCAGCAGTTTGACCAGCAGTGGCAGGAGGCCGATCGCCAGCGCATCGCGCTGGAAGGGGAAGTGAAGGGGATGGGCGAGCAGGAAGCGACCCTGCGCCAGCGCCTTGAGCAAGGCGCCCACCGCCTCGACGAGCAGATGGGCGGCCAACCGTGGCGCCAGTGGCTCGGCAGCCAGCAGTGGCACGAGTGGCAGCGGACCTGCGAAGCCTGGCTGCACGGCCAGAGCGAGTGGGAGCGGCTGGCCAGCGAGATCGCCAGTCTCACCCCGGCACTGAGTGCGCAGGAGGCGCGCCTGCAGACCCAGCGCGAACTGCTGCACAAGCTGGAGCGGGACTACAAGGAACACGAACAGCAGCGGCAGGGGCTGCTCACCAGCCGCAGCGGTTGTCTGAATGGCGAGGAGATCCCGCTGGTCGAGAGCCGCTGGCAACAGCGTCTGCAACAACTCGCCAGCGAACTGGAGCTGATGCAAAGCGGCGGCCGTGCTCTGCGGGAGCGGCAGACCGAACTCAAGACCCGCCTCACCCATGTGGAGCAGGAAAAGCAGACCAGCAGCCGCCGCAAGCGGGAGGTGCTGGGGCGCTGGGCTGCCCACGCCAGTACCCTCGGCATCGCCGAATACGACCTGCGCCGTCTGCTCGCCATCAGCCCCGATGAACTCAAGGCTCGCCGCTCTGCCCTACAGGGGCTGGAAGATGCCCTTGGTGAGGCGCGTACTCGTCTTGCCGAGCGGCAACGGGCGCTGGCGCTGGAGGAGAGCAAGCGGGATCGCTATCGTGAGCATCACCCCGAGCTGGCCGCCCTGCCGGATGCAGAGCTGAGCGATCTACTGGCGGCACTCGATGCCCGTTGTCGCGCCCTTGAAGAGCAGCTGTTCGAGTGCAAGAGCAAACTGGCACAGGCCGAAGCCGCCGCCCTCAAGGCGGGCAGCCTGCAACAGGAGCTGGCCGCCCAGCAGGCGGTGGCCGACCACTGGCAGCAGCTGTGCGATCTGATTGGGCAGGCCAACGGCGCCAAGTTCCGCACCTTCGCCCAGAGCCTCACCCTTGAGCGCCTGTTGCTGGAGGCCAACGCCCAGCTCGCCGAACTATCACCGCGCTACCGGCTGGAGCGGGTACCCGGCACCGATCTGGCGCTGCAAGTGGTGGATCTCGACATGGGGGATGAGGTGCGCTCGGTGGACTCCCTCTCCGGTGGCGAGAGTTTTCTGGTGTCGCTGGCGCTGGCGCTGGCCCTCTCCAGCCTCTCGTCACGGCAGACCCAGGTCGAGTCGCTCTTTATCGACGAGGGATTTGGCACCCTGGATCCGGACAGTCTGGATCTGGCGCTCGCCAGCCTCGACTCCCTCCAAGCCGCCGGTCGCCAGATCGGGGTCATCTCCCACGTTCAGACGCTTGTAGAGCGGATTGGCGTGCAGATCAGAGTCGAAGCCCTCGGCGGCGGCGAGAGCCGGGTAGTGGTTCCCTGAGAGCCTTCGGCTCAATCACCAGTATCATCGGCACCCCCACGCCGTAAATAACAAGACCCCGCCAATTGGCGGGGTCTTGTTGAGAGGCAATCAACCGAAGCGGTAGGCGCCCATATAGAGGCTGCCGCCATCCCAGCTCTCGTGCAGCCGGGTGGGCGCCACACCATCAGCGGCCCCCAACGCCACAAAGAGTGGGCGCAGATGATCGTCGTGGGGATGGGACTCCACCGCGCCTGGAGCCTGCTGGCGATAGTTGAGCAGCGCCAGCCGATCCTCGTCGGCCATCTTCTGCTCCAGCCAGTCGACAAACTGGCTGGCCCACTCCGGCACTGGCGAGCCTTCCGGTGCCAGCGCCCGCAGGTTGTGGGTGATGGCGCCGGAGGCGAGGATGCCAATCCCCTGACTGCGCAGCGCCCCCAATACCTCTCCCAGTTGCCACAACTGGGCCGAGGTGAAGCTCGCGGGAATGGAGATCTGCACCAGCGGGATCTCGCTGTTTGGGTCGATCAGGGAGAGCGGCGACCAGACCCCGTGATCCAGCTCGCGCCGCACCGGGGTGGCGGTCAGTCCGGCCAGTGCCAGCTGGTCGCTCACCCCTTGTTGCAGCCACTCGGGGCTGCTGGCTGGCCAGCGCATCCGGTAGAGGGGCTCGGGAAAGCCGTAAAAGTCGTACATCAGCTCCGGTTTGGGCTCGACGTTGATCTGCAGCTCGCGGCTGAACCAGTGGGCGGAGATGACCACCAGCCCCTTGAGCTCACCCAGACGCAGGGTTCGCAGAAAGCGGGTGGCGGGTTGCTCACGCAGCACCAGATCCGGTGCGCCGTGAGAGATAAACCAGACGGGGGCGAGGGACATAAAGCAGACTCCAACAAAGTATCAGGGGGCGATACCGGAGGGGATATCGCTGTTGGAATCGATTATCCCCCTGCCATTAAAGGTGAACAATCCAGCAGGATAGATAAGCACTATCAACCAATGGTTGATAATTACACGCCTTCACGACAGGGAATCGGCAATAGATATCATGGCTGCGGCGCATCCGGCTGCGGTCGGGCTGCACGAAGCGCCATCCGGGTCGCTGCACTGTGATCCTGCCACTCTCGCCACGCCAATCCCTCGGCGGCCGCCTCCCCTTTCACTGGATGGGAGAAGATCGCCAGCAGACCGGCATTGTCAGGCCAGTAGCGGGCTGGCAGTGTCTGAACCAGCAGCAGGGCGGCGCCCAGCAAGAGCAGAGTCCATCCGGTTTCATGGCTGTTTTTCATCCCGGCCTCCTTCACCCGTGCGCCAATGAACTAACATTTTTGCGCAAGCCGGTGACAAGACGGTGACAGCGGACGGGTGGTCATTTTACAACATCTGAACCTCAACCCGGCCAAACAACCACAGATGGCAACATTTGTATCCCTTCAGCCCGAACCTGTGGCCGTATGCTCTAAAATGTGACTCACAGGAAAACGTTATCCCTGAAAAGAAAACGTTATCTGGTCAAAACGTTGTTTCTGGATCATAAAAAGATTCCAAAAACTGGTGTATATTGCTCGGCGGAAATTCCTTAACCATGAAGATTGACATGAAAAAGACCAAAATTGTCTGCACCATCGGTCCGAAGACCGAATCCAAAGAAATGCTGGCCAAAATGCTGGACGCCGGCATGAACGTCATGCGCCTGAACTTCTCCCACGGTGACTACGCCGAGCACGGCAGCCGCATCAGCAACCTGCGCGCTGTAATGGCCGAGACCGGCAAGCACGCAGCTATCCTGCTGGACACCAAGGGTCCGGAAATCCGTACCATGAAGCTGGAAGGCGGCAACGACGTCGCGCTGGTCGCTGGCCAGACTTTCACCTTCACCACCGACCAGACCGTGGTTGGCAACAAAGACAAAGTGGCCGTGACCTATGCAGGTTTCGCCAACGATCTGCGCGTCGGCAACCGCATCCTGGTTGATGACGGCCTGATCGGTCTGGACGTTATCGAAATCACCGAGCGCGAAGTTATCTGTAAAGTGCTGAACAACGGTGACCTGGGCGAGAACAAAGGCGTTAACCTGCCGGGCGTCTCCATCAAGCTGCCGGCCCTGGCCGAGAAAGACAAGCGCGACCTGATCTTCGGTTGCGAGCAAGGCGTTGATTTCGTTGCTGCTTCTTTCATCCGTAAGAAAGAAGACGTTCTGGAAATCCGTGAGCACCTGAAAGCCCACGGTGGCGAGAACATCCAGATCATCTCCAAGATCGAAAACCAGGAAGGTCTGGACAACTTCGACGAGATCCTGGCTGTTTCCGACGGCATCATGGTTGCTCGTGGCGACATGGGTGTAGAGATCCCGGTTGAAGAAGTTATCTTCGCCCAGAAGATGATCATCGCCAAGTGCAACAAAGCCCGCAAAGTGGTTATCACTGCCACCCAGATGCTGGACTCCATGATCAAGAACCCGCGTCCGACCCGCGCCGAAGCTGGTGACGTGGCCAACGCCATCCTGGACGGTACCGACGCAGTGATGCTGTCCGGTGAATCCGCCAAGGGTAAGTACCCGCTGGAAGCAGTGACCATCATGGCCACCATCTGCGAGCGTACCGATGCCGTGATGCCGTCCAACCTGTCTGCTGCCAACGACAGCAACAAGCTGCGCATCACCGAAGCCGTATGTAAAGGCGCCGTAGAGACCTCCGAGAAGCTGGACGCCCCGCTGATCGTGGTCGCTACCGAAGGCGGCAAGTCTGCCAAGGCCATTCGCAAGTACTTCCCGAAAGCCTGGATCCTGGCTATCACCACCAACAAGAAAACTGCTGCCCAGCTGGTTCTGACCAAGGGTGTGGTTGCTCACGTGGTTGACAGCATCGCCTCTACCGACGATTTCTATCGCATCGGTAAAGAAGCCGCGCTGGAAATCGGCATGGGTCTGAAAGGTGACGTTGTTGTGATGGTCTCCGGTGCTCTGGTACCGAGCGGCACCACCAACACCGCTTCTGTTCACGTTCTTTAATCAGAGCTGAACGAGTTGAAAACGGCGCCTGCGGGCGCCGTTTTTTTTGTCCCTCCCCCCTGCTTACCTGACAAGCCCGGTGTTAGAATCCACGCGAATTTAATCTATGCGGGAAATCTCCCGAATATCGCGTAATAACCCGGAAGTTATATGCCCTCAATACGTTTTAAAAGAGTCTCGGCCACCCTGTTGCCGCTGCTCTGTCTCCTCGCCAGCCTCTGCATGCCGCAAGCCATGGCGCAAGATGTCCCCTCTCGCAACGCAGTTCAGCGAGCGCTGGATGGTCTGGGTAAATCAGAGACCCTGACCGTCAGTCAGCAAGCGGATCAGAAGTTGCTGACCGAAACCCTCGGACTGCTCGACAGCATCGACAAGGAAGAGGCGAAGGCCAAGACCCAGGCCCAGCGGATCCGCAACCTGCCCACCGAGCTCAGAGAGATCAGCGCCAAGCTCGATGCCCTGACCAAGGGCAAGAGTGCCGAGCAGATCAAGAGCGAATACGCCAGCATGAGTCTGGCAGAGCTCGACAGCCGTCAGCCAGAAGTGCTGGCCAACATGCAGGCGGCCCAGGAGGCCCTCGGCGCCATCGGCAGCCAGCTCACCAGCTTGCAGACCCTGCCGGAGCGCGCCCAGGCCAGCATGAGCCGCGCCTACCAGCGCAGTCAGGAGATCCGTACCCGCCTCAACGCCGGTGAAAGCGTCTCCAGCGCCGAGAAGATGAAGCTCGGTGCCGAGCTGGCCCTGCTCGACCTGCAACTGGCCCACCTGCAAAAGGAGCTGGATAACCGTACCAGCATGCAGGATCTGGCGATCAAGCAGCGCGACTACCAGAGTGCCCGTCTCGCCAGCGAAGAGCAAAAACTGCAGCTGTTGCAGGATCAGAGCAGCGCCAAGCGCCTCGGCGACACCGAAAAAACCGCCGAGCAGACCGGTGAACTGGTGGCGACCGAAGACAGCCCGCTGGTGCAAAAAGAGCAGGAGCTCAACCACCAGCTCAGCCAGCAGCTGATCGGTGCCACCACCAGCCTCAACTCGCTGGTACAGAAAAACCTGCAAGCCAAGAGCTGGCTGGAGCGCGGCATCCAGACCGAGCGCAACCTCAATGAACAGGTGCAGATGCTCAAGGGCAATCTGCTGCTGTCGCGCATCCTCTATCAGCTCTACCAGCAGCTGGAAGCGGCACCCACCATCGCCGTCAAAAACCTGGAAGAGCAGATCGCCGATCTGCATCTGGCTCAGTTTGAACTGAGCCAGCAGCGTGACCAGCTGTTCCAGAAGAACCTCTATCTGGACAATCTGATCGCCGGCAGCAAGGATCCGGTGAGCGAGGAGGACAAGGAGAGCCTTGCCAAGCTGCTCGACACCCGCATCAATCTGCTCGATCAGCTCAACCGCCAACTCGACAGCCAGCTCACCAACGCCATCAGCCTGCAGCTGACCCAGCAGCAGCTGGCGCGGGTCTATGCCTCTATCGAATTTACCCTGCAGCAACACATCTTCTGGGTAAGCAGCAACAAGCCCATCGACAGCAAGTGGTTTATCAGCTGGCCCGCCCAGGCCTACAAACAGGCCTCCGACTGGGTATTGAAACCGGACTGGAAACGCTGGCGCGAAGAGCTGCTGGGGATCTCCCTGCTCGCCTTCCCGCTGCTGCTGATCGGCGGCCTGCTGGTCTGGAAACGTCCGGCGCTGGTTGAGCGCGAGAAGAAGATCACCAAGGACCTTGGCCGTTTCCGTCAGGATAGCCAGTGGCACACCCCGCGCGCCCTGCTCTATACCGTGCTGCAACGCCTGCCGGGCAGCATGTTCATTCTGGCTGGCGGTCTGCTGCTCACCTACTGCGGTCTGCTCAGTCCCAAGCTGATGTTCCAGATCACCCTGAACCTCGCCCTCGGTTATCTGGTGTTCAGCGTCTATCTGGCGGTGATGCGCCCGGGCGGTATCGCCGAGACCCACTTCCGGATCCCGAAAGCGGAGCTGCAGGCCAAGCGCAACAGCATGCGCTACATCTGGTTGCCACTGCTGCCGCTCATCATGCTCGCGACCAAGGCGGTGGTTGAACCCTCCACCCTGGGCAACGACGTGATCGGCCAGGCCATGACCCTGACCCTGCTGGGGCTGGCCGCCTATCTGGTGTTCCCCATCTCCCGCGCCCGCATCAAGGGCGAGGCGAGCATGCAGAAGTCGCTGATCGCCATCGCTCTGGCGCTGGCACCGGTGGCGCTGATCGTGCTGGCGGTGCTCGGTTACTACTACACCGCGCTGAAGCTGACCGGTCGCCTGATCGAATCCTTCTACCTCATCATCATCTGGAGCCTGGTCTACCGCACCGCCCTGCGTGGTCTGGAGCTGGCGGCCCGTCGTCTGGCCTACCGCCGTGCGGTGGCCAAGCGTGAGCACAAATCTTCGGAAGATGCGGAAGGTGGCGAGTCCATCGAAGAGCAGCCCATGGATCTGGAGGATGTCAGCCAGCAGTCCCTGCGTCTGACCCGTACCGTGCTGATGCTGATCTTCGGCGTCGCCTTCTACTGGCTCTGGTCCGATCTGGTCGCGGTCTTCTCCTACCTCGACAGTATGGTGCTGTGGCACCGCAGCGAAGGCACCGGCGCCAACGCCGTGCTGTTCCCCATCAGCCTGAGTGACGTGCTGATCGGCTTCCTGCTGCTCGGCGGTGCCTGGTCACTGGCGCGCAACCTGCCGGGCTTGCTGGAGGTGCTGGTGCTCTCCAAGCTCAACCTGGCTCAGGGTACCGCCTACGCCATCACCACCATGCTCAACTACGTGCTGATCGGCTTTGGCTCCCTGACTGCTCTCTCCATGATGGGCGTGCAGTGGGACAAGCTGCAGTGGGTAGCGGGTGGTCTGTCCGTCGGTATCGGTTTCGGCATGAAGGAGATTCTCTCCAACTTCGTCTCCGGCATCATCATCCTGTTCGAGCGTCCGGTGCGGATCGGTGACACCGTCACCATCGGCTCCTTCTCCGGTACCGTCTCACGGATCCGCATTCGCGCCACCACCCTGACCGACTTCGACCGCAAAGAGGTGATCATCCCCAACCAGCAGCTGATGACAGAACGGCTCATCAACTGGTCGCTGAGTGACACCGTCACCCGGGTGATCGTACGGGTGGGCGTGGCGTATGGCTCGGATCTGGAGCTGACCCGCACCCTGCTCAAACAGGCGGCCGACGAAAATAGCCGCGTGCTGAAAGATCCGGCCCCCATCGTCTACTTCCTCACCTTTGGCGCCAGCACGCTGGATCACGAGCTGCGCTTCTTCGTGAGCGAACTGGGAGACCGCAACCCGGCGGTGGACGAGTTGAACCGCAAGATCGACCAGCTGTTCCGCGAGAACGGCATCGAGATCGCCTTCAACCAGATGGATGTCTACATCAAGAACATGCAGGGCGAAGAGCAGAAGGTGGAGTCCAACTCCGCCGCCCTGCCGCCGCCCGCGGAAGATGGCAAGCAGCCAGCCTGATAGCGAACTGCATTAATCTGATAGCAACAGCCGCTCACCCAGGTGAGCGGCTTTTTTATGCCCGGTTTAGGAAGATAGAGACGGCTATCCACCGCCAGCATGGCTGGCCGCAGCACAACAGGAAGCCATCACCCTTGATAAAATATAAAGAGAAATAAAAGTTTAAAAAACAAACACTTAACCCACACTGCTACTTAACGCATGGATGAAACCTGCGCCCTTATCCCCTCACCGCTTACCCCATACTGCGCTCGCTCCGGCTCCCGGACTTTTATAACTTTTTTTAATTTTATTTGAGTGTCCTCTTCATCCTGTCCATTGCAAAGTGGCGCCATTCCAGCGCCGGGCACTGTGACCACCACCCTGCTGACACCGACTTGCTCATTTGATAATTGAAAGGATCCGAGAGATGAAACACCCGATGAAACACCCCTTGATGGTAATGGGAATAGCCGCCTGTCTGGCATTGAGCGGCTGCCAGAATCTGGACACCAAGAAAGTCCTGATAGGTGCAGCTGCGCTGGGTGCCATCGGTGCCGCTGGCTATTACGCCGGGAAAAAGCACAGCGATAACAAACACGAGCATGATGGCCAGCATGACGATAGCGATGACCAGCATATGGCCACCAGCAAGATGCCCCGCTACTGCTCGGGGGAAGCAGCCAGTAAATTCCATGTCTCCCCGCGCGATATCACCACCGAGTCGGCAGAAGAGAGTGGCCACAGATACAAGGTCTATGGCCAGTACGAGACCGATGATGATGCAGTCGATTTTACCTGCACCTTCAATCACGACGGCCGCTTCCTCTCTGTCGTTCGCAGCTGATTGGCCAGCGGTTACAGCCAATTCACTACTGGCACCCCATACAGGACACACAAGATGAAACAGCAACGCAGCATGATCGCCAGCCTCATTGTGCTGGCCCTGCTTGGCCTCGCGCCATGCGCCGGTGCCACCAGCGGCCACTCCGGGGTGGATCTGGCCAGCATGGATAACAGCGTGCGCGCGGCAGACGATCTGTTTCGCCACGTCAACGGCAACTGGCTGGCCCAGACCCAAATACCGGATGACCTGCCGGGACAGACCATCGGCAATCTGCTGGCGGACAAGTCGCTGGAGGATCGCAAGGTGTTGCTGGAGGAGCTGCTCAAGCGCCCGCAACAAGCCGGAACTCCTAGCCAGCAGATAGCCGACCTCTACGCCAGCTATCTGGATCAGGCCGGTCGGGATGCCAAAGGGCTGACCCCCATTCAGCCGCTGCGCGACGAGATCATGGCCATCCATGATGGCGCCTCGCTGGCCACCTACTTTGCCCGTGTTAACAAGCTGGGCGGCGGCGCACCCTTTGGTATCGGGTTCATGGCCGACAAGAAGCAGCCTGACAGCTACGGGATCTACCTGCAACAATCCGGTCTCGGTCTGCCGGATCGGGACTACTACCTGAAAGCAGATGCCGCCAGCAAGACACTGCGGGCCAGCTACGAGCAATTCATTAGCGCCCTGCTACACCATGCCGGCGTCGAGGGGGCGAGCGAGCAGGCCCATCGCATTCTGGCGCTGGAGACCCGCCTCGCCAGCCTGCAGTGGGACAGAGTCAAGCGGCGGGATGACAACCTCACCTACAACAAACTGCCCATCGCCCGCCTCAGTCAGTTGCTGCCCCCCCCTGGATTGGCAACGCTACCTGACAGAGGCCGGTATCGCCGGGGAAACGGAGATCATCGTCAGTGAGCCGGACTATCTGGAGAAGCTGACCGCCGTGATGCAGGAGACCAGCATCGCGCAGTGGCAATCCTACTGCCTGTTCCATCTGCTACGTACTTATGCGCCCTATCTCGACAGCCAGAGCAATGCCCTGCACTTCGCTTTCTACGGCACGACCCTGAGCGGCATCCCCCGGCAGCGGGAGCCCTGGAAGCAGGCCATGGAGGTGCTGGACGACTATCTGGGTCAGGCGGTGGGCAAACTCTACGTGGAGCGCTACTTCCCGGCCGAAGCCAAGGCACAGATGGCGACTATGGTACGCAATCTGATCGCTGCCTATCGCCAGGAGATCGGTGGGCTCGACTGGATGTCTGCCCCGACCAAACAGCAGGCGCTGGCGAAACTGGAGAAGGTACGGGTCAAGATCGGCTATCCCGACCAGTGGCAGGATTACAGCGCAATCGAGATCCGTCCCGATGATCTGGTCGGCAATGCCCAGCGCGCGGCCACGGTGCGTTACAACGAGCACCTTGCCCGCCTCCATCAACCGGTGGATCGGGAGGAGTGGTTCGACAATCCGCAGACAGTGAACGCCTACTACAACCCGAACAACAACGAGATCGTCTTCCCGGCAGCCATACTGCAACCGCCCTACTTCGATCTGAAGGCGGATGATGCGGTCAACTATGGCGCCATCGGCGCGGTCATCGGTCACGAGTTGAGCCATGGTTTCGATGATCAGGGGGCTAAATTCGATGGCAACGGTGCCTTGCACAACTGGTGGGCTCCGGCCGATCTCAAGGAGTTCACCGCCAGAGCGCAAAAACTGGCGAAACAGTACGACCGTTTCGAGCCCATCAAGGGGGAGCATGTCAACGGCCAGCTGACCCTTGGCGAGAACATCGGCGATCTCGGCGGCCTGACCATCGCCCACAAGGCGTACCAGCTCGCCTTGGGCAACCGCAAGTCAGCTGTGCTCGATGGCTTCACCGCCGAGCAGCGATTCTTTATCGGCTGGGCACAGGTGTGGAAAGGGAAGTACCGGCCCGAGCTTGCAGCCGTCCTGCTCAAGACAGATCCCCACTCGCCGCTGGAGTACCGGGTCAATGGCGTCGTCGCGAATATGCCGGCCTTCTATCGCGCCTTTGCCATCAAGCCGGGAGACAAGCTCTATCTGCCACCTTCCGAGCGCGTGAAGATTTGGTGACCACCAGCAGGGGCCCTGGCCCGAAAAGCTCCAGCAGATGGATCACCTCCACCTGAGCTGAAGATGACCGACACAGGGAGTGTCTGTTTTACCCTGCCTGGTTTTTCCCGACCCACATGTGCCTGACCATGTGGGTTTTTTTGACCCTTCTGCCCCCCCTTCTCCCCGGCCCCCCCTGCTTTCACCCGATACGGCCACGGCACACAACTCCGCCATTTTCTCGCCTTTGCCTTTTGCTGAAAAACCGGCGGCCTAACCGCTATAAATCGGTTTACCACCAAACAGGTCTGACCTATGGTAAAGCATGTAAAAGATGCATCGTGGAGCCGCTTTTCCTATGAATGACCGAGAACTGCAACAGATCCTGTTTCGCTCCTTCGATGTGATCCCGCTGCCTATTCTGGTGTCCGAATCCATTGCCCGTCACGATGGCTGCTCACCCGACATGATCCCGCAGCGGCGCCACCGCTTCCTGAATAAAGCCTTTATTGAGCAACTGGGCTACAACCTTGACGAGCTTCCGGACATGGCCTCCTGGTTTCAGGTCGCCTACCCGGATGAAGGGTATCGCCGCACCATCATCGACTCCTGGCACTCCCAGGTGGAACAGAGCTTGTCGCAAGGGCTGGAGGTTGCCGAGATGCCTGCGCTGATCCGTTGCAAGAGCGGTCAGTCGCGCTGGTTTATCGTCACTGCCCAGCTGGGAGCCGATGCCATCCCGGATGGCCATATCGTTACCTTTCGCGATATCCACGACCTGCAGTGCATGGTGGAAGAGGTGAGCCGCCTCTCCTGCACCGATCCGCTCACCGAACTGACCAACCGGCGTGGCGCCCAGCAACAGTTGCAGGCCCTTTGGTTGCAAGGTGAGCCCCTCTCGGTGGTGTTGGGAGATATCGACCATTTCAAACAGGTCAATGACCGCTACGGCCATCCTGCGGGCGATGCCGCGCTCTGCACCGTCGCCCACGCCATGGCTGGCCAGCTGTTGCCGGGGGAGAGTCTGGCCCGTTGGGGCGGAGAGGAGTTTCTGCTGATCCTGCCTGGTTGCGATATTGAACAGGCGGCACGGCGCGCCGAACAGCTGCGCCTGCATGTCAGTACCACCCGATTGCCATGGCAGGGGAAGCAGCTCTCCCTCACCATCAGTCTGGGGTGTGCCAGCATGAAGGGGCAGGAGAGCATCGACTATCTGCTGATGATGGCAGACCGGGCCCTTTATCAGGCAAAGGATCAGGGCCGTAACCAGGTTGTCATCTCGACGGAATAGAGTGATCACCAGAACGGAAAGCCGACTCGCGGCCATAAAAAAACCGAAGCACAAGGCTTCGGTTTTTTACTGCGCAACTGGCGTGAGCCAGCCGGGCATTACTTCTTGATACGGATAACCGGGGTCTCGCCCACAGTCACGGCACCAGTCATTTTGATCAGCTCTTTGATCTCGTCCATGTTGGAGATGACAACCGGAGTCAGGGTAGACTTGGCTTTCGCTTCCAGAACGGCCAGATCGAACTCGATAATGGTGTCGCCGCGCTTGACCTGTTGACCTTCCTGAGCGATACGCTTGAAGCCTTCGCCTTTCAGTTCAACGGTGTCGATACCGAAGTGAACGAACAGCTCGATACCGGAGTCGGATTCCAGAGAGAACGCATGGTTGGTCTCGAAAATCTTGCCGATGGTACCATCGCACGGCGCAACCATCTTGTTGCCAGCCGGTTTGATGGCGATACCGTCACCAACGATCTTCTCGGCGAAGACAACGTCAGGCACATCTTCGATCGGCACGATTTCGCCAGACAGCGGAGCAAAGATTTCGATGCCGCCGGTGTCAGAGCTATCGTCGGAAACCAGTTTCTTCAGTTTATCAAACAGACCCATATAAAGCTCCTAGAGATGATTTGTCGCTGTTTGCAGCCGATCTTAGCAGACTGCCTTCTGCTTAATAAAGTTATCTACGCATGCTTCGATTTCAGCGGCGGTGGCAAAGCTCAGTGCTTGATCAGCCATTGCCTTCACATCTTCGAAGTTGGTGTTGCGGATAAGCTTCTTGATACGCGGTACAGAGATGGCGCTCATGGAGAACTCATCCAGACCCATACCCAGAAGCAGCAGGGTAGCGCGCTCGTCACCAGCCAGTTCACCACACATACCGGTCCACTTGCCTTCGGCGTGGGACGCATCGATAACCATCTTGATCAGGGTCAGGACGGAGGGTGACAGCGGGTTGTACATGGCGGAGATCATCTCGTTACCACGATCGACAGCCAGGGTGTACTGGGTCAGGTCGTTGGTACCGATACTGAAGAAATCCACTTCCTTGGCCAGATGATGAGCCATCACGGCAGCGGCCGGGGTCTCGATCATGATACCCACTTCGATGGATTCATCAAAGGCTTTGCCTTCGGCACGCAGTTCGGCTTTCAGCGTCTCTACGGTGGCTTTCAGGCTACGGAACTCTTCGACAGAGATGATCATCGGGAACATGATGCGCAGTTTGCCGAAGGCAGAGGCGCGCAGAATGGCCCGCAGCTGAGCGTGCATGATGTCTTCGCGGTCGAAGAAAATACGCACGGCACGCCAGCCCAGGAAGGGGTTCATCTCTTTCGGGAAATTCATGTACGGCAGCTCTTTGTCGCCGCCAATGTCCATGGTGCGCACGATGATCGGCTGATCCGGCATCGCTTCGGCCACTTCTTTGTAGGCTTTGAACTGCTCTTCTTCGGTCGGCAGCGCGTCACGATCCATGAACAGGAACTCGGTACGGTACAGGCCCACGCCTTCGGCGCCATTGCGGATGGCACCTTCGGTATCCTTGACGGTACCGATGTTGGCGCACACTTCGACCTGGTGACCATCCAGCGTGATGGCTGGCAGATCTTTCAGCTTGGCCAGCTCATCTTTCTCGGCCTGGAACTGAGCCTGGAACTTCTTGGCTTCGGTCAGCTGTTCAGCGGTCGGATTGATGATGATCTGGTTGTTGATCGCATCCAGCACCAGCATGTCACCGTTCTTGACGCGCTCGGTGATGTCGTTGGTGCCTACCACGGCCGGCAGCTCCAGGGAGCGGGCCATGATGGAGGTGTGAGAGGTACGGCCACCGATGTCGGTGACGAAACCCAGCACATATTTCAGGTTGATTTGAGCGGTTTCAGACGGGGTCAGGTCTTTGGCGACCAGGATCACCTCTTCGTCGATGGTGCTCAGGTTGACAACGGCGATGCCCAGTACGTTCTTGACCAGACGGGTACCGATGTCACGGAAGTCGGTAGCGCGTTCGCGCAGATAAGGATCATCCAGCTCGGCCATCATCTTGGCGTACTGTTCGATCACCTCATAGATGGCTTTGTCAGCGGAAGCCTTGTTGTCTTTGATGAAGGATTTGATATCCCCTTCCAGCTCCTCATCTTCGAGCAGCATGATGTGGCCTTCGAAGATGGCCTCTTTTTCCTCACCGAAGGTGCGACCGGCCATCTCTTTGATGGCTTCCAGCTGGGTAGCTGACTTGGTACGAGCTTCGAGGAAACGGTTGATCTCGGCATCAATCTGGTCAGCAGAGATTTTGCCCTGATTGATAACGATTTCATCTTCTTTAAGAAGAAGCGCCTTACCGAATGCGATACCGGGGGACGCAAGAATGCCAGATATCATAATCCTTCCTATTAAAACGACTGTGGGGGAGGAATCTAAAGCTGGATTACTCCAGCTCGTCCATCAGGGCAACCAGCTTCTCAACAGCTTGCTGAGCATCCGGGCCATCAGCCTGGATAGTTACGTTGGTACCCTTGGTCAGGCCCAGGGTCTGCAGCTTGAACAGGCTCTTGGCGCTGGCGGACTTGCCACCGGAGACCACAGTGATCTCGCTTTGGAATTCTTTGGCTTCTTTCACGAACTGAGCTGCCGGACGGGTGTGCAGGCCGTTTTCAGCAGTAATAACAACAGACTTCTCGTACATGGTTTCACCCCATATTATTGATATTTTTTGGTGGATTGGTCGTTTTTGAAGCAACCTGACCCACCGTGTCAGTATGGATATGTTGTAAAGTAACGAAAGCAGACCCGCAATGGTTTAATCCAGGTCAAGTTTCTGTGCAGTAATCGGCGCGCTGGTTGGCAATTTTCAGTTATTGGGCTACAAGCCGCATCAGGACTGGCCTGAAATTATTTTATAACGAAAAATAACACTTTGTTACTTTGTGATACCCAGCCAGCAAACACCGCGTGACGCCGCACAGGATATGAGATTTAGAGCGGAATGTCTGCTTTTTTTCTCACTCCGGAACTTGTTATTTTACCCCAAAAAATAAGGATCAAGTGACACTAACAGGGGTTGAGTCTAGCCCATAAAGAAGCGGCGCTCCTGGGAGC
>NZ_JBFODO010000032.1:0-54074 GCF_040908365.1 Aeromonas sp. R2-4
ATTGGCCGGGCTGCTTGCTATGTGAGGTGCTGACGAGCGGAGGCTGCGAGCGGGTGTGAGTTAGCGGGGCTCGCGCAGCAGATTGGTGAGGGCGCTCGACAGCTCGGGATAGCTGAAGTGAAAACCGGCCTGTTGCAGCCGTGCTGGTATCACCTTTTGTCCGGTCAGCAGCAGATCGGCCGCTTCACCCATCACCAGTTGCAGCAGGGGGGCTGGCACGAAAAAGAGGTGCGGGCGGTGCAGCGTGGTGGCAAGGGTCTGGCTGAACTCCCGGTTGCTGACCGGATGGGGCGCAGTGCCGTTGAAGATGCCGCTGCACTCTTCGTGATCCAGCAAGAACAGCATGGCGCGCACCAGATCCTGCACATGGATCCAGCTCATCATCTGGCTGCCTGACCCCATGGGGCCGCCGAGTCCGAGTCGGTAGGGAGGGAGCATTTTGGGCAGGGCGCCGCCATCCATGCCAAGCACCAGCCCGATCCGCACGATACAGACCCGGGTTTGGCGGCTCTGGGCTTCCTGCGCCAGGGTCTCCCACTGCTGGCAGAGCTGGTGGGTAAACTCGTCGTTGGGAGAGCGGCACTGCTCGTCGAGGGTTTCGGTGCCCTGTCTGCCATACCAGCCGATGGCGGAGGCGTTGATCAGCACCTTGGGCGGCGTGCTGGATAGCTTGATGAGATCTACCAGCTGCTCGGTCAGTAGCCAGCGGCTATCGCAGAGCAGCTGTTTGCGCGACTCGCTCCAGCGTCCGGCGGCGATAGGTTCACCGGCCAGATTGATCACCGCATCCACGTCATTGAGGTCATCAAGCCGGTCGAGGTTATCCAATACCTTGATATCGTGGCCGAGCAGGGAGTAAGCGCGGCTCCCCTGCCTGCTCAATACCACGACCTCGTGATTGACCTTGAGATGGGCAACCAGCTTGCGGCCGATAAAGCCGGTCCCTCCGGTAATAAGAATCTTCATCGCTGCACGCTCCTGCTGCCGTTTGCTCTACTCTAATGGCGTCGTCCTCCTGCAACAAGTGGACGAGTTTGGCATGTTTTATTCACTCGACTGGTTTTAACTCTATCCTCTTCTTACGACATATTGTTGAACAATAGTTTGAATTGATTGATTTTTGTTGGGTGGAGATTTGTTGATCAATCGCTATTATGGCGACCCTTTTCGCCTGTCCACCGAGGCTGTCACCCATCATCCGAGCATCAAAGAGGCCGCCATGCCATTTCGTCGTTTGAAACTTCGCCAGCTTTACTCGAGGATTCTGTTGGCGCTGCTGATGGGGGGCGGGATCCTGCTGCTGGGGGTTGTTGCCGTTATCTGGCAGACGGTGACGGAGATAGAGCGTGATGCCGATTCACGGTTGCAGCATGCCCGTATGATGTTTGATCGCTCCATCGGCCATGCCCGGCAGGCGGCCATCAATGTGGAGGGGATGCTTGGTCACTCCTGCAAGGAGGCGGCACAACTGCTGCGCGAACAGGTGGCCACTGTGCCCGATGTCCGTTCCGCCAATCTGGCTGTCGGCAGCCACATCTACTGCACCTCGCTCTATGGTGACTACGATGGCCCCTTCAATCCTGACAGTTATGTGGATGGCAGGCTGCAACTGTTGCCAGGCAATGAGGTCACACCGGATCGCCCCTTGATCGTGCTGCGTCATGAAACGGACAAGGGGAGTGTGCTGATCGGTGTAGATGGCTACTACCTGCGCAATACCCTGGAGATCTCCAGCAAGAACTCCCCGATGGCTCTGGTGGTGGGGCAGAGGGCTCTGTTTGGAGCAGGTCAGGTCGGGGCGGCGCCCTCTCCGACAGAAGAGGGTTATATTGCCCTCGCTTCGGCCGATTTCCCCTATCAGGTCGTCACCCGGGTCACGGTGCATGACTACTGGAGTCACGCATGGCGCTACTCCAGATATACCTTGTTCCTCTCTCCGCTGCTGGCGCTGCTGATTGGATTCGGCACCTTCAGGCTGATGGGGCGTAGCAGCTCACCAGCGGAGGAGCTCAAGCGGGCGTTGATCGAAGAGGAGTTTATCCCCTACCTGCAGCCGGTGGTCTCCGGTGAGGATGAGCAGTGGCGTGGCTGTGAGGTGCTGATGCGCTGGCAGCATCCCAAGCAGGGGATGATCTCGCCGGATCGCTTTATTCCGCTGGCGGAAGATAGCGGGCTGATCGTGCCTATGACCAGCCTGTTGATGGCGCAGGTGCGCGACCACTTCTCCCCTTATGCCCGCAAGTTGCCGGCCAAGTTCCATTTTTGCTTCAATATCAGCGCCAAACACTTTCAAGATCTCGACCTGTTGACTGACTGCAAGGCGTTTCTCGACGCGTTTAAGGACAATCCCGTTGATTTGGGGCTGGAGCTGACCGAGCGGGAGCTGCTGGTGGCCGATGAGACAACCGCTCAGATGTTTGCCGAATTGCGCAAACTGGGCGTGTTGATCTCTATCGATGATTTTGGCACCGGTCACTCCAGTCTCACCTATCTGCAACAGTTTCAGGTCGATGCACTCAAGATTGACCGGAGCTTTGTGGAGATGATCGGCACGGATGCACTCTCCAGCCATATCGTTGAAAACGTGATTGATCTGGCGAAGCGACTTGAATTGATCCTGATCGCGGAGGGGGTCGAGAAGCAGTCGCAGGCGGACTACCTGCGGGCTCGCCACGTTGACTATCTGCAAGGTTATCGTTACAGCCGCCCCATCCCGATGAAGCAGTTTTGCAAGACCCTGTTTGGCTGAACGGTTGAATGGAGAGCATAAAAAAACCAGCGATCGCCGCTGGTTTTTTGTTGGTACCGTTTGTCTGACGATCAGAGCATGCGCTGGAGGGCGCGAGCCAGCCGCTTGACCCCCTCCTCAATGGTCGCTTCATCGACGCAGGAGAAGCTCAGGCGCAGGGTGTTCTGAATTTCGGGTCGCACATAGAAGGGGGCGCCCGGCACGAAGGCCACCTTCTCCTTGATCGCCTCGTCAAACAGCGCCATGGCACTGATGTGGGCTGGCAGAGTCAGCCAGAGGAACATGCCCCCTTCCGGTCGGGTGTAGCTGACGCCGGGCGGGCAGTGACGAGTCAGGGCGGCTTCCATGGCGGCGCGCTGACGGCCATAGACCTCCTTGATCTTCTCCAGATGGGTATCGAGGGAGTTATCCATCAGGAAGCGGTGCAGCACCTGCTGGCTGAAGGCGTTGCTGTGCAGGTCGGTCGCCTGTTTGGCGATGGTCACCTTCTTGCGCAGCCAGTCCGGCATCACCATCCAGCCCAGACGGAAGGCAGGCACCACGGTTTTCGAGAAAGAGCCGAGCAGCACGGTATTGTTTGGCGCCAGCTTGGCAATCGGGGGCAGATGCTCCCCTTCGAAACGCAGCTCGCCGTAGGGGTCGTCTTCCACCATCAGGAGCTCGTGGCGCACCAGCCGCTCCGCCAGCGCCTCGCGGTTGGCTCGGTTGTAGGAGACGCCGCTCGGGTTCTGGAAGTTGGGCACGCCGTAGAGCAGCTTGGCATTGGATCCGCTTGCCAACAGCGCATCCAGCGCCGCCAGATCCAGCCCGGCTTCGCCGAGAGTAATTGGCTTGAAGGTGGGCTGGTAGACAGAGAAAGCCTGAATGGCGCCAAGGTAACCCGGCTCTTCAATGATGAGATCCTGCCCCTCGTCGATCAGCACCTTGCCCAGCAGATCCAGCGCCTGCTGGGAGCCGCTGGTGATCAGGATGTTGTCCGGATTGACCTGCATGCCGTGGCGGACCAGATAGCGGTCGGCAATATATTGGCGCAGCGGGGCATACCCTTCGGTCGCCGCATATTGCAGGGCGGCAGCCCCTTGCTCGCGCAGTACATCCTGACAGGCCTGATCGATCGCCTTGACCGGGAACAGGTGGGGATTGGGCAGGCCACCGGCGAAGGAGATGATCTCCGGATTGGCGGCAACTTTGAGGATTTCACGGATAAAGGAAGGCTCGACCTTCTCGAAGCGCTGGGCAAAAAACGGCTGCATAGGCAATTCTCTCGGCATGTGGGCGGTCGCTCCATTCGACCGCCAGGTTATCCGTTTGTATCAGATTTCAGAAATGAGGCAATGATTGTCACAAAAATCGCTAAAAAAGGGCTGGATTGGCTCTACTGCGGATTATATTGGGCGGTTAGTCGGAGTAGTGATGCCAGTGAGGGGGCAGGGGAGCTGCTGGCTGGAATATTTGTTGCTCGAAACACTTGCGCCTTGGGCCCATCTTGGGATAATTCGCTCCCCTGTTTTTGCGGTGCGATGAAATAGCGGGCCGCAAGCGATCCCCCGGCGGGATCGGACACCAGATGTATTACCCGGATTGATGAAATAACGAGACCATTATGCCTGTGACCCAAGATGTATTTAACGAAGACGGCAAGTTCATGCGCAAGATCCGCAGCTTTGTCCGTCGCGAAGGCCGCCTGACCAAAGGGCAGGAGAAGGCCCTGGAAGAGCTCTGGCCGGTCATGGGCATCGATTTCGAGCCAAAGCAACTCGATCTGGTCGCACTGTTTGGCCGTGAAGCACCTGTGGTGCTGGAGATCGGCTTTGGCATGGGCGCCTCTCTGGTCGAGATGGCCAAGAATGCCCCCGAGAAGAACTTCATCGGCATCGAAGTACACTCCCCGGGCGTGGGCGCCTGTCTGGGTACCGCTCAGGAAGCGGGGGTCACCAATCTGAAGGTGATTTGCCACGATGCGGTCGAGGTGCTGGAGCACATGATCCCGAACGGTTCACTCTCCTGCCTGCAGCTTTTCTTCCCGGATCCCTGGCACAAGAGCCGTCACCACAAGCGCCGCATCGTGCAGCCGGCCTTTGCTCAGGACATTCGCCAGAAGCTGGCCATCGGTGGCGTGTTCCACATGGCCACCGACTGGGAAAACTATGCCGAGCACATGCTGGAAGTGATGAGCGCCGCCGAGGGTTACGAGAACACCTCAGCCACCGGCAACTGGGTGCCGCGCCCTGACTGGCGTCCGCTGACCAAATTCGAACAACGTGGCCATCGTCTGGGGCACGGGGTTTGGGATCTGATTTTCAAGCGTGTCAGCTAAGCTGGCACGTCAACACACCTAGCGTATCAACTAACTTGAGGAGCTATCATGGCCAATCGTAGCCGCCGCCTGCGCAAGAAACTGCGCGTCGATGAATTCCAGGAAATGGGTTTCGACATCAGTTTCAACTTCCCGGTCGGCACTGCCGAAGAGACCATCGATGCCGTAGTCGATGCGATGATCGATGAAGTGATCGAGCCCCGCAAACTGGCTTTCGCCGGTTCCGGCCACCTGGCCTGGGAAGGGATGATCTGCACCCAGCAGCTGGGCAAGTGCAGCGAAGAAGACCGTGCCGCCGTCAAATCCTGGCTGGAAGGCAAGGGGATGGAAGCTGTCGTGGTCACCGAACTGTTCGACCTCTGGTACGGCGAACCCGCCTGATACCAGACTCGCTGTGGCAGGCGAGCCGGTGTCGACTGCCTGCCGCAGTCAGATAGACAAATCCCGCCACTGGCGGGATTTTTGTCAGTGGGGATGGGATCTCCACCGCTGTTTTAGTCATGGAATCGCTTATTGCTTATGGTGTTGTCATCCGAATTACTGGCCAGCATTCTGGAAGAGGTGCGCCCGCTGCTGGGGCACGGCAAGGTGGCCGACTATATTCCTGCGCTGGCGCAGGTGCCGGCCGACCGGCTTGGTATCGCAGTCTGTACCGTCGAGGGGGAGCTGTTCACCGCCGGTGACGCTTTTGAACCCTTCTCCATCCAGAGTATCTCCAAGGCCCTGAGCCTGACCCTGGCACTCACTCTCTATCAGGAGGAGGAGATCTGGGCCCGGGTTGGCAAGGAGCCCTCCGGCCAGCCCTTCAACTCGCTGGTTCAGCTCGAGTTCGAGCAGGGGATCCCCCGCAACCCCTTTATCAATGCCGGGGCGCTGGTGGTGAGCGATCTGCTGGAGACCCGCCTCACTGCGCCGCGTCAACGTACCCTTGAGCTTGTGCGCCGCCTTTCCGGCAATCCGGCCATCATGGCGGATCAGGTGGTCGCCCGCTCCGAATATCAGCACTCTGCCCGCAACGCCGCCATCGCCTATCTGATGAAGGCCTATGGCAACTTCGAAAACGAAGTGGACAAGGTGCTGCAAAGCTACTTCAATGCCTGTGCCATCCGCATGAGCTGCGTCGATCTGGCGCGGGCATTCATCTATCTGGCCAACCGTGGTGTGCCACTGGGCGAGAGCGTGCCGCTGCTGCCTGCTCGCACTACCAAACAGGTCAACGCCCTGCTCGCCACCTGCGGCCTCTATGACGAGGCGGGCGATTTTGCCTATCGGGTCGGCATGCCGGGCAAATCGGGTGTCGGCGGCGGTATCATTGCCCTGATCCCGGGCGAGCTCTGCGTCTGTGTCTGGTCGCCCGAGCTCAACAAAGCTGGCAACTCGCTGGCGGGCACGGCGGCGCTGGAGCTGCTGGCCGAGCGGCTGGGTCGCTCCATTTTTTAACCTTGTTCACTATGAATCGAGAAATCACCATGAAACGACATCTTCGCTTCCTGCAGGCCGTGCTGGCGACCTTACTGCTCTGGTGTGCCCTGCCCGCCGTGGCAGGGGAGTTGCCACCGCTCTCGCTGGCCGATGCCAAGGCCAAACAGGCTGTCATCCTGGATACCCGCGCCAGCTACTTCTATCAGGGGTGGCCGATGGAAGGGGAGAAGCAGGGCGGCCATGTGGCGGGCGCCGAGAACCTCTCTGCCGAGTGGAAATACAGCGATGAAGAGTGGCCAAAGGCGCTCGAGATCAAGGGGCTGAAGGCCGATCGTCCGGTTGCCCTCTACGGCGCGTCCCGCGAAGTGGCCGAGGTGGCACGTCTGCTGCGCAAGCAGGGGATCAAGCAGCTGTTCGAGCTGCAAGGGTGGCAAGCCGCACCGCGCGAGTCGCTGGCACGCTGGCAGCAGCTGGTCTATCCGCGCTGGTTGGCGGATCTGCAAGAGGGCAAGTCGGTTGCCGCGGCGCCCAAGGGTGACTGGAAGCTGTTTGAAGTGGATTGGGGTTCACCCAAGGCCTACCTCATCAGCCACATCCCGGGGGCCGGTTATATCGATACCAACAGCCTCGAAGAGGAGCCGCTGTGGAACAAGGTCTCTGACGAAGCGCTCAAGAAGCTGTTGCTGGATAATGGCATCCGTCACGACACCACCGTTATCCTCTATGGTCGCAACACCATGGCGGCTGCCCGTGCCGCGCACCTGATGATGTATGCGGGGGTGGAAGATGTGCGCCTGCTGGACGGTGGTCTGGATGCCTGGTTTATCCAGCACCTGCGCACCGAAACCGGTCTGCCCAACAAATATGAGCCGGTGAAGGAGTTTGGCGTGGCCATTCCCGCTCACCCCGAGTACTACACCACGCTAAGTCAGGCGAAAGAGCTGCTCAAGCAGCCCGATAGCGCGCTGGTCAGTGTGCGTACCTGGGACGAGTTTGTCGGCAACACCTCAGGTTACAGCTACATCAAGCCGAAGGGCGATATCCCGGGGGCCAAATGGGGTCATGGTGGCGTCGATGCCAACAGCATGAGCGACTTCCACAACCCGGACGGCACCATGAAGCCGGCCCGAGAGATCCTCGCCATGTGGGACCAGTGGAACATCGAGCCAACCCAGCAGGCTGCGTTCTACTGCGGTACCGGCTGGCGCGCCTCCGAGGCCTTTTTCTACGCCTGGCTGATGGACTGGAAACAGATCAGCGTCTACGACGGCGGTTGGTACGAGTGGAGCATGGATCCCAAGAACCCGACCGTGACCGGTGAGCGTCAGCCAGCCAAGTCATGATTGCGCGCTGGCGCTGAAAAGAAGAGGCCGGACAGAGATGTCCGGCCTTTTTCATTGCGCTCGCCACCCGGCCAGATAGCGAGGCTAAGTCGCTGATTATTGACGGCGATCCCGCTTTGCTCATCGCGTCATCCCGTGCCGTGCGATTGAACTAGGCTTCAAGAAACATCCTCGTGGTGAGGATGATCGCAGAAGAGGCCGCAATGAAAAAACTGATGATGATCCTGGTGTGCGCCCTGGGGCTGGTGGCATGCAGCTCCCAATACATCATGAGCACCAAGGATGGCAAGATGATCACCACAGAGAGCAAGCCCAAGCTGGACGAGAGTACCGGCATGTATCGCTATTACGATCATGAAGGGCGCGAGGTGATGATCAAGAAAGATGACGTGACCCAAATCATGGAGCGCTAAGCGCTCTCTTGCCGCAAGGGCCGCTATCTGCGGCTCTTCTCATTTTTACCGAAAATTCGCGCTTTTTTCTCGGATTTTCCAAGCACATTTGCAGCAAATTCAGCCGTGATACAGCTTCCGTTATGGTTTAACCCTTATCATCACACTCCATTTTTTATTGGAGGTGTTATGTCCTTGATGTCTATCTGGAATTCCCGTTTTTCTGCACGCAGCTTGCTGGGTGGAGTCTTGCTGGTGGTGGCGTCAGCCAGCCATGCCGGTGACGATCAGTTCACGCTGGGGCGGACTATTTTACTGGGAGCCGGTGATCATGGTGCGACAATTCCTTTGGTGATTTGCCGTCAGACCAAATATATCAAGGTGAAGGCGGAGCGTGATTTGACCCTGGATCGGGTGGTGGTGACCTATGGTGGTGATCGTACCAAGACCATTCGTTTCGATCGGGAAATGAGCAGTGATAAAGAGACCGAGTGGAAATCACTGGGCTCGCGCCGTTGTGTGAAAAAAATCGAAGTGTACGGTAATTCAGAGCGCAGCAAAGCGGGCGTAAAAGTATTCGGCCGCAAATAATCGATGCATTTTGTCTGCACGAACAGATGAGCTAAAAATAATGGCGAGCCGTGGCTCGCCATTATTTTTTATGGTCGGCTTTGCTATTTTTTCGGCCGAAATGGCTTGATGACAGTTTCATCGCACTCAAGATACGGCCCTTCCATCAAATCGATACAGTAGGGGATGGCGGGGAAGACTGCATCCAGACACTCGCGGATCGATTTGGGCTTGCCCGGCAGATTGACGATCAGGGTGTCGTCGCGCAGTCCGGCTGTCTGGCGCGACAGAATGGCGGTCGGCACAAACTTGAGGGATTCGGCCCGCATCAGCTCGCCAAAGCCCGGCATCATGCGATCACATACCGCCTCGGTCGCTTCCGGCGTGACATCCCGCTTGGCCGGGCCGGTGCCGCCTGTGGTGACGATGAGACAACACTGCTCTTCATCCGCCAGCCGGATCAGGGTCGCTTCAATCTGATCCTGTTCATCGGGGATCACCTGATAGACAGGTTCCCACTCCGAGGTCAGATAGGCGTTCAGGGTGTCGATGATGGCCTTGCCGGAGAGGTCTTCATAGATACCCGCGCTGGCGCGATCGCTGACGGTGACGATACCGATTTTTGCCTTGCTCATGGTCTGCTCTTGAATGTCCGATAAAAGTGGCAATTAAAATAACATAATCAGTGAGATATGTTAAACCGTCAGGAGATGACGCGGGTCGGTGAGGGAAGAACAAAGTGTCGAATGAAGCAAAATAAGGCCCCCCGGATTTTTATTTGCAATAAAAAACAGAAAATCACAACCTAAAATGTATAAGTGTTTTATCTCGCCTGACTTAAAAACAATCGCTTGTTTCCAAACACAATTAAAATAGATAGACACCCTCGTAGTGACCATTGTCCGGTTTAGTCGCCAGTGGATGGATTGAACCCTTTTTAGCCGCGTCGTATATACAGATTTATATGGCTGGGACGTGATGGTGTGGTACCGCAGTGTGTTGCCAGCAATAGTCGCCAAGGAGGGCATATGGAGTTGCCTGATTTTGACACCCTGAAGGAGTTGGCCGCGAGTGAGCCCTCCCGGCTGGATGCGATTCTGGAGCAGCAGATCGACCAGTTGATGGCCCGAGCGAGCCCCGATCAGCGGCGCCGTCTGCGCGGGTTGCAGTTCAAGATTGATGGTCAGCGCCGTCTGGCGAAAAACAATCTTGATAGCTGTATCCGGATTACCAACATGATGCGGGAATCTTTTTATTTGATGCGCAGCGAAATGAGCCAGTTCAGGGAAGAGGGGGACCCTCCGCCTGAAAGCGATGGCAGTGGTAAAATAATCCATCTGGCGGACTATCGACGTCGTAAATAATCTGCAATAACCCCCTTGGTTGATATTTCAGCCAAATCGGTGAGGCCATAATAAAGGGGATTCCTGGCGACCTGATTGTTATGGTTTTTAATGTTAGTCGTAATGTATTTGTGATGTAACCTCTTTTCTCTTTCTTGTAATAACTAATTAGTCAGGTTGTGATAGGGGTGGATGAATAACAGTAAAAGTTAGGCTAATATGGCCGAAATTTTTATTGCTACGACTCGAAGGGATTATGAGAAGTATCACACCAAGACGGGTGTTGTCGCGGGAGCAACAGACAGAGATCACCCGCATTATCGTCAAGGTGGGTCAGATGTTGGCCCAGTTCGGGGCGGAGAGCCGGATCATCGAGCAGACCACGGTGCGGTTGGGGATGGCGCTGGGGCTGGAGAGTGTCGAGATGGCCATCTCTTCCAGTGCCATCGTGCTCACCAGCCTCTATCAGGGGGGTTGCGTCACTACTACCCGGCGGGTGCGCGAACATGGCATCAATATGCAGGTGGTGTGCGAGATCCAGCGGATCTGCATCATGGCGGAAAAAGAGCTGATCGGTGCCCGTGAAGTGCGCCAGCGGCTCGAGGCCATCGTCCCCTTTCACTATCACCCCTGGCTGGTGGTCCCCATGGTGGGGCTCTCCTGTGGTGCCTTTAGCCTGCTGTTCGGCGGTGACTGGCCCATCTTCCTGGTGACCTGTTTCTCGTCTGCCGTGGCGATGCGGGGGCGCCAGCTGATGGCCCGCCATCACCATAGCCCGCTCATCAACTTTGCCGCCACCGGCTTTATTGCCACCTTGCTCTCCTCCAGCGCCACCTTTTTTAACTGGGGTGACCAGCCCTATCTCGCCATGGCGGCTAGCGTGCTGCTGCTGGTGCCGGGCTTTCCGCTGATCAATGCGGTCTCCGACATGGTGAAGGGCTACTTCAACATGGGGCTGGCCCGCTGGGGGACCGCGACCCTGCTGACCATCAGCGCCGCCATAGGTATCATTTTGGCCATGTCGGTCACCGGTATCTGGGGGTGGAAAGTATGATGGACTTACTCTGGCTACTGGCCAAGGATGCCTTCTGGTCCTCCATTCCGGCGGTGGGGTTTGCCATGCTGTTCAACGTGCCACCACGGATGCTGAAGTATTGCGCCATGGGCGGCGCGCTGGCCCACAGCCTGCGTACCTTGCTGATCCACTATGGTATGCCCATCGAGTGGGCGACGCTGGCGGCGGCGACCACGGTCGGCTTTGTCTGCGTCTACTGGTCTCGCCGTCTGCTGGCGCCGCGTCCGGTGTTCAGCGTTGCTTCCATCATTCCGATGATCCCGGGCAGTTATGCCTTCAAGACCATGATTGCGGTGGTGGAGCTCAACATCAACGGCGTGACCATGGAGTTGATCCAGAGTGCGGTGGAGAACGGCCTCAAGGCGCTCTTTATCGTCGGTGCCCTCAGTTTCGGTTTGGCGATCCCCTCTCTGGTCGTGTACCGTAACCGCCCCATAATCTGACAGACGGTGAGAGGCCCCATGAAGATTTCCATGATTGCCGCCATGGCCCACGACAGGGTGATCGGCAAGGACAACCAGATGCCCTGGCATCTGCCTGCCGATCTGGCTCACTTCAAGCGTGTCACCCTCGGTAAACCGGTATTGATGGGGCGCAAGACCTTCGAATCCATCGGTCGACCGCTGCCCGGACGGCGCAATCTGGTGATCAGCCGCAATCCCGGTTATCAGGCCGAGGGCATTGAGGTGGTGGGCTCCGTCGAGGCGGCGCTGGCTCTGTTGGCAGGCAGCTTGGTGGAGGAGTTGATGGTGATCGGTGGTGGTCATCTCTATGCCGAGATGTTGCCGAGTGCGGATTGCCTCTATCTGACGCAAATCGATCTGGCGGCGGAGGGAGATACCCGTTTCCCTGCTTTTGATGATGGCCAGTGGCAACGGATTGAGTGCGAGAGCCACCCTGCCGATGAGAAGAACCCGCACCCCTATAGCTTCGAGACCTGGCAGCGCCGCTGACGGACAAATGCTAATGGGCAAATAACAACAAGGGCATCTTCGGATGCCCTTGTTGTTCTGTTGGGTTTTCAAGACGGGATTAGATGCCTGAGCCGTCGTTCTCGCCATTTTCCTCGTGCAAACCGCACTCGCGCTTGAGGCCGAAGAAGCGGGTCTGCTCCTCGCTCATGCCCGGCTCCCACTTGGCGGTGGTGTGGATATCGCCCACCGAGAGATAACCCTGCTCCCACAGCGGGTGGTAGGGGAGGTCGAACTCCTTGAAGTAGTAGAAGACATCCTTGTTGCTCCAGTCGATCACCGGCAGGAACTTGAAGCGGCCGCGCTGGATGCCCAACACCGGCAGCTTGCCACGGCTGCCGGACTGCTCCCGGCGCAGGCCGGAGAACCAGGTCTGGGCCCCCAGCTCACGCAGGGCGCGGTCCATCGGCTCCACCTTGTTGAGCTGGTTGTAGCGGGTGATCCCCTCCACCCCCTGCTCCCACAGGAGACCGAAGCGAGCCTCCTGCCAGGCAGGGCTGAGCTCGGCCCGGTAGATCTTCAAGTTGAGCGCGAGGTGCTCGGTCAGCTCGTCGATGAAACGGTAGGTCTCGGGGAAGAGATAACCGGTATCGGTCAGCACTACCGGCACGTCGGCCCGCTCGCGGCTTACCAGATGGAGCATCAGTGCCGCCTGAATGCCGAAGCTGGATGAGAGCACATGCTCCCCCGGCAGATTGGCCAGGGCCCAGCGCACCCGCTCGGGGGCACTCATGGTATCCAGCTCCCGGTTGAGGGGCACCAGTGCCTCGACTTGCTCCTCACGGCCGAGGGCCAGCAATACCTGCAGGTCAAGGCGGCCATCTTCAGTGACATTAAGCGGCAGATTAAGCGGCATAGAAGTCCCTCGCAGAATCGATAACGGGGGCAATTACCCCAACCCGGATCACGAAGTCGCCGAAGCACTCACCCTGATTGCGCTCGGTGGCCCAGCGGCCGATCAGCGCGTCCAGTTCGGCCAGGATCTGCGGCTCGGTGATGTTCTCCTGATAGAGGCGCGGAATGCGGGTCCCCTCCAGATTGCCCCCCAGATGGAGGTTGTAGCGGCCGGGCGCCTTGCCCACCAGACCTACTTCCGCCAGCATGGCGCGGCCGCAGCCGTTGGGGCAACCGGTGACCCGGAAGATGATGGCGTCATCCGCCAGCCCATGTTTGGTGAGCAAGCCCTCGATGTCGGTGACAAACGCTGGCAGCATGCGCTCGGCCTCGGCCATCGCCAGCGGGCAGGTGGGCAGGGCCACACAAGCCATGGACTGCTTGCGCTGCTCGCTCACGCCATCATCCAGCAAGCCGTATTGGCGCGCCAGCCCTTCGATTCGGGCTTTCTCGCTGGCAGGCACCCCTGCGATGATCAGGTTCTGGTTGGCGGTCAGGCGAAAATCCCCCTGATGCACCTTGGCGATCTCCAGCATGCCGGTTTTGAGCGGCTTGCCCGGGAAGTCAAGCAGGCGGCCATTCTCGATAAACAGGGTGAGGTGGTGCTTGCCGTCGATCCCCTCGACCCAACCGAAGCGATCGCCACGGCTGGTGAACTCATAGGGACGAACCGGCCCGAACTGGATGCCGGCGCGGCTCTCCACCTCGGCCTTGAAGGCTTCGACGCCGACGCGCTCGAGGGTGTACTTGGTCTTGGCGTTCTTGCGGTTTACCCGGTTACCCCAGTCGCGCTGGGTGCTGACCACGGCGGCCGCCACCTCCAGCACGTGAGAGAGCGGAATAAAGCCAAAATCGCTCGCCTTGCGCGGATAGGTGCTGGTATCGCCGTGGGTCATGGCGAGGCCCCCGCCCACCAGCACGTTGAAGCCAACCAGTTTGCCACCTTCGGCAATGGCCACGAAGTTGAGATCGTTGGCGTGGATGTCCACGTCGTTGTGAGGCGGGATCACCACAGTGGTCTTGAATTTGCGCGGTAGGTAGTTGGAGCCCAGGATCGGCTCCTCGTCCTGCCCCAGTTTTTCACCGTCCAGCCAGATCTCCACGTAGGCGCGGGTCTTGGGCAGCAGGTGTTCGGAGATCTTCTTGGCCCACTCGTAGGCCTCTTGATGCAGCTCGGACTCCACCGGGTTGCTGGTGCAGAGCACGTTGCGGTTTACATCGCCAGCGGTGGCGATGGAATCGATGCCGGTGCTGTTGAGGGTCTGGTGCATCAGCTTGATGTCGCGCTTCAATACCCCGTGGAACTGGAAGGTCTGACGGGTGGTCAGGCGGATGCTGCCGTAGAGGCTGTGCTCTTCGGCGAACTTGTCGATGATCTGCCACTGGGCCGGGGTGATGATCCCACCCGGCAGGCGGGCACGCAGCATGACGTTGTGCAGCGGCTCCAGCTTCTGGGCAGCGCGCTCCGGGCGGATGTCGCGGTCATCCTGCTGGTACATGCCGTGAAAGCGGATCAGCTGGAAGTTGTCGCCGTTAAAGCCGCCGGTGAGCGGGTCCTGCAGATCCTGCTCAATGGTGCCGCGCAGGAAGTTGCTTTCGCGCTTGAGGCGCTCGTTGTCGGCCAGCGGCCCTTCGACTGGACCGGCTTTTTGTTGCAAGACAGGTTGTTTGCTCATCAATAGACATCCCTTTGATAACGTTTGGCACGACGCAATTCGCTCAAATACTCTTCTGCTTCCTCACGGCTCTTGTGGCCATGTTCGGCAATCACATCCAGCAGGGCCTCCTGCACATCCTTGGCCATCTTGTTGGCGTCGCCACACACATAGAAGTGAGCGCCTGCTTCCAGCCACTGGTAGAGCTCAAGCCCTGCCTCGCGCAGGCGGTCCTGCACATAAATCTTGTTGGCCTGATCCCGGCTGAAGGCCAAGGAGATCTTCGACAGCAGCCCCGATTTCACATAACGCTGCCACTCCACCTGATAGAGGAAATCCTGGGTAAAGTGGGGGTTGCCGAAGAAGAGCCAGTTCTTGCCTTCTGCGCCCTGAGCTTCCCGCTCCTGCATAAAGGCACGAAACGGGGCGATGCCGGTGCCCGGACCCACCATGATGACGGGGGTATCTGGGTTGGCAGGCAGGCGGAAGTTGTCGTTGTGCTCGACGAATACCCGCACCTCGCCATCCTCAATCAGCCGATCCGCCAGATAGGAGGAGGCGGCGCCAAAGCGCACTGTGCCGTCTGCCTGTGGATAGCGCACCACGCCGACGGTCAGGTGTACCTCCTCTTCCACTTCGCTCTGGGCGGAGGCGATGGAGTAGAGGCGCGGGGTGAGGGGACGTAGCAACCCGATCAGCTGCTCGGCCGTGAGGGCGGTCGGGAAGCGTTTCAGCACATCCACCACCTGAGCGGAGGCCACCAGTGCATTGACCTGGGCCTTGTCGCCAGCCAGATCTTTCAGCGCCGCATTATTCGATATGTCAGCGAGCCCTATGATAAAGCCGCCGTGCAGCCGGGTCAGTTCGAAGTGACTGGACAGGGCGGTGCGCAAGGTGCCGTGAGCCGTGGCTGCATCGCCGGAGAGGCCGGTCAGGGCCAGCACTTCATTAACCAGTTCTGCATCGTTGTCGAACCAGACTCCGAGGGCATCACCCGGTTGATAGGTGAGGCCGGAGTCGGCCAGATTGATCTCGATATGGCGGATATCCTTGGTGGAATCCCGGCCAGTGATCTTCTGATTGACCGACAGGCGGGCAGGGAAGGGGTTCTCCTTGCTGTACTGGCTGTGACCAACTGCCTGCTGCACCGCGCTGGCCACGCTGCTGCTGGTCGCTCCGGTGGAGAGCGTCGCGGCAATGGCATTGATGGCCTGCTCGCCCCAGCTCCTGGCGGCATCCTGATAATCCACATCGAGGCTGGCGAGTTCGTGAATGCGCTCGGCCCCCGCTTTGGTGAGGAAGTCGTCAAAATCTTTGCCGGTCTGGCAGAAAAATTCGTAGGAGCTGTCACCCAGCCCCAGCACGGCGAACTTGAGGCCCTCGAGTTTGCCGACTTTGCCTTTCTTCAGCTGGTCGTAGAGGTCGACGGCGCTCTCCGGCGGTTCACCCTCCCCGTAAGTGCTCACTACCACCAGCAGGAGGCTCTCTTTCTTGAGCTGCTTGGGTTTGTAGTCTGCCATCGACGCGAGGGTAACGGGTAGGCCACGGGCCTCGGCCTGCGCCTTGATGGTGCTGGCGACACCTTTGGCATTGCCGGTCTGCGAGCCGTAGAGAATGGTCAGGCTGCCGCTGGGCGCAGCCACGGCGGCGCTGGCAGCAACGTTCTGGTGACCGCTCTGGGAGAGGCCGTAGAGATAACCGCTCACCCAGGCCAGTTGTTGGGTATTGAGGGTCGAGATTACCTGACCCAGCTGACGTTGCTGCTCGTCAGAGAGGGGGGAGAGGTTGAATGGGGAATCCTTCAATTGCATCACACGCGTCTTCCATGGTCTGATTTTTGGCCAGATTAAAGGGCGTGTTGGATAACAACAAAGAATAAAAATATCTTCTTTATTCCATTATTGAATTTATAAAGTGATTTAGCGGTAAAGAAGATAGAAAAACGCCCCGCTGTTGCGGGGCGTTTTCAAGCTATCGCGCTCGGGATGGATCCCGGCGGGCATGAACCTTACTTCTGCGGACGCAGTGCCGGGAACAGAATGACGTCACGGATGGTGTGGCTGTTGGTGAACAGCATTACCAGACGGTCGATACCGATACCCTGACCGGCAGTCGGCGGCAGGCCGTGTTCCAGCGCGGTGACGAAGTCGGCGTCGTAGAACATGGCTTCGTCGTCGCCTGCTTCTTTCTGATCAACCTGATCCTGGAAGCGCTTGGCCTGGTCTTCTGCATCGTTCAGCTCGGAGAAGCCGTTGGCCAGCTCGCGGCCACCGATGAAGAATTCGAAGCGGTCGGTTACGTCCGGGTTCACGTCGTTGCGGCGGGCCAGCGGAGAAACGGCGGCCGGGTACTCGGTGATGAAGGTCGGTTGCAGCAGCATGTGCTCCACGGTCTCTTCGAAGATCGCGGTGATCACGTGGCCCAGCTCCCAGCCCTTCATCAGCTCGATGTGCAGACGCTTGGCAACGGCCTTGGCGCTCTCGAGGGTAGCCAGATCGTCCAGAGTTACATCCGGGTTGAACTTCAGGATGGACTCGACCATGGTGAGGCGCTGGAACGGCTGACCGAAATCGATGGTCAGGCCCTCTTCGCCCTCTTTGGCGTAACGGATCTTGGTGTCACCCAGAATGTCCTGCGCCAGGGTGCGCAGCAGCTCTTCGGTCAGGTCCATCAGATCGATGTAGTCGGCGTAGGCCATGTAGAACTCGATCATGGTGAACTCGGGGTTGTGACGCACCGAGATGCCTTCGTTACGGAAGTTGCGGTTGATCTCGTAGACACGCTCGAAACCACCGACCACCAGACGCTTCAGATAGAGCTCCGGAGCGATACGCAGGTACATGTCGATGTCCAGCGCATTGTGGTGAGTGACGAACGGACGCGCGGAGGCACCACCCGGGATGACTTGCATCATCGGGGTTTCCACTTCCATGAAGCGCTTTTCGTTGAAGAACTTGCGGATACCGGCAACCACCTGGGTGCGGATCATGAAGGTCTTGCGGGACTCTTCGTTGGCGATCAGATCCAGGTAGCGCTGGCGGCAGCGAGCTTCCTGGTCGGTCAGGCCTTTGTGCTTCTCGGGCAGCGGACGCAGCGCCTTGGTCAGCAGGCGGATATCGGAAACGTGAACGGAGAGCTCACCGGTCTGGGTCTTGAACAGGGTACCTTCGACACCCACGATGTCGCCCAGATCCCACTTCTTGAACTGCTCGTTGTAGAAACCTTCCGGCAGGTCGTCACGGGTGACGTAGACCTGGATCTTGCCGGCCATGTCCTGCAGGGTGGCGAAAGAAGCCTTGCCCATGATCCGGCGGGTCATGATGCGACCGGCAATCTTCACCCGTTTACCCAGGCTCGTCAGCTCCTCGGCGCTTTTGTCGTCGAACTCTGCGTGCAGATCGCCAGAGAGGCTGTCGCGACGGAAGTCGTTGGGGAAAGGATTACCCTGGGCGCGCAGGGCGGCCAGCTTGGAACGACGCTCGGTCATCTCGTTGTTGAGTTCGAGAGTTTGGTCGACTTCCGGAGTGATGGTTTGTTCAGACATGGTGATTCCTGCTTGTTTACAGACCTGATTTCAGGCTGGCTTCGATAAACTTGTCCAAGTCACCGTCGAGCACCGATTGGGTATTACGGGTTTCGACGCCGGTGCGCAGATCCTTGATACGGGAGTCATCCAGCACATAGGAACGGATCTGGCTGCCCCAACCGATATCAGACTTGGTCTCTTCCAGGGCTTGTTTCTCAGCGTTCTGCTTCTGAATTTCCAGCTCGTAGAGCTTGGCTTTCAACTGCTTCATACACTGGTCTTTGTTTTTGTGCTGGGAACGGTCGTTCTGGCACTGTACCACGACACCGGTCGGAACGTGGGTAATACGCACCGCGGATTCGGTTCGGTTAACGTGCTGACCACCGGCACCGGAGGCACGGTAGACGTCGATCCGCAGATCCGCCGGGTTGATCTCGATATCGATATCGTCATCGATCTCGGGGTAGACGAACACAGAACAGAAGGAGGTGTGACGGCGGCCACCGGAATCGAACGGGGACTTGCGAACCAGACGGTGTACGCCGGTTTCGGTACGCAGCCAGCCGAATGCATATTCGCCGGTGAACTTGATGGTGGCGGATTTGATACCAGCCACGTCGCCTTCGGAGCATTCAATCAGCTCGGGCTTGTAGCCGTGGGCATCGCCCCAGCGCAGGTACATGCGCAGCACCATGTTGGCCCAATCCTGCGCTTCGGTACCACCGGAGCCGGATTGAATATCGATATAGCAGTCGGAGCCGTCGTGCTGGCCGGAGAACATGCGGCGGAACTCGAGGTCCACCAGCTTGGCTTCCAGTTGTTCGGATTCGGCGATGGCTTCGTTGAAGGTCTCTTCGTCTTCCCCTTCCACGGCCAGGCTCACCAGCATCTCGACGTCATCCACGCCCTGGGTCAGGGTGTCGATGGTGCCGACCACGTTTTCCAGCGCGACGCGCTCTTTGCCCAGCGCCTGTGCGCGCTCGGGTTCATTCCATACGTCCGGCTGTTCCAGCTCGGCGTTGACCTCTTCTAGACGCTCTTTCTTGGCGTCATAGTCAAAGGTACCCCCTAAGAAGCTCGGTCCGCTCAGACAGCTCCTTAAGTTTATTTAATACGGGATTAACTTCGAACATCGTGAAAACTCTCAGGGTCGATGTGATTTAAAAACGGGATATTCTAGCCAATTGTGGAAGGAATAAACAGGGTTGCCTTGGCTTGTGCGGCTCATGCCGTCAATTTCTGGTGCACTTTTCTCCACCTCGGTAGAAAATATCGCCCGCCGACCCATTTTCAGGTTCAGTTTTGGCCATTCGGGTCGCTAATGACTACGTGTAGTGTTGTGCAATTTAGGGAAAAACCCGCTCCTCACCTCAATAAGAAGAACACATGATGAAAAACCTGTCACTCAAGCAGAAGATACTGTTGTCAGTGGTGATCGCCCTTTCGTTGGTGATTTTGTTGCTCTCCTGGCAGAGCTATAGCAGCCAGAAATCCCTGTTGCTGCAAGGCAGCCAGGAGCAGTTGCAACGGCTGGGCTCCCAGCAGGCCGAGCGTGTCAGCGACTGGCTCGCAGCCCGTCGCGACGTGATCCAGGCGCTCGGCAACAAGGCCGGTGCCGAACCCCTCAATGCCTTGCAACAGGCACAAGTTTCCGGCCGTTTCCAGCTCACCTATTTCGGTGAGAGCAGTGGCAAGATGAATGACTCCGATCCCTCCATCAACCGCGATGGCTACGACCCGCGCTCCCGTGGCTGGTATCAGGAGGCGATGAGCAAAGGTGGCCTGATTGTCACCAAACCCTATCTCGACGTGGCTTACAACATCATGGTGGTGACCCTGGCCCAGCCTGTTTCTGGCGGGGTAGTCGGTGGTGACCTCTCCATCGCTTCGCTGGTGGAAGACGTGACCAAGATGCAGCTGCCTGCCGACGGTTTCGCCATCATGATGCACAAGGATGGCACCATCATCGCCTACAAGGATGCCGCCAAGGCGATGAAACCGGCCAGCGAGATCGACAACGATCTGACCAATGCGCTGATCGAGCAGAGCAAGTCGAGCAAGGATTTGGTACCAGCTTATTTTGACAGCGAAGGTCGCGACAAGCTGCTGTGGGCGGCTGATATCCCCGACACGGATTGGGAACTGGTGCTGGTGCTGGACAAGGCCGCGCTGGAAGCGCCGCTCTCCTCCCTGCTGATGACCCAGCTGGGGATGGCGCTGCTGGTGCTGGTGGGTAGCATCCTCGCTATCTCCTGGCTGGTCAGCATGCTGCTGGGCCCGCTCACCAAGGTCTCCCAGGCGCTGGCCCGCATTGCCGATGGTAACGGTGATCTGACCCAGCGCATCAAGATCGACGCCAACGACGAAGTGGGACAACTGGCCAACAGCTTCAACCGTTTCGTCGGCAGCCAGCATCAGCTGATCGGCAATATCCGTCAGCTGGCCAACGAGTTGAACGCCGATGCCGAGCGCAGTCTGGTGACCAACCAGGCCGCGGTGGACGAGCTGCAGCGTCAGCAGCAGGAGGTGACCATGGTCGCCACGGCGGTCACCGAGATGGCGAGCGCTACCATGGAGATCGCCGGCAACGCCGAGAACACCGCCGCCGCTGCCCAGCAATCTGCCCAGAGCAGTGAGCAGGGCAAGATGCTGGTCAACAAGACCCGCCAGTCCATCAATGGTCTGGCTGAAGAGGTGGGGCAGGCGACCGAGGTGATCGGCGAGCTGAGCCGTCACGCGCAGGCCATTACCAGCATTCTCTCCACCATTCAGGGGATTGCCGAGCAGACCAACCTGCTGGCGTTGAACGCGGCCATTGAAGCGGCCCGTGCTGGTGAGCAGGGTCGTGGTTTTGCGGTGGTGGCTGACGAGGTGCGTGTGCTGTCTCGCCGTACTCAGGACTCCACCCAGCAGATCCAGTCCACCATCGAGACCCTGCAACAGACCACCGCCCGCGCGGTGAGCCTGATGCAGACCAGTCAGGGGCTGGCGGACAATAGTGTGCAGGATGCCGATCAGGCGGTGCGCGCGCTGGAAGAGATCACCAGCGCCATCTCCCTCATCTCCGACATGGCGGGTCAGATCGCCACTGCCGCCGAGGAGCAGACTCAGGTGACCGGCGAGATCACCCAAAACACCACCGCTATCAAGGATGTGAGTGACGAGATCACCGCCGCCGCCATGCGCGATCTGGATCAGGCCCACAGCCTCAAAGGGCGTGCTGCTGACCTGAACCAGCAGGTGTCGACCTTTATCCTGTAAGGTGCAACTCACTGCCTGTTCCGGCTGAGATAAACAAGCCCCGCCCTCTGTCGAGTGCGGGGCTTTTTGTTGTTCGGAGGAGTGCGGGATGTGGGGACTTCGGGTTTTCTGAGTTGCTCGCGGGTCATCCTGGTGCCGGGTACGTGCCCCTGCGTCAGCTGGCGAGTCGATAACAAACAAAGAGCCCACCGAAAGGTGGGCTCTGATCATATACGTCTGACGGAAAGGGAATTACAGGAATGGCATCGCCATAAACAGCTTGATCACCATGGCGTTGATGATGTCGATAAAGAAGGCGCCCACCATGGGCACCACCAGAAACGCCAGGTGGGAGGGACCGAAGCGCTGGGTGATGGCCTGCATGTTGGCGATGGCTGTCGGGGTGGCCCCCAGGCCAAAGCCGCAGTGACCTGCCGCCAGCACGGCCGCATCGTAATTTTTGCCCATGACCCGGAAGGTGACGAAGATGGCGTAGAGCGCCATCGCCACGGTCTGGGCGGCCAGTAGGATGAAAATGGGCAGCGCCAGGCTGGCCAGATCCCACAGTTTCAGGCTCATCAGCGCCATGGCGAGGAACAGCGACAGGCTGACGTTGCCCAGCAGGGAGACCTCGCGATCGCTCACCTCATGCCAATTCAACAGGGTCAGGACGTTGCGCAGCAGCACGCCGACAAACAGCACGCAGACGAAGATCGGCAGCTCGAAGGCGCCCCCTTTGAGCGAGGCGGAGAGCAGCTCGCCGCCCTTGAGGCTGATGGCGATCAGCGCCAGCGTCTCGATGACGCTGAAAGTGGTGAGGGGGCGCTCCATGTCGGGCATTTCGAAGCCCTGGGGGGCCTCATCCTGATTGTGCTCCTCACCGGGTACCTGCACTTTCTTCACCAGATAGCGAGCCACCGGGCCGCCAATCAGGCCGCCCAGCACCAGACCGAATGTGGCACAGGCGATGGCGAGCTCAGCGGCGGATTGCACGCCGTACTTCTCGGAGAAGGTGGCACTCCAGGCCGCTCCGGTGCCGTGGCCGCCGGAGAGAGTGATGGAGCCGGCCAGCAGCCCCATGTGGGGATCCAGACCGAGCAGGGTAGCCAGACCGACACCCAGACTGTTTTGCACCAGCAGCAGGCCGGTGACCACCATCAGGAAGGTAACCACCGCCTTGCCGCCGCGTTTCAGGCTGGCGAGATCGGCGGAGAGACCGATGGAGGCGAAGAAGGCCAGCATCAGCGGGGTTTGCAGACTGGTATCAAATTGCAGCTCCATTTGCAGGGTGGAGCGCAGCAGTAGCAGTACCAGCGCGACCACCAGGCCGCCGGCTACCGGTTTGGGGATGTTGAAGGTACGCAGCAGCCCGACTCGGGTAACCAACACCCGGCCAAGCAGCAATACCAGAGTGGCAGCGACCAGCGTTGCGTAGGAATCAAGTTGTAACATTCAGTACTCCCATGTTGATTGGCTGTGTCTTTCATAGCAAAAGACTTACAGATTCAGCCGGGATGAAAACAGTGTGGCTTATGTGCCAGCAAAGAAGGGGAAACATCTCCCCGCCCCAGGAAAGATGGGGCTTGTGCGGGCCTGAAATGCTCAGGCATCCAGATGAGATTTTAGTAAAATCCGGCGGATTGTAGCAAAAAGCATCGTTTAATTCCATCTTTGTCGTATTAATGCTCGTTTTAGTGGTTTATTGTGATATTTAACACTATGTAGGTAGAGGGCAGAAAAGCCGAAAAGGGTGCATGGAACGGCTGTCATTTGGGGCGTCAGTCTCTATAATTCGCCGGTTTCCGCTGCACGCAGAGGCGCTGGCGGGCGTTGACATTGTGGTTCACCCCGACATGGTTCATGTTTTGGCGGTGTTCACTTCATCAAGAGGAGAGGGTGTGAAGAAGTCTATCTACATTGCCTACACAGGCGGCACCATTGGGATGCAGCGTTCCGATCACGGCTACGTGCCGATGGCGGGCTTTATGGAAGACTGTCTGGCGCGGATGCCCGAGTTCCACCGCCCCGAGATGCCGGATTACCATATCCACGAGTATGCGCCCCTCATCGACTCCTCCGACATGACCCCGGCGGATTGGCAGCGCATCGCCGAAGACATTCGTGACAACTACGAGAAATACGATGGTTTCGTGATCCTGCATGGCACCGACACCATGTCGTTCACCGCCTCGGCGCTCTCTTTCATGCTGGAAGATCTGCACAAGCCGGTCATCATCACCGGCTCCCAGATCCCGCTGGCCGAGCTGCGCTCCGACGGTCAGCAGAACCTGCTCAACGCCCTCTACATCGCGGCCAACTACCCGATCCACGAGGTGACGCTGTTCTTCAACAATCAGCTCTATCGCGGCAACCGCAGCAAGAAGGTGCACGCCGATGGCTTCCACGCCTTCGATTCGCCCAACTATCCGCCGCTGCTAAATGCCGGGATCGCCATCTCGCTGGAAGCGGGTGAGCTGGGTGTGCCGTCCGAGCGGCCGCTGGTGCTGCACGACATCACCCCCCAGCCCATCGGCGTGGTAACCCTCTATCCGGGGATCTCCAGTGAGGTGATCGCCAATATCCTGCAACAGCCGGTGAAGGCGCTGATCCTGCTGTCATTCGGGGTCGGCAATGCGCCGCAAAACCCGGCCATGCTGGCGCTGCTCTCCGAGGCTTCGGCCCGCGGCGTCATCATCGTCAACCTGAGCCAGTGCCTGCACGGCAAGGTCAATATGGGGGGCTATGCCACCGGCAATGCCCTGTCGCGGGCCGGGGTGATCTCGGGCTTTGACATGACCGCCGAAGCGGCGCTCACCAAGCTGCACTTCCTGCTGAGTCAGGACTTGCCATCCCACCGCATTCGCGAGTTGATGCAGCAGTCCCTGCGTGGGGAGCTGACTCCCTGATAACCCTCGCGGTAGGGTGCAATAAGCGCAGCGCATTGCACCGGTGACGAGGGGTGATAAGTTAGGAAAAAAGGGGGGAGCCATCATGGCTCCCCTCTCTAGTTGCGGCCGCAGCTGGTGGCCTGCCGGGTCAAGTTCAGTGGTTGAGGTCGACCCGCACTATCTCTTCCTCATCGCGATACTGACGCTTGAGCTCGCTCTTGCTCTTCATCACAATCTCGCCGTCACGACCTATGTTCATGTGCTCGGGATTGTCGAGGTGCATCGCCTGCCAGGCCATCACGGCTTGCAGGGAGGTGGCCTTCTGCTCGTCGGTCAGGGGCTTGCCATCGGGCCACTTGCCCAGCTCGACTGCGGTCTTGAGCCGCTCGTACACCTCTGCGGGCATCTGCCTGATAGCTTGTAAAAACTCACCCTGTTGAAACGACATCCGGCATTCTCCTTGAACTATTGAGCCATAAACTTCGGGGTCAGCCCGGCAGAGATCCTGGCGGGCTGTGCAGGTAGACCCTATCGGGGTCTATGCAGGTAGATCCTGGCGGACTACGCCAGCCATCTGCTCCATCACCCGCACTACCTGACAACTGTACCCGAATTCGTTGTCATACCATACGTAGAGCACACAATGATCCCCCTCGGCGATGGTCGCCTGGGAGTCGACGATGCCCGCATAACGGGAACCCACCATGTCGGAGGAGACCAGCTCGGTGCTGGCACTGAAGTCGATCTGGCGATGGAGGGCCGAGCTTAACGCCATCTGCTGCAGATAGGCGTTGAGGCTCTCCCGATCGGTGGCCTGCTCCAGTGACAGATTGATAATCGCCAGCGAGACGTTGGGGGTCGGCACCCGGATGGCGTTGCCGGTCAGCTTGCCCTTGAGTTCGGGCAGCGCCTTGGCCACTGCCTTGGCGGCGCCGGTGCTGGTCATCACCATATTGAGGGCCGCGCTGCGACCGCGGCGCTCGCCTTTGTGATAGTTGTCGATGAGGTTCTGATCGTTGGTGTAGGAGTGGACCGTCTCCACGTGGCCGTGGCGGATGCCGAACCGCTCCTGCATCACCTTGAGTACCGGAGTGATGGCATTGGTGGTGCAGGAGGCGGCGGAGATGATCCTGTCATCGGGACCTATCACCTCATGGTTGACCCCGAACACCACGTTCTTCATCTCCCCTTTGCCGGGAGCGGTCAGCAGCACCTTGCCGGCACCGCGCGCTTTCAGGTGCTCGGAGAGATCCGCTTCATCGCGCCAGACGCCGGTGTTGTCGACGATCAGCGCATCGTGAATGCCGTAGGCTGTGTAGTCGATGTCGGCCGGGCTATTGGCGTAGATCACCTGAATGAAGGTGCCGTTGGCAATGATGGCGCTGCGCTCCACATCCACCTCGATGGAGCCATTGAAGGGGCCGTGCACCGAGTCGCGGCGCAGCAGGCTGGCGCGTTTTTCCAGATCTCCGTCGCGACCACCGCGTACCACGATGGCGCGCAGACGCAGCGGATTGGCAGCGCCGGTGCGCTCGATCAGCAGGCGGGCCAGCAGGCGGCCGATGCGGCCAAAGCCGTAGAGCACCACGTCGGTCGGCTGCGGCATCTGGCTGCGGCCAAGGGCCGGTGCCAGTCGCGCTTGCAGATAGTCCTCGATCCCCGCTTCATCCTGATGATCCTGCCAGTAGCCGACTGCCAGCTTGCCAAGGTCAACCTCGGCGGCGGTGGGTTTGAGGGCAACGATGGCCTGAAGCAGGGGGAAGCTTTGCTGGATGGGGAGGGGGGCGCCCTGGTGGCGGCGGACGACCCGGTGGGCCTTGAGGATATCGATGGTGGAGGCGTTTTGCAGCGGGCGGCCGTAGAGGGTGATCTCGACCCCTTGTTGTCGGTAGAGGCGACCAATCAAGGGCTGCATGGCTTCGGCGAGCTCCTGGCTCTCCTGCCACGCTTGCAAGTAGTGCTCGTGGGTCATTGACCAGATCCTTTATTTCACGTTGTTGGTGTAAATAGAAAATTCGTCGAATGCAGATCAGTGTAGGGGTGTATATTTCGTTATATTATTCTGCAATCGCGGCCTTATATGGCGCGCGCATTGTAATGGATATGTAACCGGTTTGCTAGCCGGAGGTGGCCCGTAAAGGCGCCAGTTGTTACCAACCCGCGTTACCAACAAGATGTGAACCATGGCCAATTTCCCCCTGCGACAGACCTTCATCATGCTTTCAGTCGGCCTTGCCGTGGCTGGCTGCAATGACGATCGGATCCACAATATCTGCAGCAACCATGCCGAGCTCTGTCAGGATCTGGTGGACGATGGCTGGTGCCGCTACGAGCGTACCGATGTGATCCGCAGTCGCTTCTATCTCAAGGAAGAGGGGACGGATCGGCGCAAGTACGAGCTGATGCGCAACCTTGAGCGCTATCTTAAGTGTGCCGAGCGCTCCACCAGCATTGAATACAAGAATGCCCGCGAGCAGAAGAGTCCACGGGTCGAGGGCATGCTGGCGGCCGGGGATCAGTTGGCCCAGCTCGATGCCGCGACCCGCAATTCGCAAGATCCCTACCTGCTGCTCTGGCACTGGACCAACAACACCAACGAGCTGGCTCGTCAGCAGTTTATGGCGCTGGAAGGCACCAAGGCGCTGGATGAACCCGAGCTGCAACTGGCGCTCGGCGGTATCTACGCCAAGAGCGACCCCGAAAAGGCCATTGCCACCCTGCAGCACGGGCTCTCCCTCTATCAGGAGGGGGACAAGGTCAACAGCCGCATGTTCACCTCCCTCAGCACCCTCTATATGGGCCAGAAACAGTATGGGCTGGCCTATCTGTGGGGCAAGGTGAGCGAATCGTTTCAGGATAGCCCCGAGGTCTCAGCCAAGCGTTTTGGCATCTACCACACCCTGAGCAAGACAGAGCAGGATGGTTACGATGTGCGGGCTGCCGAAATTGTCGAGCAGCTCCAGCACGGCAACTACCGGCCCTGAGGCAGTGATGACGATGCTCTCCCCGGCCAGCTGCTGGCCCAATCCGTTCGATCTCTCTTTCGTTCATGGCGAGGTACGTACCGATGGCCGTACGCTGGAGCGCCTCACGGTGCGTGCCGTGGTGCCTCGTGGCGACGAGCTGCTGCTCGTTCACTCCCGGGTCAACGGCGATCTGATGTTCCCCGGGGGCGGCATTGAAGCGGGGGAGAGCCACCATGTGGCGCTCGCTCGCGAGCTGCTGGAGGAGTGCGGTGCCGAGCTGCGGGAAGTGGGGGGCCTGCTTGGCGAGACCCGTGAATATCGCGCCGCCCGCGAGCCGGGGTTCGATGCCTACTGCATCCGCTCGCTCTACTATTTATGCCGGATTGGCGATCAGCTGGTGGCCCCGCAGCCGCAGCCCTACGAGATCCGCCTTGGCTTCGTGCCCGGCTGGTTTGCCCTCGACGAGGCGCTGCAGACCAACAAAACCCAGCTGGCGGGGCCCTGTCCCCAGTGGACGGCGCGAGAGACCCGGGTGCTGGCCCAGTTGCAACGCTGGCATCAGCAGGGGATCTTCGACCACGGCGACTGAAGTAGATCAAGCCGCAACGGTCAGTGATACCAACAAAAAGAGCGCCAATAGGCGCTCTTTTTCATTGTGAGGGTGGCGGTTACTTGGCCACTCTGTCGTGCGAGATCATTTGACCTCTTCGCCCTTGGCTTGCAGATCAGCATGGTAGGAGGAGCGAACGAAAGGACCACAGGCGGCGTGAGTAAAGCCCAGCTCCATGGCGACATCTTTCAGCTCGTCAAACTCTGCGGGCGGCACGTAGCGCTTGACCGGCAGGTGGTGGCGGCTCGGCTGCAGATACTGACCCAGGGTCAGCATGTTGACGCCGTGGGCGCGCAGATCCTTGAGCACCTCGACGATCTCTTCGTTGGTCTCGCCAAGGCCCATCATCAGACCGGACTTGGTCGGTACGTGGGGGTGCATCTCCTTGATGCGGCGCAGCAGCTCCAGCGACCACTTGTAGTCGGCACCCGGGCGGGCGACGCGATACATGCGCGGCGCGGTTTCTAGGTTGTGGTTGAAGACATCCGGCGGGGTCTCGCGGAACACCTCCAGTGCCTGCTCCATCCGGCCGCGGAAGTCCGGGGTCAGGATCTCGATGCGGGTCTGCGGGCTGTGCTCGCGGATCTCGCGGATGCAGTCGGCGAAGTGCTGGGCACCGCCGTCGCGCAGATCGTCGCGGTCCACCGAGGTGATCACCACATACTTGAGGTTCATCTCCTTGATGGTCAGCGCCAGCTTCTTCGGCTCTTCCGGATCGAGTGCCAGCGGGCGGCCGTGGGCCACGTCGCAGAAGGGGCAACGACGGGTGCAGATGGCGCCCATGATCATGAAGGTGGCGGTGCCGTGGTTGAAGCACTCCGCCAGATTGGGGCAGGAGGCCTCTTCACACACCGAGTGCAGCTTGTTTTTGCGCAAGGTGCTCTTGATGTGTTCGATCTTCTGGCTGGAGGGGGGCAGCTTGATCCGCATCCAGTCCGGCTTGCGAAGGAGTTCTTCGTTGGGATCCGGCATGAATTTCACCGGGATCAGGGCCATCTTGTCGCCATCGCGCAGCTTGACGCCCGGCTCCATACGAACGGGTTTGCTCATGATTCACTCTCGGTGTTTGTTATTGTTTGATAGCCAATCAGGCGGGCCAGTTCGGCCACCAGAATGGATTGCGCCTCGGCCACGCTCTGCGGGCCGCCCAGGGCGCTGGTCTGGGTCATGGCCATGCCCGCATAGCCGCACGGATTGATGTGCAGGAAGGGGGTCATGTCCATGTTGATGTTGAGGGCCAGCCCGTGGAACGAGCACCCCTTACGGATGCGCAGACCCAGCGAGGCCAGTTTTGCCTCCATGCCAAGGTCATTTTTCACATAGACCCCGGGGGCATCGGCCTTGGCATAAGCCTGGATATCGCTTTTGGCGAGGGTATTGATGATGGCTGTCTCCAGCGCGGTCACCAGCTCGCGAACCGAGAATTTGCAGCGGCGGACATCCACCAGTACGTAGAGCACCAGCTGGCCCGGGCCGTGATAGGTCACCTGACCGCCGCGGTCGCTCTGCACCACCGGGATATTGCCCGGATTGAGCAGGTGTTCGGCCTTGCCGGCCTGACCCTGGGTGTAGACGGGATCGTGCTCGACCACCCAGAACTCGTCCGGGGTGTCGCTGGTGCGGTTGTCGGTGAAGGCTTTCATGGCGTCCCATACCGGTTGGTAGGGGCGGCGACCCAGCTGCCTGACAATCAGGCTGGACTGGGCGGGGATCTGGGATGACATGGCGTCCTCGCGGCGTGCTGCGGCCAAAAACAGTCGCCCCGCAGAACGGGGCGAGAGAGAAATTACAGTACGTATTTCACCAGCTCGATCTTGCCAAGGGCGTGGTACATCGCTTCGATGTGCTCTTTGCTCTGGGCAGTCACGGTCACGCGGACCGAGTGGTAGTTGCCCTTGGAGCTGGGCTGGACGGTCGGGCTGTAGGTGCCGGGGGCGTGCTGCTGCAGCACTTCAACCACCATTTCCGGCAGTGCCGGGTCGGCAACGCCGAGTACCTTGAACGGGAATTTGCAGGGAAACTCCAGCAGTTCATCAAACTTGGTATTCATTTACTCACCTTTTGCGTCATCACCGGGATGACTTCATCTTGGATGGCTAGTGGCCGATGGCCCGTGGAGGCCGCCATTTCAAGTCTATATGGGCACGGCTCATAACTATATGGGCGCTGCCCGGACCGGGATCAAGGCCAGGATCGGTCAGACAAGGATGGAAGTGCTGCTTTTTACCACAAATCAGGGTAAGGCGGAACCTGCAGTTTACAGGGTTATTCACTGCCTTTGCCGGTCACAGACAGCAGCGGCGCCTGTTGGCGCCGCTGTTTGGTGAGGATTGTGCGTTGGATTACTTGAACCAGCTGGTGACCAGCAGTACCAGATAGTCCCACAGACGGCTCATCAAGCCACCTTCCTGCACCTCTTCCAGGGCAACCAGCGGCACCTGCTTGATCTCTTTGTCGCCCTGTTTCAGGAACACGGTACCGACGCGCTGCCCCTTGGCCAGCGGCGCTTTGAGTTCGCTGTCGAGCTGGAAGTCAGCCTTCAGGTTGTTGCCCTGACCGCGGGTGACCAGCACGGAGACATCCTTGTCGACGCCCAGTTTCACTTCCGGTTTGTCGCCCATCCAGATCTTCTGGGTGACCAGCTCGGTGCCTGCCTTGTACGGGGTCAGGCTCTGGAAGAAGCGGAAGCCATAGGTGAGCAGTTTTTTGCTCTCGGCTGCGCGGGAGGCTTCGCTGCTGGCGCCCAGTACCACGGCGATCAGGCGCATGCCTTCGTTGTTGGTGGCAGAGGAGACCAGGTTATAGCCGACCTGGCTGACGTGGCCGGTCTTGATGCCATCCACCTGCAGGGATTGATCCCACAGCAGGCGGTTGCGGTTGTGCTGGGTGATGCCGTTGAACACGAAGGATTTCTGGGAGTAGATCTTGTACTCCTCCGGCAGGTCGCGGATCAGCGCCTGACCCAGACGGGCCATGTCGTGAGCGGTACTGTAGTGACCTTCCGCATCCAGACCGTGCGGGTTCATGAAGTGACTGTCGTTCATGCCGAGCTTGGCGGCCCAGCTGTTCATCAAGCTGGCGAAGGAGTCGGTGCTGCCTGCCAGGAACTCGGCCATGGCGACGCAGGCGTCGTTGCCGGACTGGATGATGATGCCCTTGTTGAGATCATCAACGGAGACCTGCTTGCCCACCTCGATAAACATCTTGGAGGAGTCGGAGTAGTTCTTGGACCAGGCGTTCTGGCTGATGGTCACCATGTCGGTGCGCTTGATGTTCCCCTTCAGCAGCTCCTGGCCGATGATGTAGGAGGTCATCATCTTGGTCAGACTGGCGGGCGGCAGACGCTCTTCGGCATTCTGCTCGGCCAGCACCTGACCGGAGTAGTAGTCGATCAGAATATGGGCCTTGGCGGAGATCTCCGGCGCGGCGGGTACCACCATGGGCATGGCATTCGGGGTCGGTGTCGGCACCGGCGTATTGGCCTGGGCGGTTACGCTGATCAGTGAGGCCAGAAGAACTGAACGGGCAAATTTGGACATCTTGAAATTCCTGCGAGCCAGATGGGGATAAAATGCGGGCCTAACTATACCAGATGCGCCCGCAGGTTATAGCCCGAGATGGCGATCAGAACTGGTTTTTTATCCATCACTCCCTGTCATCACGCCATAAAACGACGTGATGACAGTGAGTAAGCGGTTAGTCACATCCGCGGCAAAAGGGGGCGATCAGGGCACGATAAAGGCCTGTTCCAGCCCGCCCTGACGTACTTTTTCCAGCACACTTGCCTGCTGGTCGGCGGCGACCGGGCCAATCAGCACCCGGAAAATGGCGCCATGAGCATCGATCCGGTAAGGCACGCCGTAACGCTGGGTCATCACCTTGCCCATCGCCTCGGCCCGATCCTGGGAGCCGCTGGCCAGTACCTGGATCATCTTGCCATCCCCACTGCTGGCGGGCGCTGCGGCCTTGGCAGGCGCTGGCTTGACAGGTGCCGCTTTGGCGGGGGTGGCGGCGGGTGCCTTGACAGGAGCTGGTTCGGCGGCGGGAGTGGCCATCGCCAGCGCGGTCGGTTCACCCAGGAAGCCATCTTGCGACAGTGTGTTGGAGGCCGCAGCTGGGGTGGTCGGGGTCATTTCGATGGGCTTCATTGGCTCCATGATCACCATCTGATCCGGGGTGTCGCTGATCAGTTCCAGCCGTACTCGGGCCTCACCGCTATCGACCATCTCCAGCTGCTTGGCCGCTGCGTAGGAGAGGTCGATCAGGCGCGGGCTATTGAACGGGCCGCGATCGTTGACCCGCACTATGGTCTCCAGCCCGTTGTCCAGATTGGTGACCCGCACATAGCTCGGGATGGGCAGGTTGCGGTGAGCGGCACTGAACAGCTTGCTGTCCAGCACATCGCCGTTGGCGGTCTTCTGGCCGTCCAGATCCGGCGACAACCAGCTGGCGGTGCCCTCTTCGCTGTAGTGTTTGATGTCGCGCCACACCTCGTGCTTCTGCTTGCCGATCCAGTAGTCCCGGTTGCCGCTGGCACTCAGGGGCTCGGGGCGCGGAATGGCGCCGGTGGCTTGCGGGATCTCGATAACGGGTGGCTTGCTGACCGGTGCTTGCGGCTCGACGGGGGCGCTCTGTTCCGGCTGGCTGCTACAGGCGGCCAGCAACAAGCTCAGGCTGAGCGGGAGGAGTTTGTGACGAAGATGCATACGCTTCCTGAATGGCTTGGCTAAGTTGATACACCGCCATCGCATAGAGTGGGCTGCGATTGTAACGGGTGATCACATAAAAGTTATGCCGTGCGACCCAGTATTCCGGTCCATCGGCTTGGGCAAGCGCCAGCAACTTGACCGGCGTCTGTGGGGCCAGCGGCGTGGCGAGCTCAATCCCTGCCGCCGCCAGTTCTGACCACTGTTGTGTTAACTCGGGCTCAGGCCTGAGTAGAGGTTCGACTGCCATCAACCCGATCTGGGCCGGTTCCACCACGGATTCGCCCCAGCGCCACTGGTGGCTGGCAAAATAGTTGGCCACGCTGCCGATGGCATCGACCGGGTTGGCAAACAGATCCCGCTTGCCATCCCCGTCAAAATCGACGGCGTAGTGGCGGTAGCTGGAGGGCATGAACTGCCCCATCCCCATGGCGCCAGCATAGGAGCCCTTGAGGGTATCGAGTTGCCACCCTTCCTCTTTGGCCAGCACCACCAGCTGGGCAAACTCCTTGGCAAAGAAGTCTGCCCGTTCCGGGTAGTGAAATCCCAGGGTGTAGAGGCTATCGAGCACCGGATGGCGGCCCATCTGGCGGCCGTAGAAGGTCTCGACCCCAATGATGGCGACGATGAGCGAGGCGGGCACTCGATAGGCCTGCTCCGCACGGGCCAGCGTCTCGGCATGTTGCTGCCAGAACTGCTGGCCGTCACGGATCCGGTCCGGGGTAACGAACAGCGGCCGGTAGCGATGCCAGGGTTTGGCCTCCCACGGCTTGCTGATGGTGTCTAGTACCTCCTGCCGCAACTGGGCGCGGGCCACTGCCGCCTGCAACTCCGCCAGCGGCACCTGCTGCTGTTCGGCAAGCAGGGCCAACCGATCCGGCGCCACGGCGGCGGTTGCCATCGTGGTGGCGAGAGAGAGCAGCAATCCGACCCGTTTCATCAGGCCAGCAGCCTTCTATGAGTCTGGATGGACATCAGTATGCCAAAGCCGGCCATCAGGGTCACCATGGAGGTGCCGCCATAGCTCACCAGCGGCAGGGGAACCCCCACCACCGGCAGGATGCCGCTCACCATGCCCATGTTGACGAACACATAGACGAAGAAGGTGAGAGTGATGGCGCCGCCCAGCAGTCGCTCGAAGCTGTTCTGGGCCTGCATCGAGATAAACAGACAGCGGCTGATGACGTAGAGGTAGAGCACCAGCAGCAGGGCAACCCCTACCAGACCAAACTCCTCGCTAAATACCGCGAAGATGAAGTCGGTGTGGCGCTCGGGCAAGAACTCCAGCTGGGACTGGGTCCCTTGCAGCCACCCCTTGCCGAAGACGCCACCGGAGCCGATGGCAATCTTGGACTGGATGATGTGGTAGCCGCGGCCGAGCGGGTCTTTCTCCGGGTCGAGCAGCATCAGCACCCGCTGGCGCTGGTAGTCGTGCATCAGGAAGAACCAGAGCACCGGCATAAAGGCCAGCATCAGCAGGACCGCCAAGCCGATCAGCCACCAGCTGAGCCCCGCCAGGAAGATGACGAAGAAGCCGGAGGCGGCCACCAGAATGGAGGTGCCAAGGTCAGGCTGGGCGGCGATCAGCAGGGTGGGCAGCAGCACCATGATGAGGGCGATCACCACATGGCTGAACTTGGGTGGCAGCGAGTGGCGACTGAGCCAGGCGGCCACCATGATCGGCATGGAGAGCTTCATCACCTCGGAGGGCTGGAACTTCATAAAGCCCAGATCGAGCCAGCGCTGGGCCCCCTTGCCGATGTGGCCGAATACGTCCACCGCAATCAGCATCAGCACCACCACGGCGAACAGCGGCACCGACCAGCGGGCGTAGAGGGAGGGGGGCAGCTGGGCAAGGCCGATCATCAGGGCAAAGGCGAGACCGCCGCGCACCAGCTGGCGCACGATGGAGTCCATATCCTGACCGGAGGCGGAGTAGAGCACCACCATGGAGAGGGTCATCACGGCCAGCAGACCGAGCAGCAGAGGCAAGTCGATATGCAGCTTGTACCAGATGCTCTGCTGGCGGGCAGAATTACTCATTGGGAGCGACCTCACTCGGTTGGGACGGCTTTTCCGGTGCCGGTGGCAGTTGCGGATCAGGGGGCAGCAGATAGGCATCCAGCATTTGGCGTGCAATGGGCGATGCAGCTCGACCACCACCACCTCCGATGGAGTTTTCCAGTACCAGAGCTACCACCGCTTTGGGCGCCTCGAAGGGGGCATAAGCAACGAACAAAGCGTTATCGCGATGTTCCGCCTTGACCGTCTTGATGTTGTAAACCTGATTTTCCTTCAAACCGACTACCTGGGCTGTGCCCGATTTGCCGCCTGAGGAGTAAGGCGCCTTGGCAAACGAGTGACGGCCACTGCCTTCACTGCCATGGTTGACTCGCCACATCCCATCCTGCGCCACTTTCCAGAAGCTGTCGTTCTTGAGCTTGAGGGCGATATTGGGGTTGATGGGGGCATCGACCACCCCCGCCTGGGAGGCTGTGCTCTTGAGCAGGTGCGGGGTGACGTCGTGACCATTCTGGGTCAGGATGCTGATCGCTTTGGCCAGTTGGAGCGGGGTGGCGCTCCAGTAGCCCTGACCGATACCGACAGAGATGGTGTCACCCTGATACCAGGGCTGGCGCCAGCGGGCCATCTTCCAGTCACGGGACGGCATGACCCCCTTGGTCTCTTCATAGAGATCGACCCCGGTGTACTGACCGAAGCCAAACTTGGTCATGTAGCTGTGGATCTTGTCGATGCCGACTCGATAGGCGAGATCGTAGAAGTAGGTATCTGCCGAGACCTCGATGGCGCGATAGACGTCGAGCCAGCCATGACCCCAGCGGCGCCAGTCGCGAAATTTCTTGGTGGTACCGGGAATGGAGAAGCTCGGGCCGCCGAAATAGCGGTAGCCCGGGGTGATGGCCCCCTCGTTGAGACCCATGATGGACATCATGGGCTTGACGGTGGAGGCAGGGGCATAAATGCCCTGAGTGGTGCGATTCACCAGTGGCCGCGCCGGATCGTTGAGCAGCGCCGAGTAGTTGGCGCTGGAGATACCGGTCACGAACAGGTTGGGGTCGTAGCTGGGGCTCGACTCCAGGGCCAGGATGGCGCCGGTTTTCGGGTCCATCATCACGATGGCTCCGCGCTGGCCAGCCAGCAGTTGCTGGGCCTTGAGCTGCATCCGGACGTCGATATTGAGGTAGATATCCTTGCCGGGAATAGGCGGCTGGAACTTGAGGGTGCGGACAATCCGGCCGCGGTTGTTCACCTCGACCTCCTGATAGCCCGCCACGCCGTGCAGCTCATCCTCGTAATACTTCTCCACCCCCTGCTTGCCGATATCCTTGGTGGCCGCATAGTTGGCGAGTTTTTCTTCCTTCTCGAGGCGCTCCACGTCACGGGTATTGATCTTGGCCACATAGCCCAAAGCATGGGTGAGGGTGTCACCAAACGGGTAGTAGCGTTTGAGGTAGGCCTCGATGCTGGCGCCCGGGTAGTTGTGCTGGTTGACCGAGAAGAGGGCCACTTGATATTCGGTCAGCTTCTCGTAGAGGGGGACCGGCTTGAAGCGGCGCTGGCGCTTCACTTCGGCGAGGAACTTCTCCTTGGTGCCTTCCGGCAGACCCAGCAGGGTGATCAGCTGGTCGGCGGTTTTTTCGAGATCCTTGGTCTCTTCCGGCACGATTTCCAGACTGTAGACCGGGCGGTTTTCCGCCAGCAGCACACCGTTGGTGTCATAGATGAGGCCCCGTGGCGGCGCCACCGGCACCACGCGGATTCGGTTGGAGTTGGAACGAGTCTGGTAGGTGTCGTAGGACTCGACCTGCAGATAATAGAGATTGCCCAGCAGCACCAGCATCAGCACGACGATACCGATGTAGGCTACCAGGGTGCGCCGGAAGAACAGATTGCCCTCGGCACTGTGATCGCGCATTTCGATGCGTTGTTTCAGCATGCCTTTACCTCAAGACCCTTGGGGGCAATAAGAGCAGGAACTGCATTGTTCACTCTCTGTGATAGGGGTGAATATGAGCGGTGAGACTCCAGAGACGCATGGCTCACTCTCTATGATACGGATGATTGGTGGTGATGCTCCAGGCCCGATAGAGGCTCTCTGCCACCAGCACCCGCACCAGCGGATGGGGCAGGGTGAGCGGTGACAGTGACCAGCTCTGTTCGGCGGCAGCTTTGCACTCGGGGGACAAGCCTTCCGGCCCGCCTACCAGCAGCGCGACATCGCGGCCATCGAGTTTCCACGCCTCCAGCTGGGTCGCCAACTGCTCCGTGGTCCAGGGCTTGCCCGGAATGTCGAGGGTGACGATGCGAGAGCGCCCCGCAGCCGCCAGCATGGCTTCCCCTTCCTTCTGCAGGATGCGGGGAATGTCGGCATTTTTGCCCCGTTTGCCTGCGCCGATCTCGACGAGTTCAAACGGCATGTCTTTGGGGAAGCGGCGACGATACTCTTCGAAGCCATGCTCTACCCAGGCGGGCATCTTGGTGCCCACCGCAATCAACTGGATCTTCATGGTCGTTACACTTGTGCTCTTATTGCGTATTCATTTGAGCGGCACCGCTCCACAGCTTTTCCAGTTGGTAGAAGTCACGATGTTCATCCTGCATCACATGCACGATCACCGAGCCCATATCTACCAGCACCCATTCACCGCTCAGTTGCCCTTCCACGCTCAGCAGATCCAGACCCGCGTGGCGGGCTTCGCTGGCCAGATGGTGGGCAATGGCGCTGACGTGACGACTGGAGTTGCCGGAACAGATGATCATGGTGTCAGTAATGCTGGATTTGCCGCGTACATCAAGGGTGATGATGTCGCGGCCTTTCATGTCATCGATCTTGTCGATGATAAAGGCATGCAATTCTTGGCCTTGCAATGAGTCTCTCCTGTATTCCGGCGCGCAGCGTTTGCGTCAGGGCGGCAGATTATATCATGGTCACTCCCGTTTCCCATCGGGTGGGGCAGGATTACGACAGGGGCTAGCGGCGGTTGGCGCGGTAGAGCCCCTGTTGATCAATATAGTGCGCAACCGACTCGGGCAAGAGGTAGCGGGTGTCTTGCCCCTCATCCAGCAAGGCTCGCAGTCGGGTGGCTGACAGTTCGATGGGCTGGTTGTCCGCCAGCCAGATATGACCGGCCAGACGCTGATGCAGCGCGTTGGCATCTGTGGTGCGATGGCGCGCCAGCAACTGTGCCACCCCGGCCGGATAATCCGGTTGCCAGCCCGGCCGCACGCTTACCACCAGATGGGCATGGTCGAGCAGCTCCTGCCAGCGGTGCCAGCTTGGCAGGCTCAGCAGGGAATCCATCCCCATCAGAAAACAGAGCGGCGTATCGGGCAGTTCATGACGCAGCTCGATAAGGGTATCGATGGTGTAAGAGGGCTTGTCCCGTCTCAGCTCCCGCTCATCCACCACAAAGTGGTGGTTCTCTGCCGCCGCCAGTTTGACCATGGCGAGGCGCTGTTCGCTCGAGCAGAACGGATTGGCGCGGTGGGGCGGGATATGGTTCGGGATCAGCCGCATCTCGGCCAGCCCGAGGGCATCGCGCGCCTCGATGGCCGGGCGAAGATGGCCGATATGGATGGGGTCGAAGGTGCCGCCAAGCAAACCGACAGGCGCCTTCAGCACGGGCTGCTCTCCATCACCAGCGGCAGCGGGGTGCCATCACGAAAGCCGAGGGCAATGGTCTGCAACATCAGCCAGGCCTGCTCGGTATCGAAGCGGCGCTGGGCATCGTCCAGCTGGGCCATCAGTTGCCACAGTTGCTGCAACTTGGCAAACGGCAGTCGGGTCAGCGCTTGCTGAATGAGCTGCTGGCGGCTCTGCCAGATGCGCAGGCGGCTGAAGTGCTCACCCAGCGGCTGGCCGTTGCGCATCGCCAACGACAGCTCGGTCAGCTGCTCCAGCTCGCGGCAGAGGGTCCAAGCCAGCATCCCCGGCTCGGTGCCTTCGGCCCGCAGGGCGGCCAGAATGCGCTGGGCCCGGTTCACCTTGCCCTCCAGCAGGGTATCGACCAGCTGGAACGGGGTGAAGTGGGCGTGGCGGATAATGGTCTCTTGCAGATAGGTGACGCTGATGGGCTGAGGCGGCGAGAGCAGGGTCAGCTTCTCGATCTCCTGGCTGGCGGCCAGCAGGTTGCCCTCGTAGGAGTGGCACATGAAGTTGATGGCATCCGGCAGCGCCTTGAGGCCGAAACGCGCAAAACGGGCGCTCATCCAGCGCGGGAAAAACTTGGGCTCCGGATGGTTGACCGGCACATAGGTGCCAATCTGGTAGAGCTTGTCGAACCAGGCTGCCTTCATCTGGGTCTGGTTGAGGCGACCGCCACTCAGCACCAGCAGCAGGTCGGGATGAAGCTGCTTGCCAATTTCGCTGATGCGGGCAGCGAGATCCTTGTCCACCTTGGCGGGCAGCTCCAGCTCGATGATCTGGCGGGCGGAGAAGAGGCTCATGGCCTGACAGGCATCGTAGACCTGATTCCAGTCCAGCCCTTGCTCCACCACGAAGGTGTGGCGCTCATCGAAACCCTGCTTGCGGGCGTTCTGACGGATGGCATCGATGGCCTCCAGTCGCAACAGGGGCTCGTCGCCAAAAACGAGATAGCAGGGCCGAAGCCCTGCTTTGAGGTGGTCACCAAATTGTTCCGGGTAAATCCGCATCAGAAGCTGACCTGACTCAACTGCCGGATCACCTGATTGGCCGCCTGCTCCTGCATCTCGCGGTTGAGCTGCTCCTGCTCACGGGAGGAGGCGAGCGCTGCATCCGGCTTGTTGAGGAAGCTGCGGTTGAAGTTGATGGGGAAGACTTGAGTCGGTTTGCCCGGTACCGAGATGGTGAACTGGGTACCAAAGCCCAGCACATATTCGGTGTCCGTCCCCAGCGCGTTGACCGAGGCGACCTGACTGGTGCTGCCTACGCCGCCCAGAGTGAGCACCGGAATGCCCTCCTTGTCGGCCAGGGTCACGCCAGAGGCCTTCAGACGGGTGGTAACCATCCGGTAGAAGTCGCTCTTGTTGTCGCCCACGACCTTCATGGTCATCAGCTCGCTCGGAATGCCGTTGCCGCGCATGTGAAAGCCGCAGCCTTGCAGCAGCAGACCAGCCAGCACGATGGCCATCCAGCGGGTGAAGATGGTGCCCATAGAAAATCCTCTTTGCATTAAGGGAAAGCGGCGGGCGCAGGGCCCGCCGTTATCATCCGTTTGCTGTCACAGATTGGCAATGATCAGTTGGTAACCAATCAGTTGGCAGCCAATTAGTTAGCGACAATATTGAGCAGCTTGCCAGGTACATAGATCACCTTGCGCACGGTCAGACCGTCGGTGAACTTCTGCACGGAGGCATCGGCCATTGCCAGCTTCTCGACGTCGGCCTGGCTGATCTCGGCCGGCACGGTCAGCTTGCCGCGCATCTTGCCGTTGATCTGTACCACCACCAGCTTCTCGGTCTCGACCATGGCCGCTTCATCGGCCACCGGCCAGGCTGCGTGGTCGATGTCGTCGCCCTTGCCCAGCATCTTCCACAGCTCGAAGCCGATGTGCGGAGTGATGGGGTAGAGCATGACTACCACGGCTTCCAGCGCTTCCTGCATCAGGGCGCGGTCCTGCTCGTCGTTGCCCAGCTTGGAGAGATTGTTCATCAGCTCCATGATGGCGGCGATGGCGGTGTTGAAGGTCTGACGGCGACCCACGTCATCGCTTACCTTGGCGATGGTCTTGTGCAGTTCACGGCGTACCGCTTTCTGCTCGTTGGTGAGAGCAGCCAAATCCAGCGCGGCAACGGCGCCACCGGAGACGTGCTCGAAGGTGACGCGCCACAGGCGACGCAGGAAGCGCTGGGCTCCCTCTACGCCGGAGTCGGACCACTCCAGGGTCATCTCGGCCGGAGAGGCGAACATCATGAACAGACGGACGGTATCGGCGCCGTAACGCTCGACCATCAGCTGCGGGTCGATGCCGTTGTTCTTGGACTTGGACATCTTGGTCATGCCGGAGTGCATTACCTCACGACCTTCGTTGTCGATGGCCTTGGTGATGCGACCCTTCTCGTCACGCTCTACCTTGACGTCAGTCGGGCTGACCCAGACGTTGCCGCCCTTCTCGTCTTTGTAGTAGAAGGCGTCGGCCAGCACCATGCCCTGGCAGAGCAGACGCTTGAACGGTTCGTCGCTGTTCACGAGCCCTGCGTCACGCAGCAGCTTGTGGAAGAAGCGGGCGTAGAGCAGGTGCATACAGGCGTGCTCGATACCGCCGATGTACTGATCCACCGGCAGCCAGTGGTTGGCAGCCGCCGGATCCAGCATGCCCTTGTCGTAGTCCGGGGAGCAGTAGCGGGCGTAGTACCAGGAGGACTCCATAAAGGTGTCGAAGGTATCGGTCTCGCGGAACGCTTCCTGACCGTTGTAAGTGGTCTTGGCCCACTCGGCGTCGGCCTTGATCGGGCTCTGGATACCATCCATCACCACATCTTCCGGCAGCAGCACCGGCAGTTGATCTTCCGGCGTCGGCACTACGGAGCCGTCAGCCAGAGTCAGCATCGGGATGGGGGCACCCCAGTAGCGCTGACGGGAGACACCCCAGTCGCGCAGACGGTAGTTGATGGTGCGTTTGCCCTTGCCGAGACCTTCCAGCTTGCTGGCGATGGCATCGAAGGCGCCCTGGAAGTCGAGACCGTCGAACTCGCCAGAGTTGAACAGCACGCCTTTCTCGGTATAAGCGGCGTCGCTCACGTCGACGTCGCCATCAACCGGCTTGATCACCGCCTTGATGTCGAGGCCATATTTGGTGGCGAACTCGAAGTCACGCTGATCGTGGGCCGGAACCGCCATCACTGCGCCGGTGCCGTAGTTCATCAGCACGAAGTTGGCGACCCAGACCGGTACCTTGCGGCCATCCAGCGGGTGAATGGCGTAGAGGCCGGTGGCCATGCCTTTCTTCTCCATGGTTGCCAGTTCTGCTTCGGCTACCTTGGTGTTCTTGCACTCTTCGATGAAGGCGGCCAGCTCCGGATTGTTCTGGGCTGCTTGCAGCGCCAGCGGGTGACCGGCAGCGATACCGACATAGGTGACGCCCATGAAGGTGTCCGGACGGGTGGTGTAGACCTCCAGCTGCTCAGCCTGACCCTCGATAGCGAAGCTGATGTTGACCCCTTCGGAGCGGCCAATCCAGTTGCGCTGCATGGTCTTGACCATTTCCGGCCAGCCTTCCAGATTGTCGATGTCGCTGAGCAGCTCTTCTGCGTAGTCGGTGATCTTGATGAACCACTGGGGGATCTCTTTCTGCTCCACCGGGGTGTCACAGCGCCAGCAGCAGTTGTCGACAACCTGCTCGTTGGCCAGCACTGTCATGTCGTTCGGGCACCAGTTGACGGAGGAGGTCTTTTTGTAGACCAGACCCTTCTCGTAGAGCTTGGTGAAGAACCACTGCTCCCAGCGGTAGTAATCCGGTTTGCAGGTGGCGACTTCACGATCCCAGTCATAACCCAGACCCAGCATCTTCAGCTGGTTCTTCATGTATTCGATGTTTTCGTAGGTCCAAGGCGCCGGTGCGGTATTGTTTTTGATCGCGGCGTTCTCGGCCGGCAGACCGAATGCATCCCAACCGATGGGTTGCAGCACGTTCTTGCCATTGAGGCGTTGATAACGGGAGATCACATCACCTATGGTGTAGTTACGAACGTGCCCCATGTGTAGTCGACCAGACGGATAGGGGAACATGGACAGGCAGTAGAACTTCTCCTTGTCTACCTTCTCCACGGCCTTGAAGGTTTTCTTGGCATCCCAGTGCTTTTGCACTGCTGGTTCGATTGATTGGGGAACGTATTGCTCTTGCATTGGTGACATCCGGATCTGTGAAATGAATAGATAAATCAGCTGGGAAATCGCAATAGAATACCCATATCCTGCGGCGGCAACAACCGCCAGCGTCCCTTGGGCCTTAAGCCGGGCCAGATCAGGGTTTAGTAGAGGAGTTAGAGCCATGGACAAACGTCAAAAAGGGTACGAAGCCTTCATTGCCGAGCTGCAAAAACAGTGGCAAGAGACTGAAGAGTTCCAGGGGGAGCGCCTCAACCGGATGATTGCCAAGGTGCAGGCCTATCTGGAGGCTGCCAGCGACCTGACCCAAGACGAACTGGCGCTCATCGCCGAGTACGTGAAGCGGGATCTGGGCAACTATGACGAGGGGCGCCATGACGATAGTGCGCAGGTGGAAGAGTCTGCCTTTATGCTGGCCCTCAAAGACACCGCCTGGTCCTGGCTGGCGGATGTGACCGACCGCGCCCAGGTGGAGTGGCGGGAGCTGGCCGACGAGCTGGAGCACAAGGGCGTCTATGAGGCGGGTGACTGGGTAGGGCTCGGGGTCATGGTGTGCGACCAGTGTGGCTGGCGCCATACCGTGCTGCACCCACAACAGCTCGATACCTGCCCCGAGTGCGGTTGCGCCGAGTATCATCGCGAGCCGCTCTCGCCCTGAGTCATGCCATCAAGGCGGACGAGATAACGAGCAAAAAGGCGCCATCAGGCGCCTTTTTCTTACTTGCAGGTTTCGTCGGGGCGTTTACTTGCCCGCGACGGAGAGGCCGCCAAAACGGATCTGCGGGGCGTAGAAGCCCTTGCCGTCGTTGTGGTGCAGGGTATCCCCGACCGCTTCCAGCTCGCCCAGCAGGCGGTAGAAGTTGCCTGCTACCGTGATGCCGCGCACCGGCTGCAGGCGAACTCCATCGCGACAGAGGACCCCTGACGCGCCAAACGAGAAGTCGCCGCTCACCGCATCGGCACCGGAGTGCAGGCCGTCCAGCTTGACCAGCTCCAGATAGTCGCCGCTCTGCACCTCCGCTTCACAGTGAGGGCCCGCGCCAAACACCAGGTGGCGAGCGGTCACATCGAGGGCGCTGCGGGCACCGCGAGCGGCCGAGCCGTTGCTGGCGACGCCAAAGTGGCGGGCGGTGGCGCTGTTGTGGAGCAGGGTTTTCAGCTCCCCTTCGCCAATCAGCAGCAGATCCGAGCTGGCCGCCCCCTCGCCATCAAACGCCTTGATGTTCATGCCGCCAGGCATATAGATCCGGCTCTCCAGAGTAAGCCAGCGTGACGCCACGCTCTGGCCGACCTTGCTGCGCCAGGGGTTGATCCCCTGCTGGGCCCACTTGCCCGATAGCACGCCCTGAAAGCAGCCAAACAGGCTGGCGAAGCAGTTGGTGCTGAAGATGACGCTGTAGCGACCGCTCGGCACCGCTTCACCGGGCAGCAGACCATCGGCGATGGCGTAGATTTGCTCGATCAGGGCCTGACTATCCAGCTCGTCGAAGCGACGGCCATACTGCCCCTGCGAGTGCATCGACTGGCGGCCATCCCGTTCCACCAGCGCCGAGGTGTAGCAGCCGACGCTGAACTCGCCGTGCTGGCAGAGGGTGCCCTGACTGTTGGCGAGCCAGAGCTGGCTCTCACCTTCGAAGAAGCTGTTGTAGGGAGCGCCGCTCACATCGGGCATGGCCAGCATGTCTGATTCGAGGCGCAGGGCCAGAGCGATCTTCTCCTCAACCGGCGTGGTATCGGGCTGGTTGATCTCGGCGCAATCTGTGGTGATCCGGCTATTGGCCACCGAGATGCGCTGGTCCGGATCCACCTTGGCAAAGCGGCTGGTATCGAGCGCATCCTGCAGCATGGCATCCAGCGCCAGCTCATCGAGGGATTCCGAGTAGGCGATGCCGACCCGACCCTCTTTTATCAGGCGAATACCGAGTTGCTGGCTGCTGGTGACCTTGTATTCCCCCAGCTCGCCCTTGTCTGCCTTGAGGGAGAAGGCCTTCTCCTGATTGGCGATGATGTCTGCCTCGGCGTTGAGGTCGGCCACCTTGTCGAGCAGGCGGGTGAGCAGTTGGTTCATGTCGAGCTGGCTCATCAGGCGTTCCCTCCCACCAGAATATTGTCCACTTTGAGGGCCGGCTGGCCCACCGAGGTGGGGACCGAGCCAGAGACCGAGCCGCACATGCCGGCGGCCAGTGCCAGATTGCGGCCCACCATGGAGATCTCTTTCAGCACCTGCGGGCCGGTACCGATCAGAGTGGCCGACTTGAGCGGCTTGGTGATTTTGCCGTGCTCGATGAGGTAGGCCTCTTGCACATTGAAGTTGAATTCACCGGTGCCGGGCTGTACCGAGCCGCCCCCCATCTTCTTGGCGTAGATGCCGTGCTCTACCGTGGCCAGCATATCGTCGAGGCTGTGGTTGCCCGGTTCGATATAGGTGTTGCGCATGCGCGAGGTGGGGGCGTACTTGTAGGATTCGCGCCGACCCGATCCGGTGCGGGCATAACCGGTCTTGAGAGCGCCCATTCTGTCCACCAGAAAGCCGGTCAGAACGCCGTCCTTGATGAGCTGGGTATGCTGGGTCGCCATCCCCTCGTCATCGACGTTGATGGAGCCCCAGGCGTTGCTCTGTAAGCCTTCATCCACCGCATTGACCACCGGATTGGCGATAAGCTGGCCCATCTTGTCGTGGAATACCGAGGCCTTCTTGGCTACCGAGGTGGTCTCCAGCAGGTGGCCGCACGCTTCGTGGAAGATGACGCCGCCAAAGCCGTTCTCCATGATGACCGGCAGGGTGCCGCTCGGGCAGGGCGCCGCGCCCAGTTTCACCAGTGCCTGACGGGTGGCGGTGAGGGCCAGCTCGCGCGGATCGATGCGATCGGCATGCTCCCACCCCATCAGGGCGCCGGGGGCCTCGTAACCGACGCTCTGCTCGCTTCCTTCCATGGCGATGGTCTGGGCCATGATGCGGTTGTAGTGGCGGCGATCGGCGACTTGCAACCCTTCGCTGTTGAAGATCTCCACCTCCTGCTCCCAGCCCAGCACGTTGCCGGAGAACTGGCTCACCTTTTCGCTCTCGGCGCGGGCCGCCGCATCCATGGCGTGCAGATAGGCGATCTTCTGCTCCAGCAGCTTGTCGGCCGACAGCGGCAGCGCCACCGGGTTGCGATCGCTCAGGCGGGTGAAATCGAAGGCGGTGGCGGTCACCACTGGGTCGCGGCGGTCTTTGGCCGCCAGCAGGGTGACGATGCGCAGCAGCTCGTCGCGGCTGGCCAGATTGGTGTAGCCGTAGAGCACCTTGTGGCCGTAACAGAGGCGCACACCGATGCCGAAATCGAGGCCACCGCTGATGTTCTCTATCTGGCTGGAGAGCAGGCTGAGCTGGCTGCGGCGCTTGCGCTCCACAAACAGCTCGGCAAAATCGGCACCCAGCGCCAGCGCGTGATCGAGCACGTCACGGGCGATGGCGGGGGCCAACAGGGAGAATGGGGTCATAGAATATCCTTTTCTGGTCTGTCCGTTTGCTTCCGACATCCGGATCTGATTGTTATGGGATGTCGAGTCCATTGTTGCAGACCAGCACAAAAAAGTCGCTATAGCGTCATGCGATGATACCGATTGAGAAAATCGGTGCGATAACTGCGCCCGGCGGCCAGGGCCAGGCGCTCAGGATCGTTTTGCCAAAACGTGGGAAAGATCAGAGCAGGGCGTGGATTTCGCTCAGGATCTGCTCGACCCACTGCTCGATGCGCGGATCGGTCTGGTCATATTGGTTGGCATCATCGAGGGCCAGCCCGACGAAGTGACGGCCATCGTCGATCAGTGCCTTGGAGGCATCGAATTCGTACCCTTCGTTGGGCCAGTAGCCCACCAGCTTGACCCCTTTTGGCACCAGCTGATCGTGCAGCATGCCGAGGGCGTCCTGGAACCATTCGCCATAACCGAGCTGATCGCCGAGGCCAAACAGGGCGACGATGCGTCCCTCCAGATGGAGATCGGCGATATCTTCCCAGCGGGACTCCCAGTCCTCCTGCAGTTCGCCAAAATCCCAGGTGGAGATGCCGAGGATCAGGATCTCGTAATCCTCCATCCGGCGCAGGGAGACATCCTTGATATTGTGAATATCCACCAGCTCGGGGCCGATGAGGGCGCGGATCTTCTCGGCAGCCATCTCGGTGTAGCAGGTGGTGGAACCGTAAAACAGACCAATCTTCATCGCTCTTCTCTCTGTTGGCGCTTTCTCGCTTGCTTTTGGCGCGTTCTCGCATGCTCGTGTGGGCTGCGCCATGTTGGCAACACGATGGGTAACGTAAGGGGAGGGCGCCAGTCTAGCAGATTGCCATTCGACCTTCACCGCCCGGCAAGGGGCGTGGCAAACGAGCCTTATCTTTCCAATGAAAGTGCCTTGTCTTTCCAAGGAGTTGGCGCGTTACAATGGGCCATCGATCCCCTGACTGCAGCGCACCATGAGCAAGCCTGACCCACATCCCCTGATTGAACCCTTCCTCGACGCCCTCTGGCTGGAGCGGGGATTGTCTGACAACACGGTCAGCTCCTATCGCAGCGATCTGGAGAAGTTCTCCCTCTGGCTCGACGAGCAGGGGAGCTCGCTGCTGCTGGCGGGGATGGACGAGATCCAGCACTACCTCGCCTGGCGGGTGGGTCACCAGTTTGCGGCCAGCAGCACTGCCCGCTTTCTGTCGGCCCTGCGCCGCTTTTACCAGTATCTCAACCGCGAGAAGCTGCGCAGCGACGATCCGACCGTGCTGCTGGAGGGGCCCAAGCTGCCGAAAAAACTCCCCTCAGATTTAAGCGAAACGGAAGTGGAAGCTCTGCTGAGTGCGCCGCTGGTGGATGACCCGCTGGAGCTGCGGGACAAGGCGATGCTGGAGCTGCTCTACGCTACCGGCTTGCGGGTTTCCGAGCTGGTGGGGCTCACTGCTGAGCATGTCAGTTTGCGTCAGGGCTTGGTGCGCGTAGTGGGCAAGGGCAACAAGGAGCGGTTGGTGCCGATGGGCGAGGAGGCGATGTACTGGCTGGAGCGTTACTACCGGGAGGCCCGCACCCTGCTGCTGGGTGGCACCAGCTCGGATGTGGTGTTTCCCTCCAAGCAGGCCCGTATGATGACCCGCCAGACCTTCTGGCATCGCATCAAGCTCTATGCCCTGCGGGCCGGGATTAACGGCGAGCTATCCCCCCATACCTTACGCCACGCCTTTGCCACCCATCTGCTCAACCACGGCGCCGACCTGCGGGTTGTGCAGATGCTGCTGGGTCACGCGGATCTCTCCACCACCCAGATCTACACCCATGTGGCCAACGAACGGCTCAAGGCGCTGCACGGGGAGCACCACCCCAGAGCTTGAGTGGCTGGCCTCCCAAAAACAAAAAACCGCCAGCAGGCGGTTTTTTTATCTCTACACGACAGGAGATGGCGCTTATTTCCCTTGCTGGGATTTCAGCAGATCACGGATCTCGGTCAGCAGCTCCTGATCCTTGGTCGGGCCTGCCGGGGCGGCGGCTTCCTCTTCCTGCTTCTTCTTCAGGGTGTTGATGGCCTTCAGTCCCATGAAGATGGCGAAGGAGATGATCAGAAAGTCGATGATGGTCTGGATGAACTTGCCATAGGCGATGACCACGGCGGGTGTTGCACCTTCTGCGGCCTTCAGGGTGACCGCCAGGTCGCTGAAGTCCACGCCGCCCAGGATCAGGCCGATGGGCGGCATGATCACGTCACCGACAAAAGAGGAGACAATTTTGCCGAAGGCGGCACCAATGATGATACCGACCGCCATGTCGATGACGTTGCCGCGGGCGGCAAAGGCTTTGAACTCTTGAATCAGACTCATTATTTCCTCCGAAATTAAACAAGATAGCGCGTTGATTACCCTTGCCAAAGGGCGAACTCTTGTCAGGAAAAACAGAGGCTAAGCCGCGTTGTTCCTGTCGTCCTGACTAGCTTGCGGGCGTTATGAGTCCTTGGCAATCGGGGGGAGCCATTTTTTTGGTACAAAGTGATATTAATTTTTTGGTAAGTAGCTGGTTGAATGATGAGCTGTGCTGCTGTAGTTTGCTGGGTCGATTCATTCATACCACGTGAGTAAACAAGTGAAGTATTTACTACTGGGAATGATGCTTTTGTGCACATTTGCTGCCAGAGCGGGGATGGATACCCAAGCCTTGAAACAGACCATCACGGCCCGGCTGGGGGTTCCCGTCTATCTGGTTGAACCGACCCCGATTGCGGGGTTGTATATGCTGGGCACCTCACAGGGGGTGCTCTACAGCGATGCCAAAGGGGATTATGTGGTGCAGGGGGTCATGCTGGATATGACTCGCGACATGAAGAACCTGACCATCTCGGGTATGCGCGAGCAGCGCCGACTTGGGCTGGCGCAGGTGGCTCATGCCCCCATCGTGCTCAAGGCCCGTGATGAGCGTCACCGGGTTGCACTGTTTCTCGGCGAGCAGGATGCCAAACGTCGTCAGCTCTCCGGCACCTTGCAACACCTGCAGGCATCCGGGGTGAGCGTGGCTCTCTATCCGGTGATTGATCACGCCGAACGGGCCGCCGACTGGTGCAGCGATCCCCTGCTGCAAAATGATCCGTTAAAAGCCTATTTGCCTCAAACGGCATGTAGTGAGACCCTTATCCAAAATATTGGCCTGAGCCAATGGTTGGGGGTCAAGGTACTGCCGGCCTGGGTCTCCTCCGACGGGGATCTGGTGCGCGGGTATCAGAGCCCCGAACAGCTGCTCAAGATACTGGATCATATTGATGTCCCTGCAAATCCGTCGTCGTCCGCGAGTTGATGATTCCCATCTGCCTGCCACCCTGCATCCCCTGCTTCGCCAAATCTTCGCCAGCCGTGGCGTAGAGGATCCCGCTCTGCTGGAGCGCAGCGCCAGCCAGTTGCTGCCGCCCCAGCGCCTCTATGGGATGGAGCAGGCGGTGCCGCTGCTGGCGGAGGCTCTGACTGCCCAGAAACGGATCCTTATCGTCGGCGACTTCGACTGCGATGGTGCCACCAGTTCGGCGCTGTGTGTGCTGGCCCTGCGCGCCATGGGCGGTCGCCACATCGATTTTCTGGTGCCCAACCGCTTCGAGTTTGGCTACGGCCTTACCCCCGAAATTGTCGAGCTGGCGGTGGCCCGTGGCGCCGAGTTCCTCATCACGGTGGATAACGGCATCTCCAGCATCGCCGGGGTGGCGGCGGCCAAGGCGGCTGGCATGCAGGTACTGGTTACCGATCACCATTTGCCGGGTCAGGAGCTGCCTGACGCCGATGCCATCGTCAACCCGAACCAGCACGGCTGCGATTTCCCCTCCAAGTCGCTGGCCGGGGTGGGGGTGGCCTTCTACCTGATGGCGGCCCTCAACACCCATCTGCGTCAGCTTGGCTGGTACGAACGGCAAGGGTTGCGCGCCCCCAATGTGGCGGATTACCTCGATCTGGTGGCTCTTGGTACGGTCGCCGATGTGGTGGCGCTCGATGGCAACAACCGCATTCTGGTCCATCAGGGCTTGCAGCGGATCCGGGCTGGGCGCTGTCGCCCCGGCATTCAGGCGCTGGTGGATGTGTCGGGCCGCGATGGTCGCCGCCTCACCGCCGCCGACCTCGGTTTTGCACTGGGGCCACGCCTCAATGCGGTAGGGCGCCTCGATGATATGTCCCTTGGGGTCGCCTGTCTGCTCTGCGATGATCTCAATCTGGCGCGCCAGCTTGCGGCCGAGATGGACAGCCTCAATCAGGAGCGCAAGGAGATTGAGCAGGGGATGCAACAGGAGGCCCTTGCCACCCTGGAGCAGATCCGGTTTCGCGATGGCGAGGTGCCGTCGGGCATAGTGCTGCACCGCAACGAGTGGCATCAGGGGGTGGTGGGGCTGGTGGCCTCCAAGGTGAAGGAGAAGTACTACCGCCCGGTCATTGCCTTTGCCGAGAGCAGCGAGACCGAGCTCAAGGGCTCCGGCCGCTCCATCCCCGGCGTGCACCTGCGCGATGCGCTGGAACTGCTCGATACCCGCCACCCGGGCCTGATGGGCAAGTTTGGTGGCCATGCCATGGCGGCGGGGTTGACCCTGCCCAAGGCCAACATCGAGGCGTTCGGTCGGGCCTTTGAGGCGGTCATCAGCGAGCTGGTGACGCCGGAGCTCTTGACCGGGGTGCTGCTCACCGATGGCGAGTTGTTGCCGGATGAGCTCAACCTCGAGCTGGCGGAGCTGATTCGCGCCTCCGGCCCCTGGGGTCAGGCCTTCCCCGAGCCACTGTTTGACGGCGAATTCGTGCTGGTGCAGCAGCGGCTGGTGGGGGAGAAGCACCTCAAGATGATGCTGACAACCGATTCCGGTCACGCGGTGGATGCCATCGCCTTTGGCGTCGATCTCAAGCGCTGGCCCGATGCCTCGGTCAAGCGGGTGCGGCTTGTCTACCGGCTTGACGTCAACGAGTGGCGCGGCAACCGCAGTGTGCAACTGCTGGTGGAGCATCTGGAGGCAGCCGGTCTCTGAGCCGGTAGCATAGTTGCTCTATCGCCGCTTTATCACAGATAGCGCTGACAACGGCCACCCTCGGGTGGCCGTTTTTGTTGGTAGATCTCTGGAAAAGGGCGTTGACCTGTCTATAGCTTTACAGTTTAAGCTCGTCTCTATCGGGTCACCTGAGGGCCCGCACTCTGAGTGATTGCCATGAAAATATCCGAACTGGCCCGCCGCTGCGGCCTCGCCCGCTCCACCCTGCTCTATTACGAGAAGCTGGGGGTGATTGCCGGTACCCGGGCCGCCAACGGCTATCGCCACTATGACGAGGGGGATCTGCAGCGACTGCAAATGGTGCAGGCCCTGCAGGCAGGTGGTCTCAGCCTCAAGCAGTGCCTCGCCTGTCTGGCTGGCGAGATAGATCAAGCGTCATTGCAGGCCCGGGTCAGGGAGCTCGATGAGGAGCTGGCGCGGATGCAGCGCGCCCGGGATCTGTTGGCGGATCTTGCAGGGCTGCGCCCGCGCTCCGGTGAGGAATTCAAGGCCTGGCAGCTGCAACTGCAGCGCGAGGCACCGGAGGCCTACTTCGCGTGGGTGATGAAACAGGGTTTTAGCGAGAAAGATCGCTACCACTTGCAATGGTTGAGCAAAGACATGAATGAACATGAGCGTTACATCAAGGACTTTATCCAGCTGCTGGATGGCATGAGTTACTGGGGGCCGGGGGATCGCGCCTTCACCCAGCAGCAGTTTGCCGCCTTGCCCATCCGGCCGCGCCGGATCCTCGACATGGGCTGCGGGCGCGGTGCCTCGACCATGGCGCTGGCTCAGGTGACCGATACCGCCATTGTGGCCATCGATCTGGAAGAGGATGCATTGGCCGCCGTGGCGCACTCCGCCCGTGCAGCGGGCTTTGAGCATGTCTCCACCCTCTGTGCCAACATGGCGGCACTGCCGGACGATTTGGCACCGGCCGACCTCATCTGGGCAGAGGGGAGCGCTTACGTGATGGGGGTTGCCAATGCACTGAAGGCGTGGCGTCCGCTGCTTTCAAGCCCGCAGGCTTGCATCGTGCTCAGTGATGCGGTCTGGCTGACCGATAACCCGCCCGAGGAGGCATTGGCATTCTGGCAGCAGGATTATCCCGCCATGCAGACGCTGGCGGGCCTGCTTGAGACGGTACAAGCGGCAGGCTACCGCTGCCTGTCACACACACCCTTGCCGATGAGCGCCTGGAACAACTATCTGGACCCTATCGAGGTCAATCTGGTGCGCTATCGAGACGAGCTGGGGGAGAGTGCCGCCTGGCAGGACTTGAGCCGGGAAGTGGCCATCCACCGCCAATATCTTGGCAGTTACGGCTATGTGATCTGCTGCCTGCAGGCGATGTGAAGAGGATGGCTATTGCCATTGAGGGTGAGCCAGTGATCGGACGGGGGAGCAGATGCTCCCCCATTTGTTTTAGTTTTTAAATGCCAAGTTCAGTGATAATTGAGTGTTTAGTGCTGATTTGCATGATTAGGTGAATATCAAAATCCAATAAAGCGATGGCTTGTGATATATTTATCCCCGCATTCCTGTCATCCCTGAAGGAGCTCGATCCTTGCCTCTTGCCAGTCGCTTACCCCCAAGCCGCATACAGTACGGTGCAATGGCCTTTGCCATCGCCTGCATTCTGTGGCTCGCTGCTTTTGCCGCAGCTGGGCTGAGCGCCGTTTCGCAGGGGCCATCTGCCGGGGCGATGGCGGGGATGGCACTGCAAGACCCGCTCAACCAACGTCTGGTCGACACGGTCGGTTTGCTGCCGGGCAACCAGTGGCGCCACGAGGTCGAGCAGGGGCGGCGGTTGGCGAAGGAGCGGGACGGCCATCTCTACCAGATGCTGCTGGCCTGGTTCCAGCACGACATCCTCGGCCTGTATGGAGATGGTATTCACCTGACAGTTGCCCACAAAAGGGAGTGGTCATACGGCTTCAAACCGGATAACAAAACGGTACCCCTACCGTGTTATCTGGAGTCACCGTATGACCACCAACGAGAAAGTAGCACGTCGCAAACTCAGCCTGCTAGAGCTCGCCAAAGAGCTCAATAACGTCAGTAAAGCCTGCAAGCTCATTGGCTACAGCCGCCAGCAGTTCTACGAAATTCGCCGTAATTACCAGACCTATGGCGCCGAGGGCTTGCTCGACAAATTGCCGGGCTGTAAAGGGGCTCATCCCAATCGGGTTGCGCCCGAGATTGAACAGGCCATCCTCGATTACTCCCTCACCAGACCAACTCAAGGCCCGCTGCGGGTCGCGCAAGAACTGGCTCTGCAAGGCATCAATGTCAGTGCGGGCGGTGTGCGTGGCGTGTGGCAACGGCACGACTTGCTCTCTAAACACGACCGCTTGCTGCGCCTTGAGAAAACTCACCGTGAGCAGACCATTGAGCTCAATGACGAGCAAATTCGCCTGTTAGAACGATTCAGTCCCGAGTTCCGAGAACGCCAGATTGAGGTTCATTACACCGGAGAACTGGTGGCGGTCGACACCTTCTTCGTCGGCGCGCTCAAGGGGGTTGGCAAGGTGTATCTACAAACCGTGCTGGACTGCTACAGTCGCCACGCCTGGGGACGGCTCTACACCAGCAAGCTGCCGGTGACCTCGGTTCATGTGCTCAATGAAACGGTGCTGCCGTTTTTCGAGGCCCACGAGGCGCGGGTCTATACCATCCTGTCGGACAACGGGCGCGAGTTCTGTGGGCGCCCAGACCACCATCCCTACGAGCTGTTCCTGCAACTGGAGGGGATTGAGCACCGAACCACCAAGGTGCGCAGGCCGCAGAGCAACGGCTTTATCGAGCGGCTGCATCGAACCTTGCTGGATGAACACTTCCGCATCAAGGGGAGGACGACCTGGTATGAGTCGGTAGAGCAGATGCAGACAGACCTGGATAGCTATCTGGTGCACTACAACACCCAGCGGCCACATCAGGGCAGGATGATGGAGGGTCAAACCCCCTACAGCATGTTCAAGAAGGGTCTGAAATTGATACCGAAGGAAGTGCGCTCTAAAGTAGCGTAAACAAGACACCGGTTTGAGGCCGGTGTCAGGTGATAACTAGATCTGTACA
>NZ_JBFODO010000033.1:0-15771 GCF_040908365.1 Aeromonas sp. R2-4
GCGCCCGTAGCTCAGCTGGATAGAGTACCTGGCTACGAACCAGGTGGTCAGAGGTTCGAATCCTCTCGGGCGCACCATATTTCAAGTAGTACCAAAAGTTTATGAGCGCCCGTAGCTCAGCTGGATAGAGTACCTGGCTACGAACCAGGTGGTCAGAGGTTCGAATCCTCTCGGGCGCACCATACAGACAGCCTCGACTTCGGTCGGGGCTGTTTTTTTATGGGCGATATTTAGCTTTTGGTGCGGATCCCCGTGCGCTGTTGCGGGTGGATCGCCCGTTTACCTGGCTGTTCTTGTCCTTATTTCTTCCCCTTTCTGTGATTGCGCACAGTTCTTCTGATCGTTGCACCGCATCACCACCCTTTGCCTCATCTATAGGTGCCTTGTATGCCTGCTGTTGCAACGGCTGATTCCGCGCAGCTTATCACTCAAGGTTTGGCTATCAACATCCTGCAAGGCGTTTTGCGGGCAATAAAAAAGGATGCCGCAGCATCCTTTTTTGTGAAGAGATCCACTCAGCTTTTCAGCCATTTGCGAATGCGGTTGGCATCGCCGATGGGGGTGCGTTTGCCCACCGAGTTGAGCAGCACGATGGCGAGCTCGCGGCTGTCCGGTTTGGCGCGCATCACCAGACAGCGACCCGCTTCGTCAGTGAAGCCGGTCTTGGAGAGGCGCACGTCCCAATCCGGGTTTTTCACCAGCGGGTTGGTGTTGTTGAACATCAGGCTGTAGGCGGGGGCGCTGAAGCGCATCTCCCGGTTCTCATCCTGAGTGAACTGACGGATCAGCGGCTGGCGATAGGCGGCGGCGGCCAGCTTGCCCAGATCCTGGGCGGTAGAGACGTTGCGGGTGGAGAGGCCGGTGGAGTCGTAGAAGTGGGTATTACGCATACCCAGCTGTCTGGCCTTGTTGTTCATGGCTCGCACGAAGGCGCTGCGGCCGCCCGGATAGTGACGCGCCAGTGCCGAGGCCATCCGGTTTTCGGAGGACATCAGCGCCAGATGCAGGGCGTCGCGGCGGGTCACCTTGGTGCCCATGCGGATGCGGGAATGGGTGTGTTTGACCCGATCCAGATCGTTCTTGTCGACCGTGATGGTCTGGTTGAGATTCTGTTTGGCATCCAGCACCACCAGCGCTGTCATCAGCTTGGTGAGGGAGGCGATGGGACGCACCTTGGTGGCATTCTTCTGGTAGAGCGTCTTGCCCGTTTTTACATCCACGACCAGGGCGCTGCTCGAGCGTACTTCCAGTTTGGCAGGGTTGGGTGCCGCGCTGACCGCAGGCAATCCCAGCATTCCCATCAACCCGACAACCAGCGCTGCTGCGCGAATCCGACACCACATACAACCGACTCCATTCCCATCCAAAAAAAGGCGCTAGATTCACTCATTTTTACCCCGGCTTTACAAGGGCCGAGCGGGACTATTTCTGCTATTTGCGCAAAATTGGCGATCAAAAAAGCCCTCTGGCGAGGGCTTTCGGGTCGGGCGTTGGGCGGGGGGTCAATCCCGCGGCTGCGCAGCCCTGCGTTTGCTGATCCAGCGCCAGACCAGTGCCACCATGCCACCCACCAGCAGGGCCACCGGCAGATAGATGATGATATTGAAGAACTGGGTCTGGTATTCGGCGGCCAGCTTGGTGTGGCTCAGGTAGTAGCCAAACCCGACCAGCGGGCAGATCCACATGATGGAGCTGATCAGATTGACGATGAGGAAGCGCCCCTGGGGCAGCTCGGTAGCTCCCACGATATAGGGGTAGGCGGTGCGCACGAAGGCGATATAGCGCGCGGTGATCAGGGTGATGATCCCGTACTTGTCCAGCAGGTGGTAGACCTTCTGCTGGTGTCGCTCTTCCACGTGGGACATCAGCCGATGGTAGAGCTGGGTGTGGCCGAGAAAGCGCCCCTGCATGTAACCGAGCCAGGTGCCGACAAAGGTAGCCATGATCAACAGCGGGATCACCCCGAGAGACAACACATCCTGATAGATGAGCACGCCGGTGAGGATCAGCAGGCTGTCACCGGGCAGAAAGGCGGTAGGGATGAATCCGTTTTCCAGTACCAGAAACGTCAGAATCACACCACAGATCATGAAGGCCATCTTGGGATCGGAAAGTGTGTTCAGATCGTGATTCATAAAGGCGTGAGCCAGTTGGTAAAACTGCTCCATACTTGCAAACTCCGCAGGTTAGCTGGGTTGATCGGTCAAGGGCATGGCGAGCACCTTGTCGATGCGCAGGCCATCCATGTCAACAATTTCCAGTTGCCACTGTTCCAGTGTCACCAGGTCTCCGGTTTGTGGAACACGACCAAGGAGCAGCATGATAAGCCCTCCGAGGGTGTGATAGTGATGTTTTTCTTCTTCTGGCAGACGAACCAGCTCCAGACAGTCCTTTAATTCCGGCAACGGGATCAGGCCGTCGAGCAGCCAGCTGCCATCGGCGCGCCGGAAGGCCCAGTTGTCCTCGCCATCCTCCTGCTGGAAATCCCCCGCCAGCGCCTCCAGCAGATCCTGCTGGGTGACCAGTCCCTGCAACTCGCCATATTCGTCCACCACCAGCGCCATCTGTTCGCTGTGGGTGCGGAAGTGGTTGAGCAGCTCGACGCCGTTGAGGGTCTCGGGCAGCAGGCTGCCCTCCTGGGTCAGGGCAGCCAGATCGATGGGCTCCCCCTTGATATAGGCGTGCAGCACCTTGCTGACATTGATGATACCCACCAATTCTGACAGGTTGCCGTCGCAGACCGGAAAATAGCTGTGGCGATACTCCACCAGCCGCTGCAGGTTGGTCTCCAGCGGCAGCGCCAGATCCAGATAGCGGATATCGCTGCGCGGCACCATCAGGGAGGAGAGGCTGCGCTCGTCGAGACGGAAGACGTTGCGCAGCATGGTGTGCTCATGATCCTCGATCACCCCGGCTTCCGATCCTTCCACCAGCATGGCGTGGATCTCCTCCTCGGTAACGTTGGCGCTGCCGTTCTGGTTGACCCGCAGCAGCCGCAGGCTGGCATTGGTGGAGGCCGACAGCAGCCAGACGAAGGGGCGGGTCAGGGTGGCGAGCCAGTGCATGGGGCGGGCCACCAGACAGGCGATGCGCTCGGCATTGAGCTGGCCGAGCCGCTTGGGCACCAGCTCCCCCACCACGATGGAGAGGTAAGTAACCACCACCACCACTATGATGGTGGCGATCAGGCCACTGCTCTTGGCCGGGAGCCCCCACTCCTGCAACCAGAGGGAGAAGGGCTGGGCCAGCAGGGTTTCGCCGTAGATACCGTTGAGCAGACCTATGCTGGTAATGCCGATCTGGACGGCAGAGAGAAAATGGGTCGGGTCTTCGCCCAGTTTGAGGGCAATGGCGGCGGAGCGGTTGCCTTCAGAGGCAAGCTTGCCGAGGCGAGCCTTGCGTGCGGTGACGATGGCGATTTCTGACATGGCGAAGACGCCATTAAGCAAAATCAATCCCAGCAGGATCAATATTTCCATACAGCAACAGCACTCCTTGAGTGGATAAGATCGCTGGCAGTGTAATGAATTTGGCGGCGATGCGCTTGTGAAAGCGGGTGATCCGGCTCGCTAATTTGATGACAGCGCTTTGTGATGGCTGAAAAAGATGGCCGGAAAAGGGAAGGTCGACCCCGTCAAACGGCGTAATGGGCGAGGCAGCATTGCAGGAGTGAAAAGGGCGGGAAGTCCCGCCCTTGCTTATCACTTGTCAGACAACCTTTATCAGAACTGCTGGAACCAGCGCTGGATCTGGGCCGGATCCTTGCTCTGGGTCAGGGAGAGCATCAGCAGCACCCGCGCTTTCTGCGGGTTGAGAGTGCCGGAGGCCACGAAGCCGTACTTGGCATCATCGATCTCGGCATCCAGGGTGGTGGCGCCGGTCGGCACGCGGGCGGAGCGCACGACGCGGATGCCATCCTTGCTCGCCTTGGCCAGGGTATCGAACAGGGTGTGGTAGAGGTTGCCGTTACCCACCCCGGCACTGACGATACCGTCGAACTTGGCATCCACCATCGCCTTGGCCGGCAAGTCGGTGGCGTTGGCGTAGCTGTAGACGATGCCCACTTGCGGCAGCTTGTCGAGCTTGCTCACGTCAAACGGCGTCTTGCTGGTGTGCAGGCGGGCCGGGCTGCGCTGATAGTCGATCTTGCCGTTGTGGATGTAACCGAGCGGGCCAAAGTTGGGGGAGGCGAAGGTCTGCACCCCGGTGGTGTTGGTCTTGGTGACATCGCGGGCATCCAGCACGGTGTCGTTCATCGCTACCATCACGCCACGGCCCTTGGAGGCGGGGTCAGAGGCGGTCACCACGGCGTTGTAGAGGTTAAGCGGGCCATCAGCACTCATGGCGGTGGAGGGGCGCATGGCGCCGACCAGCACCACCGGCTTGTCGCTCTTGACGGTCAGATTGAGGAAGTAGGCTGTCTCTTCCATGGTGTCGGTGCCGTGGGTAATGACGATGCCATCCACGTCATCCTTGGCCAGCAGCTCGTTGACCCGCTTGGCCAGCTTGAGCCACACCTCGTCGTTCATGTCCTGGGAGCCGATCTTCACCACCTGCTCACCCTGCACATCGGCCACGTTCTTCATCTCGGGCACGGCGGCGATCAGGGTTTCTATGGCCACCTTGCCAGCCTCGTAGTTGGACTGGGTAGCCGACTGGCCAGCTCCGGCAATGGTGCCGCCGGTTGCCAGAATATGGACGTTGGGCAGGGCCATTGCCATGGGGGAGAGGGTCAGGCCAACGACGGCGGCGAGCAGGGTCTTGCGGATCGGTAGGGTCATGCTGCAAATCCTTATGGTTGGAATAATCGCAGCAAGTTTGCCCGTTTAATAACCCGGGTCTGTGATAAAACTCACCAAAAGACAGGTGAGTACAGATTTTTAACCTGTTTTATACCTCTATGGAGATAATTTAACTCGCAGAGAAACCCTTGGCTTCGATCAGGGCGATCAGTTCTGCCTTGCTCAGCTCGCTCTCGATAACGGCCTTGCTGCTGGCGAAATCGACGGTTGCGGTGGTGACCGCAGGCTGGGCCAGCAGCGCTTTTTGCAGACTGGCGGCGCAGCCACCACAGGACATGCCGGACACGGTGAGTTCGATGGTCATGGGATATTTCCTCTGTTGATGAGCGCCAGCCTAAAGCTGCCGCCTCCGGCAAGGTCAAGCCGTCAGTACATAAGACCCAGATAGTTCATCAGGATGGCTCCCTGCCGGTGTATGGGAGCCAAGGTTCGTGGTGGCGATGAGGTTGGCAGTTTCCTCGGGCAGGGTCAGTACATAAGACCGAGGTAATTCATCAGAGTTGCCCCGAGGCTGGTAGTGACCAGCGAACCTAGGGTGGTGGTGGCGATGATGTTTGCGGCCAGCACGCTGTCGCCCCCCATGGCGCGGGTCATCACATAGCTGGCGGCGGCAGTCGGGGTGGCGCTGATGAGAAACAGAATACCCAGCTCCAGATGGCTGAAGCCGAGCAGGGCCGCCCCAAGAGTGAACGCAGCCGGAATGAGACAGAGCCGCATGATGCTGGCCCAGCCCGCAATGGCTGCACCACCACGCAGAGCATCCAGGCTGAGGGAGGCGCCGGTGCAGAGCAGCGCCAGCGGCAACGTCATGTTGGCGAAGTAGCTGCCGGTGGTGAGCAGCAGTTGCGGCATCTTGATACCGAGCAGGGTAAAGGGCAGCGCCGCCACAATGGCGATGATCAGGGGATTCTTGATGATGCCGAGCAGAATGGGGCGCATGCCGGTGGCGCCGCCGAGACTGCGGGTGAGGGTGATCACTGCGAGAATGTTGTAGAGCACGGTCACCGCACCGACATAGAAGGCCGCCGCCCCCAACCCTTCGTGGCCATAGGCGTTCTGCACATAGGCGAGCCCGATAATGGCGCTGTTGCCGCGAAAGCTCCCCTGCACGAAGATACCGCGCAGTCGCTGCTCCCCGATAAAACGTCCGGCCAGCAGCTCCAGCACCAGATAGCTGATAACGGTGGCGAGCAGGCCGTAGCCGATAAACCAGAGGCTCGGCATGGTGGCGAAGTTGGTACCCAGAATACTGAGAAAGAGCAGAGCGGGCAGGGTGACCTGAAACACCAGTCGCGAGGCGGATTCGGTAAAGGGATCCGGCAGCAGCCCCAACCGCTTGAGCAAGATGCCGAGCAGCAGCACCACGCAGATGGGGCCTGTGATGGAGAGGGAGAAGAGCAGACTGGCCAGCAGATCCATGATGGGCATCCTGTGCTGTGCCCACACACCCTGACGGCGGGGCAAAAAGGGCATTCTAACGCCATGGGCTTGTATTCACAGGGGTTAATCACAACAATGTGGGCAATTCCACCGCCTAGCCTCCTGTGAGCCAATTCATGGACAAGAAACTGACCATCCTCGATATCGCCAGACTGAGTGGCGTCGGCAAGTCGACCGTCTCCCGAGTGCTCAACCAGGATCCCAAGGTGAAGCAGGAGACCCGCGAGCGGGTGGAGCAGATCATCGCCGAACATGGCTTCGTGCCGAGCAAATCGGCGCGTGCCATGCGCAGCCAGAGCCAGCAGGTGGTGGGGATCATCGTCTCGCGGCTCGACTCCAGCTCGGAGAATCAGGCGGTGCGCGGCATGCTGGAGACCCTCTACCAGCGCGGCTACGATGCCGTGCTGATGGAGAGCAAGTTCTCCCCCGCCAAGGTACAGGAGCATCTGGCGGTGTTGGAGCGGCGCGGGGTAGATGGCATTATCCTGTTCGCCTTCAATGACTTGGACTATGCCGCCATGACGCCGCTGAAAGAGAAGCTGGTGCTGGTCGCCCGTGAATACCCCGGTTTCTCCTCGGTCTGCTTCGACGACGCCGGTGCGGTGCGCACCATGCTGGCGCAGCTGGCCAGCCGTGGCGCCCGCGACATCGCCTATCTGGGGGTTGATGCCTCGGATCTCACCACCGGCCAGCGTCGCCTCGACGCCTATCTCGCTTACTGCGCAGAGCAGGGGTTGAGCCCGCGCAGCGCCCTCGGCGATCTCAGCCTGCAGAGTGGCTACCGGCTGGCTGCCGAGCTGCTTACTCCCGCCACCCAGGCGCTAGTTTGCGCCAGCGATACCCTCGCCATCGGTGCGGCAAAATACCTGCAAGAACAAGGACGTAGCGAGGTGCTGGTGACCGGCCTTGGCAACAACCCCATGCTCAGCTTCCTCTTCCCCAACGCCCTCAGTCTCGATTTGGGTTACAAAGGGGCGGGGGAGCAGGCGGCGCGTCAGCTGCTCGGGCAGATTGAGCAGGATCAGCCTCCGCTGGTGACAATCGCCCCCTGTCGAACCCTGTGACCCCCATCACTTCAGACTGAACAAAAAGTGCGCTTTTTGTGATGCTGGCCACGAATTGGGAACGTTCCCATTTCGATCTGGCCAGATTGTCGGCATGCTAAATGGGAACGATACCAAAAACGCTCCGGCCGACAGACTGGCTCAAAAGGGCGATACAGACCACTATTCAATGGCGTCACAGAGGGAAGACCCGTGTCCAAGATCAACGCACAGCAGCTTGCCACCCTGATCGACAAGATCGGCGGCAAGGAGAACATCTCCACCGTCAGCCACTGCCTGACCCGGTTGCGCTTCGTCCTGAACGATCCGGCCAAGGCCGACAGCAAGGCCATCGAAACCATCCCGGCGGTGAAGGGAAGCTTCACCCAGGGCGGTCAGTTCCAGGTGGTGATCGGCAACGAGGTAGAGCAGTGGTACAAGGCGCTGACAGAAGAGCTCGGCGTCAGCGGTGGCAGCAAGGAGACCGCCAAGCAGGCGGCGCGCCAGAACATGAACCCGCTGGAGCGGGGCATCTCCCATCTGGCGGAGATCTTCGTGCCGCTGCTGCCCGCCATCATCACCGGCGGCCTGATCCTGGGCTTTCGCAACGTCATCGGCGACATCAAGATGTTCGACGATGGTACTCACACCCTCACCGAGATCAGCCAGTTCTGGGCTCAGGTACACGCCTTCCTCTGGCTGCTGGGCGAGGCGATCTTCCACTTCCTGCCGGTCGGTGTCTGCTGGTCTGCAGTGAAGAAGATGGGCGGCTCCGAGATCCTGGGTATCGTGCTGGGGGTGACGCTGGTGTCACCGCAGTTGATGAACGCCTACGGCATCGGTCAGCAGACTCCCGAGGTGTGGGACTTCGGCCTGTTCGTGATCCAGAAGGTGGGTTATCAGGCCCAGGTCATTCCGGCGCTGCTGGCGGGTGTCTTCCTCGCCTGGGTGGAAACCAACCTCAAGCGGATCATTCCGGCTTACCTCTATCTGGTGATTGTGCCGTTTGTCTCGCTGTTGCTGGCAGTGATCGTGGCCCACGCCTTTATCGGCCCGTTCGGTCGCTGGATTGGTGATGGCGTCGGTTTCGCGGCCAAGGCTGCCATGACCGGCGCCTTCGCTCCCATCGGTGCTGCCCTGTTCGGTTTCCTCTACGCGCCGCTGGTCATTACCGGTATCCACCACACCACCAACGCGGTGGATCTGCAGCTGATGCAGAGCATGGGTGGCACCCCGATTTGGCCGCTGATCGCGCTCTCCAACATCGCTCAGGCTTCTGCGGTCGTCGGCATCATTCTGATTAGCCGCAAGGAGAACGAGCGGGAGATCTCGGTGCCTGCTGCCATCTCCGCCTACCTCGGGGTGACCGAACCGGCCATGTACGGTATCAACCTCAAGTACAAGTTCCCCATGCTGTGCGCCATGGTGGGCTCCAGCCTTGCCGCCCTCATCTGCGGTTTCGCCGGGGTGATGGCCAACGGCATCGGGGTAGGCGGCCTGCCCGGCATCCTCTCCATCCAGCCGCAATACTGGGCGGTATTTGCCATCGCCATGCTGGTCGCCATCGTGGTGCCGGTGGTGCTGACCTTGCTGGTCTACAAGCGCCAGCAAGCCGCTGGCAAGTTGGCCCAAGCCAGCGCCTGACACTGATTATCAGGGCGACCCGCGGGTCGCCCTCTCCATTTTCTATTCGAGACAAGAGAAAGAGCCATGAGCCAAACACCCTGGTGGCAGAGCGCCGTGATTTACCAGATCTATCCCAAGAGCTTTCAGGATTCCGGCGCCCGTGGCACCGGTGATCTCAAGGGGATCATGGCCCGCCTCGATTACCTCAAGACGCTGGGGGTCGATGCCCTCTGGCTGACCCCGGTCTACGTCTCGCCGCAGGTGGACAACGGCTACGACATCGCCGACTACTACGCCATCGACCCCGCCTACGGCACCATGGCAGATTTCGAGGCGCTGCTGGCCGCCGCCCACGCGCGCGACATCCGCATCGTGATGGATATCGTGGTCAACCACACTTCCACCGAGCACGCTTGGTTCAAGTCGGCGCTGGGGGATAAAAACAGCCCCTACCGTGACTACTACATCTGGAAAGATCCGGTGGATGGCGGTGTGCCGAACAACTGGCAATCCAAGTTTGGTGGCAGCGCCTGGGAGCTGGATCCCGCCACCGGTCAGTACTACCTGCACCTGTTTGCCCGCGAGCAGGCGGATCTCAACTGGGAAAATCCGGCGGTGCGCGCCGAGGTGAAAAACATCATCCACTTCTGGGCCAAGAAGGGGGTGGATGGTTTCCGCCTCGACGTCATCAACCTTATCTCCAAGGATCAGGCGTTCCCGAACGACGAGATTGGCGATGGCCGTCGCTTCTATACCGACGGGCCGCGCATCCACGAATTTTTGCAGGACGTGAGCCGCGACGTGTTTGCCCCGGTGAGAGCCATGACGGTGGGGGAGATGTCCTCCACCAGTCTGGAGCACTGTCAGCGCTATGGCGCCCTCGACGGTTCAGAGCTCTCCATGGTGTTCAACTTCCACCACCTCAAGGTGGATTACCCCAACGGCGACAAGTGGACCAAGGCGCCGTTCGACTTCCTCGAACTCAAGCGCATCTTCAACCACTGGCAGAGCGGCATGCATGGCAAGGGGTGGTCGGCGCTGTTCTGGTGCAACCACGATCAGCCGCGCATCGTCTCCCGCTTCGGCGATGAGGGCGAGCATAGGGTAGTGGCCGCCAAGATGCTGGCCAGCACGCTGCACGGTTTGCAGGGCACCCCCTACATCTATCAGGGGGAGGAGATCGGCATGACCAACCCCGGCTATCAGCGCATCGATGACTATCAGGATGTGGAGAGCCGTAACATCTTCGCCATCAAGCAGGCGGAAGGGATGAGCGAGGCCGAGATCCTCTCCATTCTCGGTGCCAAGTCCCGCGACAACTCGCGCACCCCGATGCAGTGGAGCGTTGCGGCCAATGCCGGTTTCACCCAAGGGACGCCCTGGCTCAAGCCAGCCGCCAACTATTCCGAGATCAATGCCGAGGCGGCGCTGGCCGACCAGCACTCGGTGTTCTGGCACTATCGGGATCTCATCGCCCTTCGCAAGGCGCACCCCATCTTCACTCAGGGGGATTATCAGGAGCTGCTGACCGGGCACCCGCAGATCTGGGCCTATGCCCGCCGTGCCAACGGTCAGACCCTGCTGGTGGTGAGCAACTTCTACGGCGAGCCGGTGGAGTTTGCCTTGCCTGCTGAGCTGCAAAGCGGGCAAGGTCGGCTGCTGCTCGGCAACTACCCCGATAGCCCGGCCCAACCGCAATCGGGTATGCTGCGCCCTTATGAATCCCTGATCTGGCTGATGGAGTAGGCGATGACGAAAGTGGTGCGCGGTGCCGAGTGGCAGAAGATGGTGGCGGGGGAGCCCTATGACGCGGGCGATCCCGAGCTCAAAGCGGCACGTGAGCGCTGCCGAAGGCTTTATCACACCTTCAACACCTGCTGGCAGGAGAAACCGGCGCGGGATGCTTTGCTGCACGAGCTGCTCGGAGGTCGCGGCCATGAGTGCGCCATCAATCCGCCGTTCTTCTGCGACTATGGCGCCAATATCTTCGTCGGCGAGAACTTCTACGCCAACGTCAATTGCACCATCCTCGACGTCAGTGAGGTGCATATCGGCGACAACGTGCTGCTGGCGCCCGGGGTGCAGATCTACACCGCCGCTCATCCGGTGGCGGTGGCGCCACGTATCAAGGGTGTCGAGTTCGGCAAGCCGGTGCGGATCGGTCACAACGTCTGGATCGGCGGCAGCGTCGTCATCTGCCCCGGCGTTACGATCGGTGACAACAGCGTCATCGGCGCAGGCTCGGTGGTGACCAAAGATGTGCCCGCCAACGTGGTGGCGGCTGGCAACCCTTGCAAGGTGCTTCGGCCGATGACGGCACAGGAGCTTGAAGGCGTCATCCAGCGGTGAACAGGGGCCATAAATGTTAGTGCTATCTGATTGATAGAAAAGCAACTGTCAGATTGTTTTGCATTGAGTGCTTATGTTCGGGGCCGCTTGGTCGATACTGTTGAGTGCAGGAGGAACCCTATGGATATATCAAGTTCTGCAAATGCGTCGTTTGGTTCTGCTCTGATGACGGCCAGTCTGGCCAAGAAACAGCAGACCCAAGAGGGCGAAGCTGCGCTGAAGCTGCTGCAAAACGCAGCGCAATCAGCGCCGGTTGCACCGACATCGGCCAGCGCTTCTCTGGGAAGCAAGATCGATATTCGCGTCTGACCCTAATGAAAAAGCCCCCATCTTGCGATGGGGGCTTTTTTATCTCTGCGATTTGCGGGATCAGACCGGGAAAGGAGCCGGCGCCTCGAAGGTCATCCGTTCCCCGCTGCGGGGGTGGCTGATGGTCAGCATGGCCGCATGCAGGTAGAGATGGGGCGCCGCCGCCAGCGCATCCGGATGGGCGTAGAGGTTGTCACCCAGGATCGGATGCCCCAGCTCCAGCATATGGACGCGCAACTGGTGCGAGCGACCTGTGATGGGGGTCAGCTTGATCAGGCTGTTGCCGTTCTCCACTTTCAGTTTTTCCCACAGGGTCAGAGCGTGACGCCCCTCCTCGTGATCCACCTTCTGTTTCGGGCGGTTGGGCCAGTCGACGCAGAGCGGCAGGTCAACCTGACCCGATGCTGCCTCCAGCTCACCCCACACCCAGGCGAGGTAGTGCTTCTCGGTCTCTCGCTCGCGAAATTGCCGACTCAGCTCCCGATGAGAGTTGGGATTGAGAGGAATGACGATGACGCCAGTGGTGGACATGTCGAGGCGATGAGCTGCCGCCGCCTTGGGGTGTTGCTGTTTCACCCGATGCAGGACGCTGTCTTCATTCTCGGGGCCGCGCCCGGGGACGCTTAGCAGGCCAGTGGGCTTGTTGACCACCATGATGTCCTTGTCCTTGAACAGGATATCGAGCCAGGGTTCCAGAGGCGGTGAGTATTCAAACATAAATGTCTCGCATCAGAAGGTGGGGGCAAGCCCCATCAGTTATGGGTAACCACGACAAAGTGGCCTTGGGTATCCAGTTTGAGCTGGGCCTGGCCGCTGTCGGTCGGTACCTTGTCAGTTATGGGTGACCACGATAAAGCGGATGGCATCCAGCTTGAGTTGGGTCTGATCGATCAGGTGGTGCAATTCTGCCTGCAGATTGCGCAGATAATCCAGTTCGCTGTCGCGCACGTTCGGGTTGACTGCCTTGAGCGCTTCCAGACGATCCAGATCCTGCTGCAGGGTCTGCGCCATCTGGGCGCGGGCCTTGTCGACAATCCCGGCTTTCAGCTCTTCGGCAATGGCTTGCCCCTTGCCAATCAGACCGTGGATCACCGGTTGGGACGCGGTGACCAGCTTGCTGCCGAGGTGGCGGTTGACCGGAGTCAGCTGACGGTTGAAGGCATCGAACGCCACTTTCTCACCCAGATTCTGGCCGTTCTTGTCCATCAGCAGACGGATCGGCGTCGGCGGCATGAAGCGGTAGAGCTGGGGATGGGCCGCAGACTCGGCAACGAAGATCAGCTCAAGCAGGATGGAGCCGATGGGCAGAGCCTTGTTCTTGAGCAGTGCTACCGAGGTGGCACCGATCTCGGAGCCCAGGATCAGGTCGATACCGCCGCGCATCATGGGGTGATCCCAGGAGAGCAGCGCCATGTCATCCCGCGACAAGGCGGTATTGCGATCGAAGGTGATGGTCATGCCGTCTTGCGGCAAGCCCGGGAAGCTGGAAACCAGCATGTGATCACCGGGAGTCAGCACCAGCGCGTTCTCACCTCTGTCGTCCTGATTGACGCCGATCTCGTCGAACATCTTGAGGGCGAAGGAGATCATACCAGTGTCGTCATCTTCGGCGGCGAGCTTGTCGACCAGCTGCTGGGCGGCGGTGCCACCGCTGGAGTGGATTTCCAGCAGGCGATCGCGACCCTGTTCCAGTCGGGCCTTGAGCGGCTCATGCAGTTCGCGGGTCTTGACCAGCAGGGCGTCGAGGGCCGCCTGATCGCCGGTGTTGGCGGCCAGCAGCTCGAACAGCTCTTCACGTACCGCTTCGAATACCGGGCGGGCAGTCGGGCAGGTCTGCTCGAACGCGTCCAGACCATCGTGATACCAGAGCTGCAGGGCGCGCTGGGCAGTCCCTTCCAGATAGGGAACGTGGATCTCGACGGTATTCTGCTGACCGATACGATCCAGTCGGCCGATACGCTGTTCCAGCAGATCCGGGTTGAGAGGCAGATCGAACAGCACCAGATGGCTGGCAAACTGGAAGTTGCGACCCTCTGAGCCGATCTCGGAGCAGAGCAGCACCTGGGCGCCACCCTCTTGCTGGGCGAAATAGGCGGAGGCCTTGTCCCGCTCGAGGATCGACATCCCTTCGTGGAACACGGCACCACGGATCCCTTCACGGGTACGCAGCGCCTCTTCCAGCGCGATGGCGGTCGCCGCTTCGGAGCAGATCACCAGCACCTTCTGCTGACGGGCAGAGAGCAGCAGCTCCAGCAACCATTCGACGCGCGGGTCGAACTGGGTCCAGGTGGCGTTGTCACCTTCGAACTGCTGGAAGATCTTCTCGGGATAGAGGTAGCGCAGGGCTCGGGTCTGCAGATCGCCACCGTTGCCACCCATCATGCCCATCACCTTGATGGCGGTCTTGTACTGCTCCGGCAGCGGCATGGGGTAGACGTTGAGGTGACGCTCGGGGAAGCCCTGAATATTGGCGCGGCTGTTGCGGAACAGCACCCGGCCGGTGCCATGCTGGTCCAGCAGCTTGGCGACCGCCTGCTGGCGGGCGGCGGCATCGCTCAAGTCCAGCCCTTCCAGCTGGCTGGCGAGGGTCTGTCTGGCTTCATCGCTCAGGGTCTCGCCATCCAGCAGCTCTTGCGCTGCGCTGGCGACCTGACCATAGGCCTGCTCCTCGGCGAGGAAGGCCTCGTAGTCGTAGAAACGTTCGGGATCGAGCAGGCGCAGACGAGCAAAGTGGCTCTGGTGACCCAGCTGATCCGGGGTCGCAGTCAGCAGCAGCACGCCCGGCACCTGTTCGGCCAGCGCTTCCACCATCTCATAGGCACGGCTCGGCGCCTCTCCACTCCACTCCAGATGGTGCGCTTCGTCGACAACCAGCAGATCCCACTCGGCCTCCAGCACTTGCTCGAAGCGACGACGCTTCTTGCGCAGGAAGTCGAGGCTGCAGATCACCAGTTGCTCGGTCTCGAAGGGGTTCTCCGCATCGGCAAACGCCTCGATGCAGCGCTCCTCATCAAACAGGGAGAAATGCAGGTTGAAGCGGCGCAGCATTTCGACCAGCCATTGGTGCTGCAAGGTTTCGGGCAGCAGAATGAGTACGCGATGGGCGCGGCCGGAGAGCAGTTGCTGATGAATGATCATGCCCGCTTCGATGGTCTTGCCCAGACCCACCTCGTCAGCCAGCAGTACGCGCGGAGCGTAGCGGTGACCCACTTCATGGGCAATATAGAGCTGGTGCGGGATCAGGCTGACCCGGCCACCGGCCAGACCACGAGTCGGGTTGCGACGACGTTGGTGCTGGTTGATCAGCGCTTCGTAGCGCAGGGTGAAGCGGGACATCCGATCGATCTGACCGGCGAACAGGCGATCCTGCGGCTTGTTGAACTTGATAAAGTTGTTGAGAAACACTTCTTTGAGGGCAACGGGCTCATCATTGTCGGTGCGCACACCTACATATATAAGCAGGCCGTTTTTCTCCTGCACTTCTTCGACCGTCATGGTCCAGTCTTCGTGACTGGTGATCTGATCGCCCACATTGAAGCTGACCCGGGTCACCGGCGCCTCTTCTTTGGCATACATACGGTTTTCACCGGTAGCCGGAAACAACAGGGTAACCATGCGTCCTTCAACAGCAACGACAGTCCCCAACCCCAGATCCGTCTCTGTATCACTAATCCAACGCTGGCCAAGTGCAAAAGGCATTAAACTCTCCAAAGCCCAAGAGTGTGTGAATCGCAAAGGGGCGCTATGTTACCCGAAGGCGTGACCTCGATCACCATGCATATAGATGTAGAGAGACCAAATCGCCACAACCTTGATCTGCTACCACCGCTACGCCATCTAGAGGATAGCGAGCTCGCCAAACGGGTGTGTTATTGCAGGATAAATGCGCTTTTTGGGTGATTAGTGAACGGTTGAACCAAAAATGCGAATTTAATTCGAAAACACCCTTGCAAGCGTGATCCAGATCCCTATAATGCGCCTCCATCGACAGGGCAAGCGGCAACGCAGAAAGCCAAGTCGGTAACCTCGAAAAGCCTTTGAAAATAAGGCTTGACTCGAGAAGGCGGTTGAGTAGAATTCCACTCCCGCAGCAACACACTGTTGCGTCGCTCTTTAACAATTTGAATCAAGCAATCTGTGTGGGCACTCACAGCATCGAACATCAAAAACAATTTTTGATTTTCAATGTCTGGTGAAGTGAC
>NZ_JBFODO010000034.1:0-47419 GCF_040908365.1 Aeromonas sp. R2-4
AAAATGGCTGGGGTACTAGGATTCGAACCTAGGGATGGCGAGATCAAAACCCGCTGCCTTACCGCTTGGCGATACCCCAACAGCGTTCCTCAACAGTCGCGAGACTGGCAAAGAACTTTTAAAAATGGCTGGGGTACTAGGATTCGAACCTAGGGATGGCGAGATCAAAACCCGCTGCCTTACCGCTTGGCGATACCCCAACTATAGATGGTGGCTATGACGGGATTCGAACCTGTGACCCCCGCATTATGAGTGCGATGCTCTAACCAACTGAGCTACATAGCCAACCTTGCTTCCGGTGAGTCGTTACCTCGTCACCGTGCGGGCCGAATTATGCGTATCTGGCTCTGGGGCGTCAACCCTTTTTTTGCCAGAAAAACGCAATTTGAGTGCGTTTGACCAGTTATTGGTCTCTGTTGCGCAAAAGCCCAACAATCTGCTTTTTTTTAAGACATTGCCATGATTGCCCGGGCAATGGCAGATAAAAAACAGGCCAGCAAATGCTGGCCTGTCATGGGATTAGACGTTGAACAGGAAGTTCATGATATCGCCATCTTTGACGATGTAATCTTTCCCTTCAGCGCGCATCTTGCCCGCTTCCTTGGCGCCTTGCTCACCCTTGTAGTTGATAAAGTCTTCAAAGGCGATGGTTTGGGCGCGAATAAAGCCTTTTTCAAAGTCAGTGTGGATCTTGCCAGCCGCTTGCGGGGCGGTGGCACCGACCGGAATAGTCCAGGCGCGTACCTCTTTCACACCGGCGGTGAAGTAGGTCTGCAGGTTGAGCAGCTGGTAGCCGGAGCGGATAACGCGGTTCAGGCCCGGTTCTTCGATGCCCAGGTCTGCCATGAACTCGGCGCGATCTTCGTCGTCCAGTTCGGCGATGTCGGCTTCAATAGCACAGCAGACGACCACGACAACCGCGTTCTCGGCGGCGGCGATTTCACGCACCTTGTCCAGATAGGGGTTATTCTCGAAGCCATCTTCCGCCACGTTGGCGATATACATGGTGGGTTTCAGGGTCAGGAAGTTGAGGTGGCTGACAGCGGCCAGCTCTTCTTTATCCAGCTTCATGCCGCGGATCATCTGACCGTTTTCCAGCGCGACCTTGATCTTCTCCAGGGTTTCCACTTCCAGCTTGGCATCCTTGTCGCCGCCTTTGGCACGCTTGGACTGACGGTGAATGGCGCGCTCGCAGGCGTCCAGGTCCGACAGGGCCAGCTCGGTGTTGATCACTTCGATGTCGTCAGCGGGAGAGACCTTGCCGGCAACGTGAATGATGTTCTCGTCATCGAAGCAGCGCACAACGTGGCCGATCGCTTCGGTTTCACGGATGTTGGCCAGGAACTGGTTACCCAGACCTTCACCCTTGGAGGCACCGGCAACCAGACCGGCGATGTCGACGAATTCCATGGTGGTCGGCACAACGCGCTGCGGATTGATGATGGCAGCCAGCTGATCGAGGCGGGGATCCGGCATCGGCACCACACCAGTGTTCGGCTCGATGGTGCAGAAGGGGAAGTTGGCGGCTTCGATACCGGCCTTGGTCAGCGCGTTGAACAGGGTGGATTTACCTACATTGGGCAGGCCCACGATACCGCATTTAAAACCCATGGATTGTTACCTTACTTGATGGATGCTGTTGGGGGTCGCCCGCAGGCGGCCCATGTCATGCTTGTTCTGGTCGTTGCTCATGTACCGGCACAATGCCCGTACAGGGTCAAACCGACCTAACCCTTTTCAGCCTTGAAGCTGTGCAAGCGATTCATGGCCTTGGTCATATCTTGTTTGAACAGGATGTCGGTGGCGCGCAGGGACTCGTCCAGCGCGGCGTCGATCAGGTTCTGTTCACTGCTGGGGGCCTTGGTCAGGACGAAGCCAGCCACCTGCTCTTTGCTGCCGGGATGGCCGATCCCGAGACGCAGCCGGAAGAAGTTATTGTTGTTGCCCATCTTGGCGATGATGTCCTTGAGGCCGTTATGGCCACCGTGACCACCACCCTGCTTGAACTTGGCGATGCCCGGCGGCAGATCCAGTTCGTCATGGGCTACCAGCATCGCTTCCGGCTCAATCTGATAAAAACGCGCCAGTGCGGCCACCGCCTTGCCAGAGAGGTTCATATAGGTGTTCGGGATGAGCAGCCGCACATCCTGCCCCTCGACCAGGATGCGGGCAGTATGGCCGAAGAACTTGGGTTCTTCACGCAGGCTGACATTGTGCCAGCGGGCCAGTTGCTCCACATACCAGGCGCCCGCGTTGTGGCGGGTCTTGGCATATTCCGGGCCGGGGTTGCCCAGTCCGACGATCAGTTTGATTTCGCTTGTCACGCTTGATGTCTTCACTCGCAGCTGCCGTGGGCACACTACCCAGGGCAATAGGACGCAATATTCTAGCCGCCGAGTGGCGATCACTCAACCAATGCGCATGTTATGGCGGGATTTGCAGCATTATTGCGGCCAATGGGTGGATAACGGTGGGCAAACGGGCCTCTTGCAAGAGGCCCGTTTCAGCTTACCGATGGATTGTGCCCGGTTGACTACCGTCGTTATTTGGCACGCAGCAGGGTGACGGTCTCTTCATCCAGTGCGGTCAGGGTGGGACGGGCATCGCGCACATACTCCACGAAAGACGCTGCATCGGTGCCGCAATCCACGCCGCTGGCTTTGCAATCGAGGGGCTGGCCCGGGGTATAGACGGCGCCGAGCAGTTCACCGTTTTGTGCCACCTTCAGCACCGGGAAGGCGGTCAGTTTGCCATTGACGCTGGCGATATCGACCCGCTCGCTCTGGTGGCGCTGGGCATTGGCCAGTGCCTGCCAGCCATCGTTGCCGTTGGCGCTGTAGGCGTTCATCACTACCCGATAGTGCTGGCTATCCACCAGATCTTGCCACTCGCCGCTTGCGGTCTTGCGCTGCAATTGGGTCAGGATGCCCGCCTTGCCTGCGTCGGTCTCCTGGAAGGTGTAACGCAGGTGGCCGCCATAGGGGAACTTGCCGGCATGGGCGCTGGCGGGCAGGGTGGCGGTGATGGTCTCGGTCAGCAGGGCGCGGACCTCGGCGCCGGTCAGGGTAAGCACCGAGAGCTGGTTCTTGAACGGCAGCAGGGTGAGGGCGCTATCCCCTTCGCGCCATTCTCCTGCAGGCAGGTCGGCACGCACGCCGCCCACCGCCACCAGAGAAAAATCGATCGGGCCACCGGTCAGGGCCTGAACGGCCGGGGTATTGGCCCAGTAGAACTCCCCTTCGGCAACCAGCGGCGCTACATCTGAGCCGTGGCTGTCGCTGCCGTTGTCGCCGGGGCGACGGGCATTTTGCAGCTGCTCGGGGATGGTGCCGATCACCGGGCCATAAGCTTTCTCCAGCGCCGGTTTGTAGTGGCTGTCGATGATGCCGCGCAGGCGCGGATCTTCATCCACGGTCACCAGATTGGGCTGGTTGTCGACAAACTGGCTTGCCTCTTTGCTGCGGGCGTCGTCGAGCGCTTGCTTGCGCGACGCATCGGCGAAGAAATCGCGGCTGGCCAGCAGGCTGTTGTGGCCCTGGCAGTCGGTCACCTGACCCTGGCTGTCAAAGGTCACCTGAGCCAGGCCGATGGCCTGGGCATAGGAGCCCGCCTGCACCACGCAGGTTTTGCCGATGCCATCCGGATTGGTCACCAGCTTGGCGTAATCGCCGGTCTTGCCCCAGCCGATATTGCGAAAATCGCCGAGCAAGCTGTGGGAGTGGCCGCCGACGATGGCATCGAGGCCGTTTACCTTGGCGGCCAGTGCCAGATCCCGCTCGTTGCCGATGTGGGTGAGCGCCACGATCTGATGGATCCCCTTGGCTTGCAGCATGTCGACCGTGGCCTGAGCCGAGGTGACCTCCTTGCCAAAGCGCAGCTTGCCGACGTTGGGGGCGATATTGCCCATGTCTTCCAGCACCAGACCGATGACGGCGACCAGTTGCTTGCCTTGCGGCAGGTTGTCGAGATCGGTGACCGGACTCTTCTGGTTGCCGTCAAAGGCGTAGACCACGAAGGGCTTGAGGTTGTCAGCCTTGCTGAGGGCCGGATCGGCCTTGGTGTCGAGGTTGGCGGCCAGCACAGGGAAGTTGACCCCCTCGATGAAGCGGGCCAGCTTCTGGTTATCCAGATCGAACTCGTGGTTGCCCAGCGCCATGGCATCAAGGCCGAACTGGCTCAGCAACTCGGCATTGGCCATCCCCTCGTTGAGCTTGAAGTAGCCACTGCCCTGCCAGGCATCGCCGCCGTGCAGCAGCAGCAAGGGTTGGTTCTTGGCCAGCGCATCGGCCTGATAGGCTTTCGCCATGGTCAGCAGGCGCGGATAACCGCCAAAGCGGGTATAGAGGGTGTCCGTCTCCCCCTGCTGGGCAAAAATCTGCCCTTTGATCTCGGCATTGACCGGATCAAACTGGGAGTGGGTGTCGTTCATGTGAGCAAGGGTCAGCACAAAGGGCGGGTTCTCTTTGGCGGGCTGACAGGCGAACAGGGCGGAGGTGAGGGTCGCTAGCAGGAGGGGACGCAAGCAATTCATGGGTAAATCCTTAAGCCTGCCGGGGGCAGGGTCGTACCAGATAGCAGAAAGTTGGAAAGAGAAGGTCCAGAAAGACGAAAACCGCCTGATGGCGGTTTTCGTTATTGCTGAATCTATCAATGCTCAAACATGGCAGAGATGGACTCTTCGTTGCTGATGCGACGAATGGCTTCGGCCAGTACAGTTGACAGCGTCAGCTGCTTGACCTTGCCGACCGCTTTCATCTCCGCAGTGAGCGGGATGGAGTCGGTGATGATCAGTTCATCGATCACGGAGTTCTTGATGTTCTCGACGGCGGAACCGGAGAAGACCGGGTGGGTAGCGTAGGCGAATACACGCTTGGCACCGCGCTCTTTCAGGGCCTCTGCGGCTTTGCACAGGGTGCCGCCGGTGTCGATCATGTCATCAACGATGATGCAGTCGCGGCCGGCAACGTCACCGATCAGGTGCATGACCTGGGAGACGTTCGGGCGGGGACGGCGCTTGTCGATGATGGCGATGTCGGTGTCATCCAGCAACTTGGCGATGGCGCGGGCACGCACGACGCCACCGATGTCCGGGGAGACAACGACAGGAGACTCGAGGTTCTTGGACTTCATGTCTTCCAGCAGCACCGGGCTACCGAACACGTTGTCTACCGGAACGTCGAAGAAACCTTGAATTTGCTCGGCATGCAGGTCAACGGTCAGCACGCGATCCACACCGACGCTGGAGAGGAAGTCAGCGACAACCTTGGCGGTGATGGGTACACGGGCGGAGCGGACGCGGCGGTCCTGACGGGCATAACCAAAGTAGGGGATAACGGCAGTGATACGGCCAGCTGAAGCACGACGCAGAGCATCCACCATGACGATCAATTCCATCAAATTGTCGTTGGTCGGGGCACAGGTGGATTGAATGATGAAGATATCGCCACCACGTACATTCTCATTGATCTGTACGCTGATCTCGCCGTCGCTAAAGCGACCTACGGCAGCATTGCCGAGTTTGATAAACAGGCGATCTGCGATCTTCTGGGCTAGTTCCGGCGTTGCGTTACCAGCAAACAGCTTCATGTCAGGCACGGTTTGAAACCTCGGGGTTGCATCCAGTATGTGGGGGAGTCTGAAATCAGACCCTATCGTTTTGGGGCAAACGATTTATCAAGATAACGTACAAGGTGTCTGCTGCCCAATGAATGTGATGATACCGGTAACCCGAATCCGTGGCCGAGTGCAAAACCGGCCACGTTAATCATCATCAATACCGTTCGGTAAAATTGGCTGGGGTACTAGGATTCGAACCTAGGAATGGCGAGATCAAAACCCGCTGCCTTACCGCTTGGCGATACCCCAATCATTTGAACTGTTGCAATGTGGAGAAGAGAGGTGATATGTTCTCGCCCTTGGCGACAAACCCATCAAGTCCCTTCGGCACGCAGGCCAACACTTCCCGAGCAGTCACTTCGTCTTCAAATTGAGCAAAGACGCAGGCTCCTGTGCCCGTCATTCTTGACGGCGCGTATTCTAGCAACCAGCCGAGCGCATTGGCAACCTCGGGGTGGCGCTTTTTCACCAGTGATTCGCAATCGTTTTTCCACTCGCCTTCCAGCAGGTTGTCCAGCGCCATTTTCGGCGTGGCTCTCGGCAGGTCCGGATCCTGGAATACGGCTGCGGTCGCCACATGGCAATCGGGCTTGAGTACCAGATACCAGGCATCGGGCAGTTCGACTGGTTGCAGCCGCTCGCCCACTCCTTCGGCAAAGGCCGCCTTGCCACGGACAAACACCGGCACATCGGCCCCCAGCTGGACGCCAAGCGCTGCCAGTTCATCTTCACTCAAACCCGCTTGCCAGAGGTGGTTAAGCGCCACCAGCGTGGTTGCTGCATCGGATGAGCCGCCGCCGATGCCGCCGCCCATGGGTAGCACCTTTTCCAGCCGGATATGGGCTCCCTGCGGGCTCAGCAGCTTTGCCTGCAGCAGGCGCGCCGCGCGGATAATCAGATTCTGCTCATCCGGCACCCCGGGAATGGCCGGGCTCAAGGTGAGTGTGTCGCTATTCGGTATCACCTCGAACTCGAGCCAGTCGCTGTGGTTGAGGAAGATAAACAGGGTCTGCAGCTCGTGATAGCCATCGGGACGACGGCCATTGACGTGTAGAAACAGGTTGAGTTTGGCCGGTGCCGGCCAGCGTGTGGAAGCCATTAACGTGCAAGAGTCCATTGGTTGATCTGAAGCTTGAGGCGGCTGTTCTGGCCGGTCATGGTCAGCTGGTGCGGCAGGCGGTAGCCATCCTGATCCCGATAATCGCCATAGACGATCTGCCACTGGCCGTCGCGCACGCTGGCCAGACTGCTGTCGGGGTTGAGTTCAAACTCCGCCTGACCCGGCAGCCCCTTGATCCACTCTGGCAATCCCGCAACCGGAATATTCCAGCCGGTCAGTTGATAGATGAGCGCTTCGGCATCCTGGCTCTGGTGGCGATTGCCATCGCTGTCGAGCAGGGTGATCTCCCCCTTGCTGCGGGAGAGCTCCAGAATGCTGGTGCCAATCAGGCTGGTGAGGTTGAGGCGATAATCCTCCCCATCCTGCTGCCAGTTGAGACGGGCGCTGCCCTTTTGCTGGGGGGTGATGATGGCCATCTTGCCGGAGAGCTGCCAGTGGGTCAGCTGCTCGAGGCGGGCCCGCTCCTGGTTCCAGTTCACCTGGTCACGCTGGGGCTGGGTAGTGGCACAACCGGCCAGCAACAGCAGGCAGGTGAGGGTAAAAATACGTAGCAGCAAGAGACGGCTCCAGAGAGAGGAATTTGCCACAGTATACGGGGCGGCCGTATTGCTTTTAAAGACTTACCCTTTCTCGTACAATTGGCAGCCTTTGCACCCAGCGTATGAAATGATCGTCGCCCACTCATGAGTTTGCTTGCCCTCGGAATCAACCACAACACCGCCAGTGTCGCCTTGCGGGAACGGGTCGCCTTTGGCCCGGACTGCATCGATCGCGCCTTGCGTGAGCTGGTGAGCCAACCCGGTGTCAGCGAGGCGGTGATCGTCTCCACCTGCAACCGGACCGAACTCTATTGCAATCTGGAGGAGGAGCGGCAGGAGCAAGTGCTGCGCTGGCTGCAGCAGTTCCACGGGCTGGACGCGGCCGAACTGGTCACTGCCATCTATCAGCATCACGATGAAGAGGCGGTGCGCCACCTGATGCGGGTGGCGTGCGGGCTTGACTCGCTGGTGTTGGGGGAGCCGCAGATCCTGGGGCAGATTAAGCAATCCTACGCTCATGCCCAGCAGGCGGAGTCGGTGAAGGGGGCGCTGGAGCGGCTGTTCCAGAAATCCTTCTCGGTGGCGAAAAGAGTGCGTACCGATACCGAGATTGGCGCCAGTGCCGTGTCGGTGGCGTTTGCCGCCGTCAGTCTGGGTCGGCGGATCTTCTCCGATCTCTCCCAGACCAAGGTACTGCTGGTCGGGGCGGGGGAGACCATCGAACTGGTGGCCCGTCATCTGCGCGAGCAGAACGTCACCAAGATGATGGTGGCCAACCGCACCCTGCAGCGTGCCCAGACCCTGGCGGCTGAATTCGGTGCCCAGGTGATGACGCTCGAAGAGATCCCCGACTATCTGCACGAGGCGGATATTGTCATCAGCTCGACCGCCAGTCCCCTGCCCATCATCGGCAAGGGGATGGTGGAGCGCGCGCTGAAGGCCCGCCGCTTCAAGCCCATGTTTCTGGTGGATATTGCCGTGCCGCGCGACATCGAAGCCGAAGTCGATGAGCTCTCCGATGCCTATCTCTACACGGTGGATGATTTGCAGGGGATCATCGAGCAGAACCTCGAAACCCGTAAACGGGCTGCCGCGCAGGCGGAAGTGATCGTGCAGGAAGAGCGCGACGAGTTTATGGGCTGGTATCGCGGCCAGAGCTCGGTCGATCTCATTCGCGATTACCGCCATCAGTCCCAGCAAGTGGCTGATGAAGAGTTGCAACGGGCCCTGCTGGCATTGGCGCAGGGCGAGAGTGCCGAACAGGCGCTCAAGGCGATGGCCCATCGCCTCACCAACAAATTGATCCACGCGCCGACCCAGGCGTTGCGCCAGGCTGCCTCCCAGGGGGATCAGAGCGAGCTCTCCCGCTTGCGGCAGGCGCTGGGGTTGTCACAAGAGCCATAATTTTCGGGCAACCTGCCGGTTGTCCCGTCCTCCATTGAGAATGCAAGAGTTATGAATCCGTCACTGATCAGAAAGCTGGAAGGCCTCATCGAGCGCCACGAAGAAGTACAGGCCATGCTCGGCGAGCCGGATGTGGTCTCGGATCAGGATCGCTACCGCGCCCTGACCCGCGAATATGCCCAGCTGGAAGATATCGTTCATGCCTTCCAGCGTTACCGTCAGGCTCAGGATGATCTGGAGACCACCCAGATGATGCTGGAGGAGGACGATGCCGACCTGCGCGAGATGGCGCAGGAGGAGCTGCCGCTGGCCAAGGCCAATCTGGAGGCGCTGGAGCAGGAGCTGCAACTGATGTTGCTGCCCAAGGATCCCAAGGATGACAACAACTGCTATCTGGAGATCCGCGCCGGTGCCGGTGGCGACGAAGCGGCCATCTTTGCCGGTGACCTGTTCCGCATGTATTCACGGTTTGCCGAGCGTCAGGGCTGGCGCGTCTCCATCGTCAGCTGCAATGACGGTGAATACGGTGGCTACAAGGAGGTGATCGCCAAGATCGACGGCGAGTGCGTCTATGGCCGCCTCAAGTTTGAATCCGGTGGTCACCGGGTGCAGCGGGTGCCGGAGACCGAGTCTCAAGGCCGTGTGCACACCTCCGCCTGTACCGTCGCCGTGCTGCCGGAAGTGCCGGAAGCCGAGCAGATCGAGATCAACCCTTCCGACTTGAAGATCGACACCTTCCGCGCCTCCGGTGCCGGCGGTCAGCATGTCAACAAGACCGACTCGGCCATCCGCATCACCCACCTGCCGACCGGTCTGGTGGTGGAGTGTCAGGACGAGCGTTCCCAGCACAAGAACCGCGCCAAGGCGATGTCGGTGCTCTCCGCCCGCCTGCAAGCGGCCGAGGATGAGCGCCACCGCGCTGCCGAGCAGAGCACCCGCCGCAATCTGGTGGGCTCCGGCGATCGCTCCGAGCGCATTCGTACCTACAACTACCCGCAGGGCCGCCTCTCCGAGCATCGCATCAACCTGACCCTCTATCGCCTCTCCGAAATTTTGGAAGGGGAGCTGGACTGCGTCATCACGCCGCTGGTGCAGGAGTATCAGGCCGATCAGCTTGCCTCGCTGGCCGAGAACAACTGATGCAAATGGTGATCCGGCAAGCTCGCATTAAGTGTTGTGCCCATAAGGTGGAGTGGCACTGATGCAGATCCAGCAGGCCCGCGCCCATATCATGACCGTGCTGGCTGGGGGAGAATCCCCCCGCGCCGACGCCGATGTACTGCTCTGTCATCTGCTCGATTGCCGTCGCAGCTATCTGATGACCTGGCCCGAGCGTGAGCTGGATGCCGCCCAGCAGGCCACCCTGCAGGGGTGGCTGGCCCGTCGTCTCAATGGCGAACCCATCGCCCATCTGGTGGGCGAGCGGGAGTTCTGGTCGCTGCCGCTGAAAGTGAGCCCGGCGACCCTGATCCCGCGCCCCGATACCGAGGTGCTGGTCGAGCAGGCGCTGACCAGAATCCCGCAAGGGCCGTGCGCCGTGCTGGATCTCGGCACCGGCACCGGCGCCATCGCGCTGGCGCTCAAGTCCGAGCGGCCCGAGGTCGATGTGTGGGCGGTGGATCGGATGGCCGATGCCGCGGCGCTGGCCCGCGAGAACAGCGCCGCGCTGGGATTGCCCATCGAGGTGCGCGATGGCAGCTGGTTCGAGCCCCTTGGCGAGCCGGAGCGCGACGAAACGCCACGTTTTGCGGTGATTGTCTCCAATCCCCCCTATATTGATGGCGCCGATCCCCATCTCGAGCAGGGTGATGTGCGTTTTGAACCCCGCTCGGCGCTGGTTGCCGATGACGCCGGGCTGGCCGATATCCGCCACATCGTGGCCCATGCCCCCGCTTATCTGTTGCCTGACGGCTGGTTGCTGCTGGAGCATGGCTGGGATCAGGGGGAGGCGGTGCGTCAGTTGCTGCGTGATAGCGGCTACCGCGAGGTAGCCACGGTGCGTGATTACGGGGATAACGACAGGGTGACGCTGGGCCTCTGCCCGCTGCGCTGACAGCCCCTTACTGTTACACGGCGGGTTGCCTGTGCGCCCCCATGCAAGGATTGAATATGGTTTTTGTGCTCAAACACCTGCACCTCACCCTGATTGCCGGGGCCGTGCTGATGTTTATGCTCCGCTTCTACTGGGTACAGACCGCCACTGGCCGTGCCTACAGCGCGCCGGTGATGAAGGTCAGCGGCTGGCTCAACGGTCTGGTGGTGCTCTCCGGCGTATTGCTCTGCATGGTGCTGGATCTTAACCCGCTCAATAACGGAACGCCCTGGCTCAGCGAGAAGCTGATGGCCATTCTGGTGCTGGTATTTCTGGCGGCGATGGCGCTGCGGCTGGCCAAAAGCAATCTGGTGCGCTGGTGCTCCTTTCTGGGGGCGCTCGGCTGGATCTACTTTATTGCCAAGTTGGCAGTGCTCAAACAGACGAGTGTGTTCGGCTAAGGCATGAAGAGAATGTTACACATAGACGAATGGACCGATTTCGAAGCCCACGACATCACCGAGCTGGCGTTGTCAGTCAGTGACGAAATTTATGGCTCGGTCGAGGAGGGGATCCGCGAGTTGAACCTGCTGGACGAGTGGCTGGACGAGCAGATCGAAGAGGGCACCTGCGACGAGGTGCGCCAGCAGTTGCTGCAGGGCTTCTACCACAGCCTCGGTTTTCATGGCGACTGGCAGGACTATTTCTCTGCCAACAACTGCGATCTCAATCAGGTGCTGGTTCAGCGCAAGGGGATCCCGGTCAGCCTCGGCATTCTCATTATCCAGCTGGGGCGCAAGCTCGGGCTCGATGTAGAGGGGATCTGCTTCCCCGGCCACTTCCTGGTGAGCTTTGCCGGTGGCGAGGGGGAGGTCTATGTTGACCCCTTTACCGGCGACGAGCTGAGCCTGGCCCGCATCGAGCTGCTGCTGCGCGGTGCGTTGGGGGACTTGGCGACCCTGACCCCCGACTACCTGCAGCCCTCCGGCCAGTGGGAGATCATCGAACGGCTGCTCAACGTCAGCAAGGGGGCCCTGCTGCGGGAAGACCGCATGCCCGAGGCGCTGCGTTGCAGCGAGCTGTTGCTGCGGATGAAGCCCGGCGATCCGCTGGAGACGCGGGATCGCGGCTTTATCTACGAGCAGCTCGATTGCCCGCGCCAGGCCGCCGACGATTTTGAATATTTTATTGAACAATGCCCGGACGATCCGGTCGCCGATGTGCTGAAAGTGCAGCTGGCCGCGCTGGATCTGAGCCCCAAGCCCCTCCATTAAGGGCGGCTTGAAACTTAAACAGAAGAATATCAAGGCCGCAGCGCTCGGCTGCAACGGAGTAACTTGGCTTCAGGCCCCTTCATTAAGGAAGTCTTAGATGGAACAGAAGAATATCAAGATCAACCAGATCGACGTTGCCAACGACAAACCGTTCGTGCTGTTTGGCGGCATGAACGTGCTGGAATCCCGCGACATGGCGATGGCGGTGTGCGAGAAGTACGTGGAAGTGACCAGCAAGCTGGGCATCCCGTTTGTCTTCAAGGCGAGCTGGGACAAGGCCAACCGCTCCTCCATCCACTCTTACCGCGGTCCGGGTCTGGAAGAGGGGATGAAGATTTTCCAGGAGCTGAAAGCGACTTTCGGCATGCCGGTCATCTCCGATCTGCACGAACCCCATCAGGCCAAGCCGGTCGCCGAGGTGGTTGACGTTATCCAGCTGCCCGCTTTCCTGGCACGCCAGACCGATCTGGTGGAAGCCATGGCCCGCACCGGCAACGTTATCAACATCAAGAAGCCGCAGTTCCTGAGCCCAAGCCAGATGAAGAACATCACCGACAAGTTCGAGGAGTGCGGCAACGACCAGCTGATCCTGTGCGAGCGCGGTGCCAATTTCGGCTACGACAACCTGGTGGTGGACATGCTGGGTCTGGGCGTGATGAAGAAGAGCACCGGTGGCTATCCGGTGATCTTTGACGTGACCCACTCCCTGCAGTGCCGTGATCCGCTGGGTGCCGCCTCCGGTGGTCGTCGCGAACAGGTGACCGAGCTGGCACGTGCCGGCATGGCGGTCGGTCTGGCCGGTCTCTTTATCGAATCCCACCCGGATCCGAAAATTGCTCGCTGCGATGGCCCGAGTGCCCTGCCGCTGGAGAAGCTGGAAGGCTTCCTCAAACAGATGAAGGCCATTGATGACCTGATCAAGGGTTTCGAACCTCTCGATACCTCGGCCTGATCCCGACGCTGTCATGCCTGATGAAAATGCCCCGCAATGCGGGGCATTTTTATATCTGCCATATTTAGTTGAAGACTAAAATTAATCTGTGAGCAAACAATTATTGGTTGCCGTAGTGTTAATGGTGTTAATTTTGTTGTGTGATTGATGTCTCTTAATTGTTTTTTATTACATGTAAAGTGGTGACCGTAGTAATGCAGAAACAGCATGGATCGGGTGAGGTACGCAGATATCTCGTCCGGCTATCTGCATGTTTATTGCTGCCATAACAATGTGCAATTAAATTAACAGGACGTTAATAATGCGAAAGAAACTATTTAGCAGCCTCTATTTTCAGGTATTGCTCGCGATTACCCTCGGGGTATTTCTGGGGCATGTCTATCCGGAACTGGGCGCCGATATGAAGCCCCTCGGTGATGGCTTCGTCAAATTGATCAAGATGATCATCGCCCCCGTTATTTTCTGTACCGTGGTTACCGGCATTGCCGGGATGGAAAGTATGAAGGCGGTCGGCAAGACCGGCGCCATTGCTCTGCTCTACTTCGAGGTGGTCAGCACTATCGCCTTGATCATCGGGCTGTGTGTGGTCAACCTGCTGCAACCGGGTGCCGGTATGAACGTCGATCCGGCTGCGCTGGATGCCAGCGCCATCTCCGCCTATGCGGAGCAGGCCAAGTCCCAGGGCATTATCGCCTTTTTGCTGGATATTATTCCGGGCAGTGTGATCGGTGCCTTTGCCAGCGGTAATATCTTGCAGGTGTTACTGTTTGCGGTGCTGTTCGGCTTCTCCCTGCATCATATCGGTGAAAAGGGACAGGTTATTTTCGGCGTCATCGACAGTTTCTCCAAAGTCATATTTGGCATTATCAATATGATAATGAAACTGGCGCCGGTCGGTGCATTCGGGGCAATGGCATTTACCATCGGCAAATATGGAGTAGGTTCACTGGTACAGCTGGGCCAGCTTATTGCCTGCTTCTATCTCACCTGCCTCTTCTTTATCTTCATTGTGCTGGGCAGCATCGCTAAAGCCTCAGGTTTTAGCATCCTGCGTTTCATCTCCTACATTCGTGAGGAGTTGCTGATCGTGCTGGGGACCTCCTCTTCCGAGTCGGTACTGCCGCGGATGCTGGACAAGATGGAGAAGCTGGGTTGCCAGAAATCGGTGGTGGGGCTGGTCATTCCGACCGGGTACTCCTTTAACCTGGATGGCACCTCCATCTATCTGACTATGGCGGCGATTTTTATCGCCCAAGCTACCAATACGCCGCTGGATCTGTTCCAACAGATCACCCTGCTGGTGGTACTGCTGATCTCCTCGAAAGGGGCGGCGGGGGTGACTGGTAGTGGCTTTATCGTGCTGGCAGCGACCATTTCGGCGGTGGGCCATCTGCCACTGGCTGGTTTGGCGCTGATCCTGGGGATCGACCGCTTTATGTCCGAAGCGCGGGCGTTGACCAACCTGATCGGTAACGGGGTTGCCACTGTGGTGGTCGCCAAATACTGCAAGCAGCTGGACGAGAAGAAAATGGATGCAGTGCTCGGCGGCAAGGTCGGGCAACTGGAAGCGGACAGGGCGTAAGCGCTGTTCCCCCCGCACGGCCGCGTTGGCTGGTGCGGGGGCAATAAAAAAACGGCCAATCGGCCGTTTTTTTTGTGCTGATACCGCAAGTATCAGCTCTTCACTGCAGGGCGCTGATTACAGGCTCTGGGTGAAAGTACGGGTAACCACGTCACGCTGCTGTTCCGGGGTCAGGGCGTTGAAACGCACTGCGTAGCCAGATACACGGATGGTCAGCTGCGGGTACTTCTCCGGGTTTTCGATAGCATCTTCCAGAGTTTCGCGACGCAGCACGTTGACGTTCAGGTGCTGGCCACCTTCAACAGCAGGCTCAGCCTGAACCGGCAGTTCGCGGTATTCGAACTGACCCAGGTCAGCCAGTTGCACTTCTTGATCAGCAGCGAAAGCATCGCCTTTGACGCAGATGCAGCGAGCTTGTTGCTTCTCTTCGTCCAGCAGCCAGAAAGAGTTCAGCAGAGCGGTGTTGGCGGCCTGGGTGATTTGAATGCCTTTGATCATGGTATGACTCCTCAATGGGAACGCGAATCCAACTGTAAGGAAATTACCCTGATGTATTTAAGCTACCGTCGATGGCGATGACTTAAAGGGCCCTTGCCTTACACCTTTTCTTTGATGGGGTCATATATACCACGGTGGTAATATTACCAAAATTGATCTGGATCAAGAAAATCCGACAAAGCACCATTTCAATGGGATTAAATTCTTGAGTTGAATCAAAAATAGGTCATTTTTCTGATTTTGTAAGATATCCAAATTATGCATCTTTTATCTCGTTAATCTAGTAATTTAACTACATCTTTTCGGCTTTTTCTGTGGTTAATTGAGGGGTTGGCTACACTCAGCAAAAAAAGCGAGGAGAGTACCGGGTGAATAATGGGTGGCGAAAGTGGGCATGGCTGGCCTTGTTCTGTTGCTGGGCAAGCAGTGTTGCGGTGCGGGCCGAGACGGTGCGTATTGCCGTGGGCGAGTGGCCGCCCTATATCAGTGAGTCGTTGCCCAATCAGGGCTTTCTCTGTGAGGTGGTGCGCCAGGCCTTTGCCGAAGAGGGGCTCGATGTCAGCTTTCACTTCTATTCCTGGGCCGAGGCTTACCGACTGACTCTGGAGGGGCGCTATGTGGTCACCATGCCCTGGTTTCGCTCCCGCGAGCGGGAGCTGCTTTTCTATCTCTCCGCCTCGCTCGGCCATTTCACCACTCGCCTGATGACGCTGACCGGTACGCCCGCGGTCAATCTGGGTGAGCTGAAACACGAGCCGGTCGGGGTGACCCGTGGCTATTTCTATGGCGATGGTTTTGCCGCTCGCCAGGCCGGGCTCACCCTCGAGTGGTCAGATTCCGATGAGGAGAGCATGGGCAAGCTGCTTGACGGGCGGATCCACTACCTGGTGATGGATGAGCAGGTGGCACAGACTTTGTTCCAGCAGGCGCTCGTTCGTCATCCCCAATCGCTGTCACTGACCGGTGCCGCCGACCCCATCTGGTCGCAACCGGGATACCTGCTGATGCGCAAGGCCGATCCCGAGGCGCGCCGTCTGATGCTGCTGTTCAATACCGGCCTGCGCAAGCTGGAGCGCTCGGGGCGCCTCGCCAGGCTCTGGAAAGCGTGAGCCACGGTTGCGTCTTGCGGGCTGGCCCCCTATCCTGAGCCCTTCGCCGTATCAAGTGAGGAGGCCGGGGTGCTGACCTGGAGTGATGTGATTGGCTCTGAGAAAGAGCAGGACTATTTCAAGAGTACGCTGGCAACTGTCAGAGCCGAGCGGGAAGCGGGCAAGGTGATCTACCCGCCAGCTACCGATGTGTTCAATGCCTTCAAGCTGACCGAGCTGGATCAGGTCAAGGTGGTGATCCTGGGCCAGGACCCCTACCACGGCCCCAATCAGGCGCACGGGCTCTGCTTCTCCGTTCTGCCCGGCGTGCGTACGCCCCCCTCACTGGTCAACATCTATAAAGAGATGCAGCGTGACCTGCCAGGTTTCGTCACACCTAATCACGGCTTTCTCGAATCCTGGGCCAAACAAGGTGTCTTGCTGCTCAACACTGTGCTGACGGTGCAGGCCGGTCAGGCCCATTCCCATGCCCATCTGGGATGGGAGACCTTTACCGATCGGGTCATCGAGCAGATCAATGCCAGTTGTCAGGGGGTGGTGTTCCTGCTGTGGGGTGCCCACGCCCAGAAGAAGGGACGTTTCATCGACCGCCAGCGCCACTATGTGCTGACCGCGCCGCACCCGAGCCCCCTCTCTGCCCACCGCGGTTTCATCGGTTGCGGTCACTTTAGCGAGACCAATCGCTTGCTGGAACAACAGGGCAAGAGTCCGATAGAGTGGAAATCTGTCTGCATCCCACTTGATTGAGTGCAAAGTTCGGGCGACAAATGACCGTATACTCAGGGACATAAGATTAATTCAGAGCCAAGGAGTGCCCATGTTATCCAGTCTGCACAAGGATCATCTCAACATCGCCCGACTTTTGGAGCTGCTCAAGCACAAGCTGGCAGCCATTCGTGCCGAAGAGCCCATCAGCTATTTTCTGGTGCGCGATGTCATCGACTACCTGCGGGAGGTCTCTGACAAGTACCACCATCCCAAGGAAGACCTCATCTATGACTACTACCTGAAATATCGGGTGGTGGAGGGTGAGGTCGCCAACCGCCTGCAGGAGGAGCACGTCAAGCTGCTGGAGGCCGGGGCCGATCTCAAGGAGATGGTGGAGATGATCCTGATGGATGCGGTGATCCCCCTCGATCAGTTCACCACCAAGCTGGAGCGCTTCGTGGAACTGCAAGAGGCGCACATGAACTATGAAGAGGGGGTGATCTTCCCCCATCTGCGTGACTCCCTGACCGAGGATGACTGGCGTCATCTGGAGCAAAACTGGCAGAACCGCGCCATTGGCGACCCCCTGTTCGGGGCTGAGGTGAGCCAGCACTTTCAGGCACTGGCCAAACGCCTATCTTTGCCACTCACGAACGGCTAAGACGAGTCCGTACCCGCCGCGTGGCAGGTATTGTGTGAGTGCAACTTGAGTGAAAACAGAAAGGCCTCCATCCGGAGGCCTTTTGCATGGTGGAGCAAGCTTACGCCTGTGGTTTCAGGAAGTTGCGATAGAGCATATAGAGGTGGGCCGAGCTCCAGCTGAAGTTGCTGGCCCCCTGCATGGCGCCGGTCTCCGGATTGTAGTTTTCGCGGATGGGGCCGCTGCCCGCCAGTCCTTCGGCATTGTTGAACAGCTTGTTGACCAGTGCCTCGGCATCGCTGCGATAGCCGTAGTTCTCCAGCCCCTTCACCCCGAAGTAGAACTGATCGAGCCATACCCGGCCTCGCCAGTAGATATTGGGGTCGTAGGCCGGGTTGGTCAGCGCGGCTGTGCCCAGCGGGATCTTTGTGTTGAACTCCTGGGCGTTGAGCATCACCTCACGCACCCGCGCCGCTTTCTCCTTGTCTGCGACCTCTGCCCAGAGCGGGCTCCACCCTTCCGGACCACGGCCGCGAGCGGTCAGCAATTTGCCGACGCAGCCGTTGCCGTCAGCCACATCCCCCTGAGCAATCTGACGATCGTAATAGAAGCCTGATGCCTCATCGAACATGCAGCTATTGATGTAACCAGCCAGCTGGGTCGCGCCATCGCGGTAGCGGCTCGCGTCGTCCGGTTTGCCAAGCAGGTCGGCCATGTCGGCCAGAATGCGTTTCTCCTTGGCGAGGAAGGCGTTGAGCTCCACTGACTCCTGATCGATGGAGAAGCCGATCAAATCGCCATTGTCCTGATGGTTTTCAAAGAAGGCGACGTTCCAGTCCTGACGTGCCTTGGCCAAATCTCCGCCATAAATCTTGTCGGCATAGCGTTGCAGCTGGCCCGGTTCGATAAAGCCGAAGCGGGCGGCGTTGTCCATGCCGGACTCCCAACCGGCGCCGTGCTGGGCACCGATATCCATGTCGCTGTACCCGCCCACGTTCAACACCTGTTGATAGAGCGGCATTCCGGCGCAGGCATACCAGCCATCCCCCTCACTGGTACAGCTGGAGAGATCCAGCCCGGCGGGAATACCGTTGGAGTACTGCACCTTGAAGGTGATATTGCCGTACTCGTCGTTGTGCTCCACATGCTTGGTGGCGCCATATTCGATGATGCCGTTGCGGTTGTTGTCCCGCGCGCGGTACCACCAGTCGTGGTAGGCCTGCAGCTTGGGATACATCTCGGCGATAAAGGCCTTGTCCTTGGTGGCGCTGTAGATTTCCCAGATGGCCCAGGCGGAAAGGGGCGGCTTGGTGTCGCGCTCGTTCCAGTTGCCGCCATCGCCACCGCGATCCGCCAGCTTGTTGTAGAAGACGGCGTCGATCACCATGCCCGCATCCTGCGGTCGTACCGGATCATCCGGCTGCACCTGATAGTCATACATGGCGCGCACGTTGTTCTTGGCCACCTCCGGGTTGAAGTGTGCCATGGCATAGGCGTGCTTCCAGCTGTCCCAAGCCCAGACGCCGTCGAACCAGCGGGCGGTATTGGAGGGGGTTACCCCATCGTGGAGGATGGCGCCAGCCGGGGATCGCCAGTTGCCATTGAGGGTCTCCATCGCCTTGACGGCGATGCGACGCTCCGACTCGGGGATACCCTGATTGGAGAGACCGTTGGCAAGGTAGCCCTCCCAGCGGCGGATGGAGTCGGCAAAATAGCTGGCCGGGTCAGCCAGCAGGGCCTGACGGCTCTGTTGATGGCGGCTGGCGTCATCTGCGGAGTGGAGATAGCTCTGCAGGGTGTAGATATCCTGGCTCCCCTTGGCGGCCAGGGTAATGCTGGCGTCACTTTGGTAGCCCAGTGTCTTTTGGTCGAGGGTGGTGCGGCTTGGCAGGGTGCGGTCGATGCGATAGCGGGCGCTGCCGCTCTGCATGATGTTCCAAGTGCTGCGCAGTTTGCCGAACTGGAATTCGATTCCTTTGTCGCTCTCGCTGATGGTGCGAGTCCAGCCTGGATATTTGCTGGCAATCGTATCCTTGGCATCCCATTGATTGAGCAACTCGCCCTGCCAGTTGAGGTTGAGGGTGAGCGGTGCATCGGTCTGATTGATGAGTCGGGTGCGGATAAGAGCTGTGCGGGCATCGCCATAACGCAGCTCCAGCTCCAGCGTAAAGGGCTCGAACTCGAAGCGTTGCACCAGTGCACCGGGAATGGCGTACACCTCCTGCTTGCGGGCGCTGGTGAGTGGGAACGGGCGGCCGCTTGCATCGCTCAGGGTGAGCTTGTCCAGCTCGCTGGCAAAGAAGAGGCTGTACTCCTCGGAGATGACCATGGGGCCGGTAAAGCCCCCCCACTCCTTGTCGCTGGCAGGCAGCAGGAAACCGTGCCAGGCCCCCAGATCGAGCAGCGGGTTGTATTTGAGGTTGGAGTAGCTGTCAAAGTCGCGGAATTGGGTCGGTGTTCCCCGACGGTTGATCACGTCCTTGTACTGGATGGCCTGCTCCGGTTTGGCGACTGTGCTGCTCTCTGTCTGGTTATCGTTGCAGGCGGTCAGTCCGAACAGGGCGGTGCCGAGAGCTACCGAGAGTAAAGTTTTACGAAACATTTCTCGCTCCAATTCCGTTTATGTAGGTTAAAAGGAAGATTTTTTACGCTTATTTTTAGTGAAAAGGTGTTCGGTAGCCATTGTATGGCAAGGGGAAAGGGATCGTTGGCGCGAGATCACACTCTGAAGAGGCGGCAATGTGAGCAGGATCACCGGGTTACATCAGGTTACATAGAATGGTCTTTAAGTAATATTTTACTTTTCGTTGCTCGCCAATCTGGCAGGGCAGGTGTGCAGGTATTGGTGGGGCGTCAGGCCGAACTCCTGTTTGAAGCGGGCGGCAAAGCGACTAGGGGAGTCATAACCGCAGGCGAGGGCGACCTCCAGCGGGGTCAGGCCCTGTTGCAACAGGTTGAGGGCGTGGCTCATGCGTACCTGAGCCAGCAACTGGCGAAAGCTGCGACCTTCGGCGGCCAGCTTGCGCACCATGGAGGCGCGGCTCATGGAGAAGTGGGGGGCCACCGCCTCCAGGGTGTGGTCGATGCCGGGTTCCACCGCCAGGTAGCGTGCCAGCCGCTCTGCGAGGGTCATGGTGCTGGCGGGAAAGAGCAATCCGAGGGCGTTGGCGGCCCGCAGCTCGGCATAGAAGCCGCGCAGCAGTTCGGCCTGGGTCGCCTCGCTCAGTCCCCGTTCGGCCATGGTGCTGATGAGCTCAAAGCAGAAGGCGAGCCCGGGGGTGATCTTGACGGCGGGTTCCTCCAGATCGGCGTGGGAAGGGGCTGACTCGGCCAGCCATTCTGGTGGCGGCGGAGTGAGCAGCGTGATGGCGTGGGAGCGAAACTTGCCCTGCTCTGGCTGATTGACGAAGGTGAGCTGGTGGCCTGCCGGGATCAGCAGCCACCGCTCCCTGTCAAACGACAGACGTCGCTCGCGCCACCATAGTTGCTTGCTCCCCTGGGTGACCCAGATGAGGGTTGGGGCATAGATGAGCACCCGATGCAGGGGCTGCTGGCGGATCCCGAGATAGTGGCTCTGTTGCAGCAGGGGAGTGCTCATCCGGTTGGCTCCTAGGGGGTGACGAAGGTGGCGGTCAGGGTGGCTTTGCCGAGCGCCATGCTGTTGAGCATGTAGCCTATCATAGCGGGCGGGGTATCAGCCTTTACCTCGAGATCATGGGGCAGGGCCCAGGCGGTGAACTGATAGCGGTGCATGCCGTGACCTGCGGGCGGGCAGGGGCCGCCGTAACCCTGGCTGCCAAAGTCGGTGCGGATCTCCAATCCCTGCTTGAGCTTGCCTGAGGCATTGCTGGCAAGCTCGCTCTGGGTGGCAGGCAGGTTCACCACCAGCCAGTGCCACCAACCGCTGCCGGTGGGGGCATCTGGGTCATAGGCGGTGATGGCAACACTCTTGGTGCCTGCCGGCAGATCCTGCCAGCTCAGTTGGGGCGAGCGGTTGTCGCCGCTGCAGCCAAAGCCGTTGAAGCTGAACTGTTTGTCCATCAGCTGGCCTTCGTGAATATCTGTGCTCTTCAGGGTCATGGCAAAGGCTGGCATGGCCGTCAGGCAGAGCAGTGGCAACAGGGCACTCTGTTTGAGCAATTTCATCGGGTGACTCCTCGTGTGGTAACGGGTTCACTTTAGCGAGAGCAGGGCAGAATAATATTGCAGAACGGCTCAATGTGAGCTCGAATGGTGAATTAATTGAGCCTTTTGGTGGTTTTATGGCAAGAAGGTAAACGGCAGCCATAAAAAAACCGGCATCAGGGATGCCGGTTTTTTGTTTGACGATGAGAAGTGCGGCTTAGCGCAGGATCATCTCGTCACGGCCCGGGCCGACGGAAACCATCGGAACCGGTACGCCGAGCAGCTCTTCGATACGCAGCACGTACTGCTGGGCAGCGCGCGGCAGCTCTTCGAAAGTGCGGCAACCGGTGATGTCTTCGCTCCAGCTTTCCATCTGCTCGTAAACCGGCTTCAGGGCAGCGGTTTGCGGCCAAATTGGGTTCTCGGTGTGGGCACCTTCGTAGGCCACGCAGATCTTCAGATCCGGCAGACCGGTCAGGCAGTCCAGCTTGGTCAGAGCCACTTCGGTGGCGGCTTGCAGCTCGACACCGTTCTTGGTGGCGACGGCGTCGAAGTAACCGACATCACGGGGACGGCCAGTGGTAGCGCCGAACTCATTGGTGATCTTGCGGAACTCGTCCTGGTTCTCCATGGCGGTCAGCAGGGTGCCGGTACCGACAGAGGAGCTGAATGCCTTGGCCACAGCGATGACGCGCTCCGGGCGCAGACCCGGCAGACCGCCACCGATACCGGCGTAGGCGCCGGATACGTGGGAGGAGGTCACCCAGGGGTATTCGCCGTAGATCAGGTCACGGCCAGCGCCCAACTGCGCTTCGAACAGCAGGGTCTTGCCTTCTGCCTGCAGCGCTTTGAGCGGCATGCTGACGTTGCAGACTGCGTCGATCCAGGGTGCAGAGACTTCCAGCAGCCAGTCGGCCATCTCTTGGGCAGTCTGGGTGAATTCGAAAGAGGGATAGATAGCCTTCATCTGCGGCAGTTTCCAGTCCAGCATGAACTGGATGCGCTCGACCAGCACGTCCGGCTGTTTCAGCCAGCCAACCAGGATCGCTTTTTTCATGACGCGATCGCCGTAGGCAGGGGCGATGCCCTGACGGGTGGAGCCATAGGCGCCGTCACCCAGACGTTGCTCTTCCAGGGTATCTTCCAGTGCGTGCAGCGGCAGGCACAGGGTTGCGCGGTCAGAGATGGCCAGCTTCGGAGTCACGCCGGAGGCTTTGACTTCCTCGAGCTCGACGGTCAGTTTCTCGGGGCTGATCACCATGCCCGGGCCGAGGACAACCAGGCAATCCGGGTTGAATACGCCACTCGGAACCTGGTGCAGCTTGAAGGTGCCAAGGTCGTTGACCACGGTGTGGCCAGCGTTGTTGCCGCCCTGGAAGCGAATGCTGGCGCCAGCTTGACCTGCCAGATAATCCACGATGCGGCCTTTGCCTTCATCACCCCAGTTAGCACCTACGACTACGATAGACGACATGACTCTTTCTCCTAAGACGTTAGGCGTCCATCCTAGGAGCCTGATGCGGATTAGAAAAATTAATTATCTTTATAATTCTGATAAGAGAACCATATAATTATGGCCAATTAAGCGGCAAACCGTCCGATTTTGCCTGGCAAGCCCCGCACATTGCGGGTTGAGGGACTCTTATGCTGGATATTCATTGGTTGCAAACCTTTGTCACTCTGGCCCGATTGCAACATTTTGGCCAGACCGCCACCGAACTGCACATGACCCAACCCAATGTCAGCCTGCATATCAAGCGGCTGGAGCAGGCGACTCGGGTGCGGCTGATCGAGCGCAGCCCGTTTCGCCTGACGCAGGCGGGGGAGCGGCTGCTGCAAAGCGCCGAGCGCACCATTGCCGAGTTGCAGCTCTGCCAGTCCGATCTCAATGCCCTCAACCAGCTGAGTCAGGGGACGCTGGCCATCGCCGCCAGCGACATCATCTCCCGCCTGCTGCTGATCCAGCCGTTCCAGCGCTTCAAGCGGGAGTTCCCCGGCATCGACCTCACCCTGTTCAACACCACTTCGGATCAGGCTGCCGAGCTGGTCAAGGCGGGCAAGGCGGATCTGGGCTTCGTGATGGCGCAAAAGCGCAGCGAGCCGCTCTTCTACACCGAGCTGCAACAGGTGACCTGGTGCGCGCTGGGTCACGGCCTTGCCCGCTGGCAGGCACGGGCGGTGGCGGGAGAGAGCGACCCCCTCGATGAGCCGACCCTGATCCTGCTCGGTCACGACACCCGCACCCGGGCGCTGATCGACCCGTCCCTGCCGCTGCTGGCGCTCCCCCCTTGCCGCATCATGGAGGTGGGCAGCGTCGACGCCCAGCTCGATTGGGCCGAGGCGGGCTTTGGTGTCGCCATCGTGCCGGACTTCTCCCTGCATCCGCGCCTCAACCTCACCGCGCCGGTCACCAGCCTCGGCGACTTTCCTGGGACCAGTCTGGGTTATGTGGTGCGTCAGAATCAGGTGTTATCAAGGGCCATCAAGCAGTTGCTGCACTGGGTTGAGGAGGAGATCCAGAAGCCCAACCCCTATCTGACCCGGGTGATAGAGCCATAGCAGTACGGCAAGGTGAGCAGGCCTATCGGGGTGACTGTACCGCCATCAATTGCGTCACTATCGAACGCGCGTAAACAATCAGGGCAGCCGAGGCTGCCCTGATGCATTTGTGGGCGCTGACCATTCAGTGCTGCGGCGGTGTGGCTGCACTGGTGGCAGGGGAGGGAAGTATATCGGTTTTATCCTGCGGTGGGGTTTCGTCAGCAACCGCGCTGCTGGCAGGCTGGGTTGCCTGCTCTTGCGGCGCAGTGGCCGCAGAGGCGCTTTGCGGCAACTGAGCCGAAACGGCAGCCGATGGTGCTGGCGCCGTTGACGCTGCGGCCGAAGGGGCCACGCTCTCACCCTCGGTGGTCGGCGTAGCAGTGAGCTCGGGGGTGACCTCAAGTGCCTCTTCGGGCAAGGGATTAACCTCTGTGGCTTCTGTCGCCACTGCGGCACTCACCTGCTCTGTCGTGGGCACCGCCTCCGAGGCCGATGGCGCTGGTGTTAACGGCTCCGGCGCCAGCTGTTCCGCTGTTAACTGCTCGGGGGGCAGTGGCAAGGGGGCTGGCGATTGATCCGACATCCCCGCATGGAGTGGCAGCTCGGTTTGCGCCTGCAACTGCTCGGGGGTCACCTTGCTCAGGGCGGGATGCAGCCGACTGAACTGTTTGACCCGGGCCAGCAGGGTATCGCGCACGGTACGGACGATGGGGTCCGGCAGGCTGGCCAGCGCCACCAGTTCGGCACTCATTCCGATGTTGTTGATGGCAGTAGTCTGTCCCGGATAGAGGTTGGCGGCGATACGGCTGCGCTGGTAGTAGGGGTGTTGTTTGAGCAGCGTGTCGATCTGCTCCCCTTCGATGGGGATGAGGCGCACCTTGCAGCGGCTGATCAGATCGCCGACCGCCAGACTGGGGTGACCGGCAACCACAAACGCGGCATCCAGCGAGCCATCGCAGAGTCCTTCCAGCGGTTCGCTGTCCGATTTGAGCTGATAGGCAGCAAACTGCCCGGGTTGCCATCCCATGGCCGCCATCAGGGCCTGGCTGGTGATCTGCTCACCGGCGCCCTTGTTGCCGGGATAGACCCGCTTCCCTTCGATATCTGCCAGGGTGGTGATGCCGCTATTGGCGGCGGCCAGCAGGGTTAACGACTCCTGATAGAGGCGAAACAGGCTGCGCAGCTCATTGTTGGCCCCCTGCCCGCTGAAGGGGCCGGTGCCGTGCAGGGCGTGGTGCAACACATCGGACTGCACCAGCGCCAGCTGTACGTCCCCCTTGTCGAGTGCCTTGAGGTTGGCCATCGAGCCACGGGTGCTCTGCACGGTGCAGCTGTCCCCATGTAGAGCATGGCCGGCATTGAGCACCCGGCAGATGGCGCCCCCGGTCGGGTAGTAGACCCCATTGAGCGGGCCCGTTCCGATAGTCAGCGCCTGGCTGCCAAAGGGGAGCAGCGCAGAGAGTGCACAGAGGGGAAGCAGAAGGTGATGCAAGATCCGTAGAGACATAATTGACCGTTGACTGAGTTGACCGCTGGCTAATGACACAGGGAAAAAGGGATGGGGCTTGCCCATCCCGTTGCTGGCTGATCAGGGCTTGTTGTTGAGGATTGCCCGCTCCATCCGCGCCAGCGCGTCGGCCAGCCGTGCCCTGGTGCAGCCGAAGTTGAGCCGCACGAACTGACCGTCGCCAAACTGGGCGCCTGGGGAGAGACCAACGCCGGCCTGCTCGAAGAAGGCGATGGGATCGGCAAGGCCAAGGGCGCTCACATCGATCCAGGCCAGATACGTCGCCTGATGGTTGGCCAGCTTGACGCCGGGCCAGCGGGCAACCGCCTGCTGGATCAGGGCCAGATTGGCCGCCAGATAGTCGAGCTGCTCGGTCAGCCACTGTTCGCCACCCTCATAGGCTGCTTCGGCGGCGACAAAACCCAGCAGGTTGACGTCTGCGCTGATGCCGCGCATCGCCTGTTGCAGCCTGAAGCGCAGACGGGCGTTGGGGATAATGGCGAAGGAGCAGCAGAGACCGGCGATATTGAAGGTCTTGCTCGGGGCCATCATCACCGCGCAGCGCTCGGCCGCTTGCGCACTGATGGCGCCGTAGGGAATGTGGCGGGCGTTTTTATCCAGCAGCAGATCGCAGTGGATTTCATCGGAGCAGATCACCAGATTGTGGCGCGCGGCGATGGCATCGATGGCCAGCAGCTCGTCACGGGTGAAGATGGTGCCGCCCGGGTTGTGGGGGTTGCAGAGCAGCAGCAGATCTGCGGCGGGAGCCTGACGCTCCAGCTCTGCCAGATCCAGCACCCAACGACCCGCCTCTTCAATCATCGGCACGGTGAGCAGGGGACGATCATTGAAGCCCGGCGCCTGCAGGAAGGGGTAGTAGACCGGCTTGGGGGTGATGATACCGCGGCCATGCTGGCTCCACGCCTTGCAGGCAAGGTTGAGCCCCGGCACCACGCCGGGCAGGAACACCAGCCATTCGGGCTCGATGGCCCAGCCATAGCGGGTCGCCATCCGTTCGATAATGAGTTCGATCAGGCGCGGCGAGGGGCGTGAATAGCCGAAAATGCCGTGGGCGACCCGTTTGGTCAACGCCTCAATCACGGACGGGGGGGAGACAAAGTCGGTATCGGCAACCCACATGGGCAGCACATCCTGACCCTTGTACTTGTCCCATTTCAGGCTCATGGTGCCACAGCGGTCTACTTCCTGATCAAAATCAAACATGCGAACTCCTTGTGCTGGCAGGATGGGCTTTCACTCTACGGGGTCGCGGCCTCCCTCGCAAGGCGCACACCTGCTTATGCATCCTTGAGCCCGCTCTTGATAGTGACATAAGATAGGCGCCGAATTTTCATACGGCTGCCGCCCGTTAGCCCGTATCGTCCCTCCAACCAGTGGTAACCCTATGAGCTTGTCGATAGCGGCGGTCAAACGCCCTGACCCCGTCTCTCTTTCATTTCTTGCCGTGACCTTTATGACCGGCGTCGCGGTGGCACTGCAGGTGCCTACCTTAAGTCTGTTTCTGGCCGAAGAGGTGCAGGTGCGCCCCTTTCTGGTCGGGCTCTTCTATACCATCAATGCGGTGGTGGGCATTCTGGTCAGCCAGTGGCTGGGCCACCGCTCCGACAATAAGGGGGATCGCAAGCGACTGATCCTGCGCTGCTGTTTTGCCGGGGTGGCGCTCTCCTTGCTGTTTGCCTGGAACCGCAACTACTGGCTGTTGGCGAGTCTGGGGGTCATGCTGGCTGCGCTGGCGGCCACGGCTAGCCCCCAGCTGTTTGCGCTGGCGCGGGAATACTCCGACAGCCGCAACCGGCGGGCGGACATGTTCAGCTCGGTGATGCGGGCCCAGTTTTCGCTGGCCTGGGTCATCGGCCCGCCCATCGCCTTCGCGCTGGCCATCGGCTACGGTTTCGAGCTGATGTACCTGGCCTCGGCACTGGCCTACCTGCTCTGCGCTCTGGTGGTGTGGCGCTGGCTCCCCTCTCTCCCTTTGCCCAAGATGGCTGAAGAGACAGAGCGGGTCAGCAGCTGGCGGGATCCGGCGGTGCGGGCACTCTTTATCGCCTCAACCCTGATGTGGACCTGCAACAGCATGTACCTGATCAATATGCCGCTCTACATCACCCGCGAGCTGGGGTTGGATGAGAAGCTTGCCGGTATCCTGATGGGCACGGCAGCGGCGCTGGAGATCCCCTTCATGCTGCTGGCGGGTTACTACACGGCCCGTTTTGGCAAGCGCCCCATGATGTTGCTGGCGGTGCTGGCTGGCGCGGCCTTTTACACAGGTCTGGTGACCCTCACCGACCAATATGCTCTGATCGCCTTGCAACTGTTCAACGCCATCTTTATCGGTATCGTGGCGGGGATCGGCATGTCTTACTTTCAGGATCTGATGCCGGGGAGAGCCGGGGTGGCGACTACCCTGTTTGCCAACAGCATCCGCACCGGCTCCATCATGGCGGGGGCCATCGCCGGTGTGGTGGCGGAGGTGTGGAGTTTCCACGGGGTCTTTATGGTGGCGCTGGGATTGGCACTGGTGGCACTGGCCGCCAGCTGGCGGGTGCCCAACGTCTGACAGGGGGGCTGGCTGTTATTTGTCGTGTTGGGGCTGGGCGTGCGGGAGCGTCGCTGATTCGCCCTGATACTCGTTGCGCAGGCAGCGCAGCAGCAGCTCGGTCGCGGGGCCGAGAGATTCGGGGGAGAGGGTCAGCAGGTAGGTGTAGAGGTGGCGCTCGTTGCCGCTCTCCAGATCCAGCTGTATGAGTGAACCTTCCGCCAGCTCCCGCTCTACCAGATGGCGCGGCAGCCAGGCATAGCCGAGGCCGAGGCGCAGCATGGCGAGCACTTCGTGGTAGTGGGTCGCCTTCCAGCCGGTGTCATCCGCATCGTTCCAGTCCACCGAGCGGTGAATGGGGGGATGAAGGCTGATCTGGTTGTGGCTGGTCAATACGTCGCTGCGGATGGGCCCCTCCTCTTGCGCCAGCGGATGGCTGGCGGCGCAGAGGGGCAGCAGGCACACCTCGTCCAGCAGCAGACCGGTGCGATCGCCGGGCAGGTGCTCGGAGAGCATCAGATCCCCCGGTTGCAGGGCGTTGAAGTGGCAGTGAATGCGTTCGTGCAGGTTGACCCGGCAACCCCGGCTGCGGGGATAGAAGCTGGCCAGCGCCCGATAGAGGCGATCCCTTGGTTGCAGCGCCGAGACATAGAGGTTGATCTGCGGCTCCCACTGCCGCTCCAGGTTGTTGGCCAGATTCTCCAGCTCTTCTACTTGCTGGCTCAACTGGCGAGCCCGCTTGAGGAAGATCTCGCCCGCCGGTGTCAGCACCGCCTTGCGGCCGCGCACCTCCAGCAAGGGCACCCCCAGACTCTGCTGCAACTTTGCAACCGCATGATTGAGGGAGGACTGGCTCTTGTTCAGCGCCTCGGCCGCCTGGGCGTAGCCGCCACAGTCGACCACCGCCTGAAAGATCCGCCATTGCTCAAACGTGCTCTTGGGACGAAACATAGTTCAACCTGATTGGAGATAGGATGGTCAGTGGTTCGAACAGGGAGCCTGTGCCCCCTATTCAATTTAACCCCTGCCGCACAACACTCTGGGTATTTTATTGATTTATTTGGGCTGAGCCACAAAGGTCTGGCCGGTTTTGCCGCGGCTGTCCGACCCCATCAGGTAGAGGTAGAGCGGCATCAGGTCGGCCGGAGTCTTGAGGTTCATGGGATCTTCCGCCGGGAAGGCGCTGGCGCGCATCTTGGTACGGGTACCGCCCGGGTTTAGGGTATTGACCCGCACACCGGTATTTTCCAGCTCGTCGGCCAGCACTTCCATCATCCCCTCGATGGCAAATTTGGAGATGGCATAGGTGCCCCAGTAGGCGCGCCCCTTGCGCCCCACGCTGGAGGAGGTGTAGACGATGGAGGCATCGCCCTGCGCCTTGGCGGTCTGGCGCAGCAGCGGCAGCAGCGCCTGGGTCAGCAGGAATTCCGATTTGACGTTGACCTGCATCACCTCGTCCCACTCCTTCTCCTGAATATGTTCAAACGGAGAGAGGGTGCCAAGCAGGCCGGCGTTGAACAGCACGCCGTCGAGGCGGCCAAACTGCTGGGCGAAGGTTTCGGCCATGCCGCGGTAGTGGGCGGCGGTGGCCCCTTTCAGATCCACCGGCACGATGGCGGGCAGCGGATAACCGGCCGCTTCAATCTGGTCATACACGGCTTCGAGTTTGGCGCTGGTGCGGCCGAGCAGGATCACGGTGGCACCGTGAGCGGCGTAGGTGAGGGCGGCTTCGCGGCCGATCCCGTCGCCGGCACCGGTGACCAGAATGACTTTATCCTTGAGCAGATCGCGGGGTGCCTGATAATCGAGCATGACAACTCCTGTTAACAAATTCCGGCCATAAGTGCATGGCAATCGGCGCCAAGTGTACTGATCCGCGCGCCTGTTTGACCAGCCAGCGGCAAGAAAAATGTGAAGAAAATAGAGAGGTTGTGATGCTCGGGTTGGTTTTTCCGGGCACTGGCTGCGATTTTTTGCGCACCTCCATCAAACTCCCTAGAATGTGACGAAAACCGATCCATTCTGGAGTCCATCGTGACATTTCTGACCGAATATGGCCTGTTTCTGGCCAAGACAGTGACCTTCCTGCTGGCCATCGGCGCCATCATCCTGATGATCGTCAGCACTCGCCAGCCGAAAGCGCGCAAGGGTGAGCTGGTGGTGACCGATCTCTCGAGCGAGCTGGAGCAGGGGCAGTTTGCCCTCAATAGCGCGCTCGCCAGTAAGGCCGAGCGCAAGGTGATGGAAAAGCAGCAGAAAGAGGAGCAGAAAAAACGCGCCAAGGCGGGGGATGAGCGCAGCCGCCTGTTCGTGCTCGATTTCAACGGCAGCATGGATGCCAAAGAGGTGGCCTCCCTGCGCGAGGAGGTGAGCGCGGTGATCGGCGTCGCCCAGCCCGGCGACGAGGTGCTGCTGCGGCTCGAATCCGGTGGTGGCGTAGTGCATGGTTACGGCTTGGCCGCTTCCCAGCTGCAGCGGCTGCGCGATCGTGACATCAAGCTCACCGTGGCTATCGATAAGGTGGCGGCGAGCGGCGGCTACATGATGGCTTGTGTGGCGGACAAGATCCTGGCTGCCCCCTTTGCCATCGTCGGTTCCATCGGGGTGATCGCCCAGATGCCGAACTTCAACAAGTTGCTGAAAAAGCACGACATCGAATTCGAGATGCACACCGCCGGTCAATACAAGCGCACCATCACCATGTTTGGCGAGAACGACGATCTGGGGCGCGAGAAGTTTCGCGAGGAGCTGGCGGCGATCCACGAGCGCTTCAAGGCCTTTGTGGCCGAACACCGCCCGCAACTCGATATCGATCAGGTCACGACCGGTGAGCACTGGCTGGCAAGTCAGGCAAAGGGGCTGGGGTTGGTGGATACCCTCTGCACCAGCGATGATTACCTGCTGGCGCAGGCAAGCCACCACAAGGTGATCGGCATTAGCTATCGCAAGCCAAAAAGCCTGACCCAGAAGCTGGGGCAGCAGGGCGCGCAGGCGCTGGAAGCCGGACTGGGGCGGCTGTGGCAGCAGAGCCCCTGGCGCTAGCCCGAGGGAAATCCCGTGATAAAAAGGCCAGCCGAGCCCATCGGCTGGCTTTTTTGCATCCGGTTGCATCTTGCTGGTGAGCAAAGGTTGTTTCTATTGAGGCCCTCTGTTACAACTGAATGCTTTCCCCGTTTATGACAGGATCTTGTGGTAAGAGCTGCGGGGCATGGAGCATAGCGATGTCATGGAGCACCTTCAGGCAATTTACCCCGCTGGTCTGGATCGTCATTCTGGGTACCTTCATGGTGCGTACCAGCTACTACATGGTGTGGCCCTTCCTCTCCATTCTGCTCTATCGGGAGTATGCCCTCTCGGCCACCTTCATCGGCCTGTTGCTGGGTGGCTCGATGGCCCTCTCTACCCTGGTCAGTTTTTACGGCGGCTGGCTCTCTGATCGCTTCGGGCGGCGCAGCATACTGCTGGCCGGTTGTCTGGTGGCGATGATCTGTTTCGGCCTGCTCGGTTTTTCGCACGAGGTATTCTGGCTCGGGGTCGGGGTGATGGGCAGCGGCCTCTCGTCGGGGCTCATCGATGCCCCCGGCAAGGCGCTGATGGCCGACAGTCTGGCCTCGGCCAAGGCGCGGGAGCTGGCACTGCACCTGCGCTATTTTCTGCTCAACCTGGGGGCGGCGCTGGGGCCGCTACTGGGGGTGACCCTCGGGATCAACGCCCAGCAGGAGACCTTCCTGTTTCTGGTGGTGAGCTATCTGCTGCTGGCGCTGGCCTTTGGCTGGGGCTTTCGCCGGGCTGGCAGCACAGGCAAGCCGGGGGCGGCAGGCCCCGGACTGCGGGATGCCATCAAGGTGTTGCTGGCGGATCGCGCCTTCCTGCTGCTGGTGATGGCCAATCTCCTGATGGTGCTGGTCTACTCCCAGTTTCACTCGCCGCTGGTGCAATACCTGACCCGAGCCGGTATGCCGCAGGTGGCCGAGCTGGTTGCTCTGCTGGTGGCGACCAACGCCCTGACCGTGGTGCTGCTGCAGTTTCCGCTGCTGCGGTTGTTGTCACGCTGGCCGGTGCGGGTACGCCTTCATATCGGCATGGCGCTCTTTCTGGCGGCCCAGCTGCTCTTCGCGCTGGGGGACCCGATGGTGCGCAGCCACTGGTTTGGCGCCGTGCTGCTGCTCAGCATCGGCGAGACCATCCTCTTCCCCCTGCTCAACGTGCTGATCGACCAGATGGCCCCCACTCACCTCAAGGGGAGCTACTTTGGTGCCAGCGCACTGGCCGGGTTGGGAGGGGCCGCAGGCGCCCTGCTGGGAGGCTGGATCCTCGAACAGTGGAGCGGCCAGCTGCTCTATGTGCTGATGGCGCTGCTCTGCGTGGCGATTTTTGCGCTTTATGAGTGGGGGGCCAGAGTACAGCGTCCCGCAGTGGCCACGTCTGTGGTTGAGCGGAGCTGACCCGGTTAATGCGGGGACCTGTGATGCTGAATGTTCAGTGCGTGCTACCCGGCGTCTTCTCTTTGAGCGCCTTCTTGGCTGCGTACATCCTCTCGTCGGCGAGGCGGATCAGGTTTAGCCCGTCGTCGTAGTGCTCCGGCCCGGTCTGCACTATGCCGATACTGAGGGTGAGATCGCCCAACTGCTCCTTGACGGTGTTGATCAATCGTTTGAGATAGATATCCCGCGCCTGACTCTCGTTGCAGTTGGGCAGGATCAGGCAGAACTCATCTCCCCCATAACGAAAGCAGCTGTCTTCGGCGCGAAAGACCTGACGGATGCAGTTGCCGACGATGCGCAGGATCTCGTCGCCGCGCTGGTGACCTTCGGTATCGTTGATTTGCTTGAAGTTGTCGATATCGAGATAGGCGATGGCCATGGGTTCGGCACGGCGCTGACAGGTGCGCAGGCTCAGCAGCAACAGCTCGTTGAGGTGGCGAACGTTGAGCAATCCGGTCAGGGCATCGGTGCGGTTCAGCTCCTCCAGTTGCTTGGTCCGCTCGCGTACTTTCTGTTCCAGACTCTTGGCATAGTTCTCCGACTTCTCTCTGGATGACTCTATTTCCGACACCAGACTGCGAATGTAGGTTTCGAAGACCAGAGTGATGTCGAACAGAAAGAGTTTGTCCAGGGCGGCCAGCATGACGAGGCGCTCCGGTTCATCGCGGATCTGCTCGAACATATCCTCGATCAGCAGGGCTTTGAGGGTGTTGATGGCGGCCAGATAGAGCTTGGGTTCGACCCCGATCCGCTTGTGAACCAGCCCGATCCGCAGCCGGTTGTTGACGTACTCCAGATCGTAATGGCCGCTGAAGAGATCCAGCACATAGCGCCGTTGCGCGGTGCGCAACCGTATGAGGGTATCAGCATCCCCGATCAACAGGGCGATTTCGGTGATGGCCGTCTGCTGCTGGTAGAAGCGATCCACCAGGGCGTCGATACGTGGTTCTATCTTGCTGCAATAACTTGCCAGCCGCGCCACATCCTGCTCATTGAGCAGCAATAACTCCTTGCGATGGGCAATTTCGAAGTCGGTGATCCTCATCTGCTCAAGCAGGGTCTGTTCGGTCGGATTCATCATCGTCCTCGGCTTATTACTGGGCGTTACGCTGTCCGTGAGGTGGGACAAACAAGCAGGTGTGGCAATTGATAGTGTAGTCAGTGAGGCTGGGGCGCGCGCAATGCCCCCGCGTGGCGGGGGCTATGGAGGGTCAGGTGAAGGCTAAAGGGGCAAGAGATCCGGAGGGGGAGATCAGAAGGTCAGCACCTTGTCGGCAGCCAGGGTCCATTGGGCCAGCATCGGCAGGGTGCCGACCTCAATGCCCTCGATCAGCGGCAGGGCTGTGATGCCACGGGCATCGGTGCAGGTCTTGCACAGGCGAATGGTGACGCCCTGGGCCAGCAGGATCTCCAGCATCTGGCGCAGGTTGTATCCCTCGGCCGGTGCCTGACCGGCCAGCGCCGCGCTCACCGCATCGGACATCAGGAACAGCTTCAGGCTGGCACCACCCTGTTCGTTGAGGGCGATAGCGAGACGCAGGGCGTTGAACAGGGATTCGCTGCCATAGGGGGCACCGTTGGCAATGACCACAATTTGTTGATTCATAACAGACTCCCGATTGGAAAGAGCGCCATTGTAGAACCAACAGGGTGGCAATTGCGTGATGTTGCACAACTTCTGTCGCACCTTTTTCACGCTTGCTTGACCCTGTCGCCGATCGAGGTTTTTATGGTCAGCTCGCAAACAAGACCGGATGAATCGAGATGTGGAAAGTATTGGGAGCCGGCTTGCTGCTATTGGCGGGTCAGGCCTTTGGTAGTGAGGCGGTCGGTTGCAAGGCCCGTCTGCAGGCCGTCAACGACCAGCTGGTGTTTGCCAAAGCACACAATAATGCCGGGCAGATTGCCGGGCTCGAACAGGCCGCGCGCAATATCAAGGCCAACTGTACCGATGAAGGTCTGCTCAAGGAGCAGAAAGAGCGGGTTAACAAACTGCGTGGCGAGGTGGATGAGCGTCTGCTCGCGCTGCAGGAGGCGAGAGTCAGTGGCAAACCGGAGAAGATTGCCAAGCGGCAGGCCAGGCTGGAGGAGTCCCAGACCCGGATGCTGGAGGCCCAGCGGGAGCTGGACAAACTGATCCGGCTGGTCGGCAAGTGATAGCCAGCCGCTGCACGCAGGATCAAAAAAGGCCGATTGCTCGGCCTTTTTTTCGTTTTACGGTCTGTGCATCAGCTACTGCCTGTGCATCCGCACAAATTTTTCCATCAACTGATCTTCGGTCTCCACATGAGCGGGATCCCAGATGATGCAGTCGATAGGGCAGACACTGATGCAGGTCGGCTTCTCATAGTGACCGACGCACTCGGTGCAGCGACTGGGGTCGATCTCGTAGATCTCCTCACCCAGGCTGATAGCTTGGTTGGGGCACTCGGGATCGCACATGTCACAGTTGATGCACTTGTCGGTGATGAGCAGCGCCATTTCAGGCCGCCGTATGCGGGTTACGGGTATCCTGGCTGTCGCCCAGATTGCGCAGCAAAATGCCGTAGTTCACATCCAGATCTTTCGGGACCGGCACATAGACCACGTGACCGTTGCCCGGTGCGGTATCGATAAGCTCGCCCTTGCGGTTCTCCATCTGCTCCAGATTGAAACGGACGTTGCCCTGCGGGGTCATCAGCTCCAGGTTGTTGCCCACCAGGAACTTGTTCTTCACCTCGACCTCGACCATGTCACCTTTGCGACCGGTGATCTCGCCGACAAACTGCTGGGTGTCGGAGACGGAGTAGCCGTAGTCGTAGTTCTGGTATTCGCTGTGGTTGTGACGGCGCAGGAAGCCCTCGGTATAGCCGCGGTGGGCCAGATTTTCGAGGGTACCCATCAGGCTGCGGTCGAACGGACGACCCGCTACCGCATCGTCGATGGCCTTGCGGTAAACCTGAGCGGTACGTGCGCAGTAGTAGAAGGATTTGGTGCGCCCTTCGATTTTCAGGGAGTGAACGCCCATCTTGGTCAGTCGCTCGACGTGCTCGACGGCGCGTAAGTCCTTGGAGTTCATGATGTAGGTGCCGTGTTCGTCCTCGAACGCGCTCATGTACTCGCCCGGGCGGTTGGACTCTTCCAGCAGCACAAGGGCATCAGTCGGCTTGCCAAGGCCTAGCGTGTTGTCCGGACGCACTGCGATGGGCTCCTGACGGTGGACGATCTGGCCCACGTCATCTTCTTTACCCTCGTGTACCTTGTACTCCCAGCGGCAGGAGTTGGTGCAGGTGCCCTGGTTGGGGTCACGCTTGTTGATATAGCCGGAGAGCAGGCAGCGGCCGGAGTAGGCCATGCACAGCGCGCCATGGACGAACACCTCCAGCTCCATCTCCGGCACCTGCATGCGGATCTCGTCAATCTCGTCCAGCGACAGCTCGCGGGAGAGGATGGCGCGGGTCAGGCCCATTTGATGCCAGAACTTCACCGTGGCCCAGTTGACCGCGTTGGCCTGCACCGAGAGGTGAATGGGCATATCCGGGAAGGCTTCACGCATCATCATGATAAGACCTGGGTCGGACATGATCAGCGCATCCGGCTTCATCTCCACCACAGGGCGCATGTCGCGGATAAAGGTCTTGAGCTTGGAGTTGTGGGGCTGGATGTTGGCCACCACATAGAACTGCTTGCCCAGCGCATGGGCTTCGTTGATGCCCAGCTGCAGGTTTTCATGATCGAATTCGTTGTTGCGCACCCGCAGGCTGTAGCGGGGCTGACCGGCATAGACGGCATCAGCGCCATAGGCATAGGCATAACGCATGTTCTTGAGGGAACCTGCGGGGGAGAGCAATTCTGGTTTAAACATGGCGGACTCTTTATATCTGATTGCAAATCAGGACGATGCCACCTGATGGCATCGTAGTGGTTGAGTTGCGGTGCAAAAAGCTCTCAGAGAAGAGGCTCAATGCAGCGCGACCCGATGACGGCATATCCGGGCCTATCTACAGAAGATGCGCCGGATATTCGGGGTGCGAGATTGTACTCGCCCCCACGTCATCATGCAATTTGGCAGGAAATTGTTGGCAGCGCGAGCCGACAGAATGCCGAAATGAAACAGCCGCTCAGGCCCAACGGGAGAGGGGGGCGGGCATGGCGTAGACGTAACCCTGTTGATAGTCACAGCCGAGCTGGTCGGCAATTTCGATATGGGTCTGGTTTTCCACCCCTTCGCACACCACCTTCATGCCGAGTCGCTGCAGGTACTCCACCAGTCCGGTCAGCATGCGCAAGGCATGGCTACTCCTAGTCGCTTGCAGCAGCAGGGAGCGATCCAGCTTGATGACCTCGTAGGGGAGCGCCATCACTCGCTGAAAATTGCACTCCTGGGTGCCAAAGTCATCGCAGGCGATATGGGCACCGTGGCTGCGCAGTACCTCGATCAGGGCCAACTCCTTGCGCTCTAGCGGGGCGTACTCCACCACCTCGAACCAGATTGCGATATCCAGCTTGCGGGCCTGCAAGAGAGTGAGTAACAGCAGGTTCTTATATGTAGTGCTCTCAAAAGCGGGGTTGAGGTTTATCGAGAGGGTACAAGGAGCATGGCATGCCAGTGCTGGCAGGTCGCGTAGAATGGCTCTGAGCATAACGATATCCACATGCAGGGACTCGTCATCGCTGAGAGAGGGAAAGTCTATTCCCTGATAGCGCTGCTGGCGGGGTTCCCAGCGTCTGGCCAGCGCCTCAAAGCCGATGATCTGGCGATCCCGGTTAACGATTGGCTGATAAAAGGGCACGGCAGTGTCCGCTGTCGTCAGGGATGCCACGTCACCGACCGGAAACTCTTCTTTAAACGCAAACATGTCACTTCCCTGCTGACTGAGATGATTTCAGATAATAGGGGAGGATGTTGAAAGCTGGCTGTAGGAATTGTCTGATTGTTTGCAGAAAAAATACTTTGGCAGTATCAGATTATTCCGATTAAGTCCGCTGTGTGGATTATCTAGACTGGCCTCAATGACGAATCGCCGAGCCAAATATGATCATTGGGCGATTTGCATATATGGAACTCACATATATTGAACTCATATATCTTTCGGAGCCTGCAATGAAGGCACTACTCTCTATCATTTTCATAGTGTGATTATTATTTCATGAATAAGATTTTTGCTGTGTTGCTGCTTATATTCAGCAGCAATGTCTTGGCATCTCCAGATATTAGCGTTGGCACCTTATATGACTATATGTCAGCAGAAAAAACTACGCTGCTCAAGCGGGTTAGAAATCTTGGTAATGAGACGGCCTTTGTCAAAATAACGCTGGCCGAAATTATATATGGTGCCGATGGCGTGCCGAAGGAGCGGGAGTTACCGGAGGAGGGCGTTCGCCAGCTGGTGACAAGTCCATCTCGGTTGATTATTCCTGCAGGTGGAATCCAGGCTACCCGTTTTATTTATATGGGTGAGAGGGAGCGCGAACGTTATTTTCGGGTGCGTTTTGTACCGGTCAAACCACAGGATGATGAAATAACCGAATTGCCACCACAGCAGCAAATTAGCGCCGGTGTCAGCATCATGACCGGTTATGGCACCATTTTGTTTGTAGCACCCAAAGAGACCCATTATGACACCCGGATTGGCCGCGATAACGGTGCCCTCTATGTGGAGAATCGGGGCAATACCACCGTGATTCTCGATTATCTGGAGTTGTGTGACAAAACGTCATGCAGCCAACCGGAGAAGCTGCATCTGTTGCCCGGCGTTAAAAAACGGGTCAGCCAAGATGCCACCAGTACGGTTCGTTTTGAACTGATAGAAGGAAAGCAATCGGTATTCAAGGAGTTCAAGGCCTGAACATCGATATGTCATATGAATATCATCAAAGAATAAGGAGTGGTTATGAAGAGGTTATGGTTCACCCCCGCACTGTTGTTGGCAAGCAGTACCCTGATGGCAGCCGAGAAGGTCGAGCATACGGTAACGGTGACGGCGCAGATCCCGACGGACAAGTTTTATGTGCAGCCGGTCGGGGACTGGATGAATACCCCGCAGAAACTGACCTTCAACCCTTTTAACCAGAAGTTGGATCCCTTGGCCAAGCAGCTGGAGATGAAGAGCACTCTTGGCCCCATCAAGGGCTATCTGGTCTATCCCGCCACCATGGCTAGCGGCAAGGATAGCATCGGTTTGACGGTCAAGGTCGGAGGCGTCGCACTGACCACCACATCCGCCGAGCTGTTGACTCAGGCCGATGCCAATACCGGCAAACAAGTCGGACTGGAGATCATTCCGGCCGTGGCTCCAAGCGGTGGCTACAAGCCCGGCAACTATCAGGGAATTGTCAGCATGATGTTTGAATCCGAGGCGCCGCCTGCTCAAGGTGGCTGACTTGGGGATGTGGGGGCCATCAGGCCCCCCTTTAATTGAGATTTCAGGCTTTCAGGTTGTACTTCATGGTTCGTTCTCTTCTTCTTTTGCTCGGGCTGTTGCTCTCTGCTCCGCTGGTGGTGGCTAAACCTGCACTGCTGTTGCAACAGGCGCAGCAGTTGCCGGAAGGGTTTGAAGAGCACTTTTTTGGCGTCCCGCTGATGGTGCGAGTCACTGTCGACGGTCGCCTGCTGGGGGATGGGGAAGTGCTGCTCGGGCGGGATAACTCGGTACAGCTGCTTTCACTGGTGGATGTACAGGAGAGCGAGTTTGACGAGGGTACGCGTGAACGCTGGTTGAGCAAGTTGGGAAGCCATCTGCCACTCGGCGAGTGCGGCCGTGCCTGTCCCGAAGGCATAGTGGGGTTGCAATACAGCCTGGAGGAGTCCCAGCTCTCGGTACTGACCGGTCAGGTGGAGCTGGGGGCGCGGGATCAGCGCTTTATGGCGCTGCCTCAAGAGAGCAAGGGGTTGCTGATCCAGAACCAGCTGAACCTGGTGCAGGGCACTCAGCGCCATGGACACTACAACCTGCAGCTGGAGGGCAGCTGGGGACCGTGGACCCCTTTTATGGAGGGGGATGCCACCTGGCAGGAGGGGCAATCGAGTGAAGTCGGCCTGGCTCAGCTTTATGGCGAGCGGCTCCATGAGGCCAATTTTTATCGTCTCGGCTTCTTCTTTCCCTCGGCGCAGGGGTTGGTGCGTCAGCCCAACTACTACAGTGGCGCGACCCCCACAGTGCTCGGGATGATGTGGGGCAGCTCGGATCTGCTGCGCCGGGAGCGCGGGGTCCCCAGTCTGGCGCCGATCCAGGTGGCACCGGCCCGGCCGGGCATGGTGGAGATCTATCGTGATGGCAACCTGATCCAGTCCCAGCCGGTCGTATCGGGTTTGCAGGCACTTGATACCCGATCGCTGCCCGGAGGTATCTACGAGGTAGAACTGCGGTTGCTGGAGGATGGTCAGGAGACCCGCCGTTGGCGCGAAATGATCTACAAACCCTCCAACTGGCAGACGCCGGAGGAGCCGTGGCGCTTCAACCTGTTTGCCGGACGCCAGACCCGCTGGCTGGTGCGGCAAGGAGATAGTGATCTGGAAGGGGCCAGTGGTGGTATTGCCGTTAACCATCTGCTGCTCCCCTCGCTGGTAGCGGGGGCGGGTAGCCAGTATGTGGACAAACGAGCCCAGCACTCTCTCTCGCTTGATTGGGAGGCGACCAGTCAGCTCCACGGTTTTGCCTCCCTCAACCAGAGTGTCGGCATGGGGTGGGGTTACGACTTGCAGGGGATCTACTGGCATGGCAACAGCAGTCTGGTGGCCAGCCATTCGCGCAATCTGCGCAAGCAAGGGGAGGCGAGTGCGGTGTCCAGTCTGTCACTGCAGAAATCGCTGGAAAAATGGGGATCCCTCGGGGTCTATCTCTCTCATCAGTCTGGTAGTGGTAATGGCGCTGATGTGGGATGGCACTATAGCGATCGGCTGTGGGGGCGTTGGGTGACCTGGGGGGTGACCCTGTTCGATCGCCCCGGCAGCGAGAGCACGGCGCAGCAGCGGGATCGCGGCAGCACGTTCAGTCTGACCGTCAACCTGGGCGGACAGGATCGCCAGTTGTCGTTGGGGCTGGGCAGCAATACTTCCCGCTCGGGCGGTGCCCAGCGCAGCGCCTATCTCAATTATCAGCAGGAGGTGGACTGGGGGCCGCTTCGTCAGGTCAGCGTCGGTAGCACCCACGACAGTTATGGTACCGGCCTGTCAGGTTATGGCCGTTTTGCATCGCCCTGGCTGGGGGGGGACCTGTTTGCCCAGCACTCCTCTTATAACGAACAGGTGACTGGCGGTATCAATCTGGAGAGCTTGGTGGCACTGGGGCGGGAGGGGGAGCTGGCGCTCGGTTCTCGAGAGATGGGCGGTATGGGCAATGAGGCTGCGATGATCCTCGATATCGACGCCGACGATGAGGCGGCACGGATCCGGGTTAGCGACGACTTGGGTAGCGTCCAAACTCTTGGACCTGGGCGCCATCTGGTCTCGGTGCCAGCCTTGCAAAGTGGCGCCTTGCAACTGGAGATGGCCGACCACGAAGGGGCACCGCTCACCATCAAGCCCACGGTGCTCCCCTACCACCTTAACCGCGGCGGAGTGGGTTATGGCCAGGTGAACGCCATAAGTACCGTCACTGTGATTGGTCGCCTGCTCGACGGGCAAAATAGGCCGCTGCGTGGTGCCATGGTCAGCAACCCCATAGGGCGGGCATTTACCGAAAACGATGGCTTCTTTGCGCTGGAGGCGAGTCGACGACAGCCACAATTTAGCGTGGAACATAATGGCATTCTCCGTTGCAACAACTCGTCAGGAGTGCAGAGTCGCACGGAGGCATCGGAGATTATTATGTTGGGAGAGTTAATATGTTCACCTGGTGTTACTGTAAAAAATGAAAAGCATTAAAATATTAGTTCTACTGATTATCAGTCACTCTTCTTTGGCTGATGTGATTGATATTACGGCAGACTATAAACCGGAGAGTTATGAAGTGAGTGGTGGGCGTTTTATCAACACCACTCCGTGCGATGTCGGCAATGAGATTTCTTATTGTGATCCCCTGAAGCCGCTAGAGTCATCGGTTATAGTAAAACTCCCTGTGTCGATAGGAAAAACAATAAATTCGGCGAAGGGTAAACAGAACTACCTAAGTTACTATCGACTTTCTGGGCCTAAAAAGGTCACGTTGACAAATAGCAACAATGGAGAACGCCATGAATTGGCATTTATTCCAACCAATATAGGTGCCAAGGTAATAAAAATGGAGTATCCAATTGTCAATAATAATAGATGGCCCATGCATACTATTGGTGGTGATTGCTATCAAAGCTTTAGTACTTGGGGGTGGTTCGGGTCTGTAGTAACTGGGCAACTTTTTTTATATTCTATTAATGATTTAGCTCAAAATGGCGCGTCTGAGTGCTATCACAATAGCCAACTTGGTGATGGAACATCATACTCTGTCGATTGGCTGAATTATGGCTTTCGTATCAAAGCACCTAATCCATTGACTATGTCAAACGGAAAGTATACTGGTAGTTTAAAAATAATGGTGGGGCGTAATAAGGATATTGACCTGGGTGATGCAACCTATTCTGGGGGAACAGAGCATGAACTTAAATTTACACTGACAGTCCGTCATCAATTGAAAGTTGATTTTCCCAAAGGAGATAGCGATGGCCATAGCCAAGTAACCTTATTGCCACCAGGTGGGTGGAGTAATTGGATTCATAGTGGAAAGCGAGAGCCAAGCATATTGCAGCAAGATGTTCCTTTTCGAATATGGTTTAGTGCCCCATTTACTGTCTCACTTCGTTGCCAATATCAATGGTCTACTAGTGGCGAGTGCGCATTAAAAGATAGCAAGGGGCGAACAGTGCCTTTAAAAACGCACTATGTTAACAGCATAAATGAAATGTTTCTGTTGACTAAAAATAAAACCAGATTTGTACTTCATGTACAGGGAAGTCCGGTTATCAATGCTGCCAGTACGATTCGATTTCAGATTGTGGGTGGGACGGTCGCCGAGATGATGAAATACCCTGGCGCCTCCTTTAAAGGTGATGTTACCCTGATATTTGATGCGGCTATTGATTAATAGAGTCCGCTGCTTTTGGCATAGTCAAAGAGGGCGCTATCGCTGCTAATACCCAGCCGTATCATGGCGCTCTTTTTCTGGGTGCTGATGGTTTTGACACTGCGATGAAGATAGTCGGCAACCTGAGTGACGGACATGCCGCTGGCAAGTAGGCGCACCACTTCGCTCTCCTTTGGTGTAAGCGTGTGGGGTTCGCCTTGAGCAGAGATTCCGGCATTGGCCAGCAGTATTTTTACCGCAGGACCAATATAGCGATGACCGAGCAATATCTGGCGAATGGCATCGGCCAGTTCATTGATAACCGATTTTTTCAGTATCAGACCGTTGACCCCAACCTGAATAAGGGATTGCAAGATGGCGCTGTTCTGGATCTGGGTCAGCACAATAATGGGCAGGTTTGGATAATCCCGACGCAACTGCTGGATCATCACCAGGCCATCACAGCGGATATCTCCCGGCATGCTGAAATCAGTGATCAACAGATCACAATGATGCTGTTGCAATAATTTCAGCAAGTCAGATACCTGATATGCCTCGGCGATCACTTCACAATGGGGTGTTATCTGGTCAATCAGGCTACGGATCCCGGTCAGAATCAAGGGGTGGTCATCGGCAAGAATAATCTTGAAGGACATGGATGAGCCTCTTATAAAACGGTGAATAATATTCAGGCTACCAAAGCTAACATTTCTATACTACCGTGCGCACCCCATTTTTTCAGGTGCATATATCTTTTTATAAATATATGTGAATCGTTATGTCTATATATTGTTCGCTTATGTCATTAATCAAACGATTCATAATTATTGTCGCTGTTTTTTCCTTGACGCCTTCCGTATTTTCGGCGGAGGTACATTCTGTACCAACGATTGAAGTGGGCATATTGGCTGGCGGATGGGGACCATTCCAGCAGTGGGACGGCAAGGTCGCCGCTGGATTCAGTGTTGAATTGATGGAGGAAATAGCCAAAAAGCTTGACTACCGGATTGCCTGGCAGGTTTACCCTGACTGGAAAACCATGTATGCCGATGCCTGCCGTGGCAAGCTGGATATCCTGCTCGATGCATTTAATTCTGAGGTGCGTCAGTGTGTCACCTATAGCCTACCTTACTACACTTCGCCGACCGTGGTGGTGGTTCGCCAGGACAGCCCCCTGTTTCGGGATGTGAGCCGGTTGCAGTCCGCCAGCATTGCTATTGAAAAAGGCTTTCTGACCGAGAAGTTGGTCAAGCTGCATTATCCGAATGTCACACCCCGGCTCTTTGTCGATACGAGCAGCGCACTGCAGGCGGTTGAACAAGGGCGGGCAGATGCCTATATCGGCAACCTACACGTGGCCAATCTGTTTATCGAGCGTCACCCGGCGTTGGCGGTGGTTGCCCAGTCTCCCTTGTTGATGGAAACCCTGCACCTTGGTATTGCCAGCCAGAAACACACTCTTGCTATCCGGCTTGATACGGCGATTCAGGCACTGACGGTCGAGGCGCGCAGTGAACTGGAGAAACGCTGGTTGGGGGAGAGCCTGGAGCCCAACTTTATGGGGCACAGTCATTTTTTACTGCGTCCTGATGAGCGTGGCTGGCTCTCGATGCTGCCACCGCTCAAGCTGGGGCTGATCCCCGGCTGGGTGCCCTTCTCCCATCTCGATGAGGAGGGCAATCCGGTCGGCTTGATGGCGGATTATCTGGACGTGCTGCAAGAGAAGTTGGGGCTGGCATACAGCCGTGTGCCAGTGCAGAGCTGGCCCGATCTGCAGCAGTTGCTGCTGCATCACGAGGTGGATCTGGCGGTATTACCCACCCGCATCATTGAGCGGTTGGTGGGTTGGCATGCCAGCGAGCCCTTTGCATCATTCCCGATGGTGCTGGTGACGGCGCGCGGTAGTATTCCGATCGGGGATCTCTCTGATCTGGCCGGTAAAAAGTTGTTGTTGACCGACAGTATGCTGATCCCCCAGCTAAGGACACTGGTGCCTGACCTGAAACTGATCACGACCAAGAGTGCCAACGAGGGGCTCGCTCGTGTTGCAGCAGGTGAGGGAGATGCCTATATCGGCAATCTGGTGGTGGTTTCCCGTCTTGTCACCGAGCAGTTTGATGACCGACTTCATATTGCCGCGCCCACCCCCTTCAAAGATGAGTTGGCCGTTGCGGTACGTGAGCCTTACAGCCCCTTGCTGCCCCTGGTCAACCGGGTGCTTGCCAGCATGAGCGACAAGGAGAAGCGCCAGATACGCAACAGCTGGTTGGCGCTCAATTACAGCGAAGGGATCCCCAGAGCGAAACTGGTGCGTACCCTGCTGCCCGCCGGGGTGGCGATTACGCTCTTTATTCTGGTGCTGTCGGTGGCGTACTGGCGGCTGCGTCAGGAGATAGTCCGTCGCCATCAGGTTGAGGCTGCATTGGCTAGAGCCAAGGCCAAGGCGGAGTCTGCCGCCACCCAGAAAGGGGAGTTTCTGGCCACCATGAGCCACGAAATTCGCACGCCTATGAATGGCATTATCGGTATGGCGGAACAGCTAACTTTTACCGAGCTGACCCAGGATCAGCGCCAGATGGTGGAGGTTATCAACCGCGGTGCCCAGGGATTGCATGCGCTGATCGACAACGTGCTCGACTTCGCCAAGCTGGAGGCGGGCAAGATGCAACTCGAAGAGGCTCCGTTTCTTGTCCGGGAGCTGCTCGACAACGTGCTGACCATGACGGTGAGCGAAGTTCATCGCAAGGGGTTGCGCGTCTATCTCTGGGCGGATGCAGGTGTTGCGGCCCGGGTGAGCGGTGATGCGCTGCGTCTGCGCCAGATCCTCTTCAACTTTGTCAGCAATGCCATCAAGTTCACCGAGCGGGGCTTTATCGAGATCTCGGTGCAACTGCTGGTACAGGAGGAGGGGCAACAGCAACTGTGCTTCGGCGTGCGCGACAGCGGCATCGGTATGAGCTCGGAGGCGCTTGGCCGGATCTTCAATGCCTTTGAACAGGCAGAGAGCTCCACCACCCGCAGTTATGGTGGTACCGGCTTGGGGCTGAGTATCTGCCAGACCCTGGCCACCTTGATGGGTGGCGAGATCCGGCTGGAGAGTGCCCCTGGGCTAGGCACTTTCATCAGCCTGACGGTCACGTTGCCAGTGTTGGCACAGCGAGAGCCGGATCTCCGTCTCAATGGCGTGCAAGCCCATATCGATCTCCATGACGATAAGCTGTGCCACACCCTGCTGTTGCATCTTGACGCCTTGGGGGTAACACGAACGTCGGAGTCTGGTGATGCTCAGTTGCGTTTCACAGACCATGAGTTGGCGGGCAACAGGGTCATCCGGGTGCTGCCGCTGGCAACCCCCCTCGGTTATCGTTGTGATGAGGAGGGTTACACCCTCAACAGCAATCCCATGACCTGGCATGCGGTGCGGGAAGTTTGCTATCGCCAGCTTGGCTTGAGCTATGGGACGGCAACGAAAGCGATGCGAAAGAGCGCACCCATGCAGCCCTGCCGGGTATTGCTGGTTGAGGATAATCCCCTCAATCAGTCGCTGGTGATACGCCAGCTCAGGCAACTGGGGATGAACTGCGATGTGGCAGAGCATGGCCAGCAGGCTCTCGAGATGGTCGCGCAGCATCTCTATGAGCTGGTGCTCTGTGACTGTCAGATGCCGGTGATGGATGGTTATGAGTTCACCCGCAGGATACGGGCTGCAGAGAAAGGTGAGCGGCTACTGATCATCGCCATGACGGCCAATGTGTTGCCAGAGCAGGCTCAGCGCTGTTTTGCCGCGGGCATGGACGATCTGTTGGGCAAACCGGTGCTGCTGGATGCTCTGCACCAGATGTTGCAGAAGTGGCAGATCTTACCCGCGCCAACCTTGATTGATATTGCAGCCATGGAGGCATTTTTTGGTCATGGTGAAAAGTTGCGGCAGATGTTTCCGCTTTTTCGCCAGGAGCTTGAACAGTCGATGGCGCAGGTGCCACCTGATGACAATGCATTGGCCAATTGGGTGCATCGTCAGGCGGGGACCATCAGCATGATGATGGCGCCAGAATTGGCGGAACAGGCATGGCGGTTGGAAGAAAAAATCCGTCAGTTTGGATCGCCAGCTTGTACAGATGAGCTGACACGCTTTCGTGCCCAATTACAGCAAATCATCGATGAATTGACGTTATTGAGCGAGAAAGGGCACTCAGTTATCGAGGGAGAGCTGGAGTAAGGGGAACTGTTCGCTCATAAAATTGCGGGGGCTGTGACCATTGCCTGCGGTGGCCAGCCATTCCCAATCCAGTCTTGGCGAACCCGCTTTGAAGCGTTGATAGGCAACGCCCTGATGAATGGTCAGAAAGAGGGTCGTGGGGAGTCCCAGCTTGTTGCTGTAGCGCACCATCAGATCACCCTGATAGTCGTTGCTGATTCTGACTTTGAGCGCCTGCAGTGTCAGACCGGTGGCGTGACCATGCTCGTCCCAGACTTCAAACATGATATGAACACTCTGATGTCGATGATGCCACGATGAGCAAGATGGGATGCAATTGCAACTGTCAGATCTGACAAGACCGAAAAAGTGTGAGGGGAATGGCAGAAAGCGAAAACCCGGCGCGAGGCCGGGTTTTCTTGAATGATGGTGGAGGGAGAAGGATTCGAACCTTCGAAGGCAGAGCCGTCAGATTTACAGTCTGATCCCTTTGGCCGCTCGGGAACCCCTCCACGGG